>JANTGE010000010.1 GCA_024763085.1 Acidimicrobiia bacterium
GATTCGTCGACCTCATCGAACCCTACGTCTACCCCGACACCCTCAACCCCGACACCATCCGCACCATCCGCACCATGAAAGCCCGCATCGAAACCGAGCGGATCCCGAAGAGCATCGACCCGGAGCTTCACGTCAAGCTCGGGCCAGGTGCCGTGTCGGACGTCGAGTTCTTCACCCAGTTGATGCAGCTCCGCCACGGTGCCGAGCATCCCTTGGTACGCCGGCGAGGAACCCTCGCGACGCTCCGGGCGCTCGCTGACGCCGACGTGCTGACGCCGGTGCAGGCGGCGACCCTTTCGGAGGCCTACCGCTTCACGGTCCGCCTCCGGAACCGGATGTTTCTGCAGACCGGCCGGCCCACCGACGTTCTCCCTGGCGGTGTCGACCTGGTGCGCCTGGCCCGGTCGCTCGGCTACCACAATGCAGGTGAGCTGCGTGAAGAGCTGCGCCGGGTCACCCGGAGGGCACGGCGGCTGGTAGAGAGAGGGTTCTACCGAGATGAGCTCTAGGAGATGACAGCGCAGCTTGGTTGTCGGGTCCCTGTCCCAGCGCTCGCTTCGCTCGCGGTACCGAGTATCGAGTATTGAGTATTGAGTATCGCGGCCTGGCGGTGTGCAAGGACCTCGGGGTACATGCGCGCAATCCTTCCCCCTGCCGAGGGGGAAGTGCCGAGCGCAGCGAGGCGATGGGGGTGTCTCCCACAACGGTCAGCCCCTACCGGGCTTCGCCCGGACCCCCCTACCCGAGCGCTCGCTTCGCTCGCAGTACCGAGTATCGAGTATCAGGTACCGCGGCCTGGCGGGCCGGGGGTGACAACGGTCGTGTCGGAAGCTGGTGGCCGGAAGCTGGTCGCTGTTAGAACGCGCAGTTGAGGCTACCGAGCAGTGCCGCGGCGCCGCCGAGGACACCGGTAGGAATCGCCTTCTCATCGACATCGAAAGCCGCAGAGTGCAGGTCGACGATCGGCATGTCAGGGCCCCGAGATCCGAGACGGAACAAGGCCCCCGGGATCTTGAGCAGGTAGGCGGAGAAGTCCTCGGCGCCCATGCTCGGCTGGGTGCCGACCACTGCCTCCGGACCAAGCACCTGAGCGACGGCGAACTCTGCCTCCGACACGATCCGCTGGTCGTTCACCACCGGCGCGGTACCGGTCGTATAGTCCACCTGCACCGTTGCACCGGTAGGCATGACGATCTGGTTGGCCAACTCCTCGACGAGTTTGGGAAGCCGCATCCACAGGTCCTTGTCGAGGGTTCGGGCCGTGCCGGACAGGTCCACGTGAGTAGGGATGACATTCTCGGCATCCCCACCGTGAATCTTGCCGAACACCATGACCAAAGGACTGCGCGGATCGACGCGACGGCTGAGCATCTCTGGCAGATCAGCGGCGATGCGGCCCGCGGCGAGCACGGTGTCGACCGACTCGTGGGGGCGAGCAGTATGTCCGCCCGGGCCCTGGACCGACACCGTGAAACGGTCCGAAGCCGCGGTGATCGGCCCAGAACGGAAACCGATCTTCCCAACTTCGAGATGAGGATCGACGTGGAAAGCGATGATCGACTGCAACCCATCGATCACCCCCGCGTCGACCAACTCCTGCGCCCCGCCCGGGAACTGCTCCTCGGCAGGCTGGAAAACAAACCTCACCGACCCGGTGAACGCCCCGAACCGTTGGAGTGTGATGGCGACGCCCAGAGCAACCGAGCTGTGCACGTCGTGTCCGCAGGCATGCATGAGACCGGGACGCTTCGAAGCGAAGGGCAGGCCGGTCTTCTCGTCGATCGGCAACGCATCGATGTCGGCGCGAAAACCCACCGTCGGTTCGCCCTCTCCTACGGTGGCGACGAGGCCCGTGCCCACCGACAGGGGCTCGACCCGAATACCTTCGGCGGCGAGCCGCTCGGAAAGGTAGGCGGTTGTCTCGAACTCGAGGTGACCCAACTCGGGATTTTCGTGGATGTGGCGGCGTGCTTCCACCGCCAAAGGGGTGACGTCGCGGGCGATGGCCCGCAGCTGATCGGGGTCGCAGATCATGGGAACTGCATGCTAGCGGCGGCGAGGTGCGCCTCTGTCCTCGAGCCGCACAGCCGGCCAAGCTGTTCGGGGGGTAGAGGTCGAACCGTAGGGCGAGCCGGTTGTGTCAGGCCTCGGCCAGCGCAGCCGCCACCGCCCGAATCCGGTGCATCAGGTCGGCGAACTCTTCAGGGAGCAGCGCCTGAGCCCCATCCACGAGTGCTTCGTCGGGGGCCGGGTGCACGTCGATCATCAGACCGTCCGCACCCGCGGCGACGGCCGCCAGGGCCAACGGGGCGACCAGTTCCCGCTTGCCGGCGGCGTGGGACGGGTCGACGAACACGGGGAGATGGCTACGGCGTTGCACGACAGGCACCGCCGTGATGTCGAGGGTGTTGCGGGCAGCGTTCTCGAAGGTGCGGATGCCCCGCTCGACGAGGATCACCTCGTGGTTCCCTTCCGCGTAGATGTACTCGGCCGCGTCGAGCCATTCGTCGACGGTCGCCGTGAAGCCGCGCTTCAGTTGCACGGGACGTCGGGTGCGACCGACCTCCCGAAGGAGCGGAAAGTTCGACATGTTGCGAGACCCGATCCGGATGATGTCGGCGTACTCGGCAACCAGCGCCACGTCGCGGGGGTCGATCACTTCTGCAACGAACGGCATGCCGAACGTCTCTCGAGCCTCGGCCAGCAGTTCCAGGCCTGCTTCGCCAAGTCCCTGAAACGAATAGGGCGATGTGCGCGGCTTGAACGCATCGCCGCGCAGAATCTGTGCTCCCGCCGCCTGGACAGCCTCTGCCGAGGCGAACAATTGGTCTCTCGACTCGACAGCACATGGGCCGGCCACCATCGTGAGTGAACCGTCGCCGATGGTCACACTCCCGACGCGGATCAGCGTCGGCTCGTCCTCGATCTGCCGCTCGACGAGGCGGACCGGACCGTCGACCACCTTTTCAATGGCGGCCAGGTCGGCTAGATCGGAAGGTGAGAGCACCTCGGCTCCGATCACGACGCGGGACCGCCCCGACGATACTCGGGGTTCAGCGCCGATCGCCTCCAACCGGGCGACGACGTCGCCGACGTCACGGTCGGTTGCATCGCTTCGCATGACGAAGTGCATCAACTCAGCCTCGGATCTTTCATGGTCAACCTGCGAACCGTGGCCGATGCGCCGAGCAGCGCAGCGACGCCGCTCGCCGTCTCGTCGACGGCCTCAGGGTCCCAGATGCTAACGAGTAGCGAACCCTTGTCGTCCGCCCCGACCATCGAAGCCCTGCATCGGGGATCCTCGGCGAACTCGTCGGCGAGACCAAGCAGCCTCGGATCGTCGCCGGCGGATTCGATGATGAGGACTTCCACGGCCATCCATGGTACCTGGGAGGGACCATGGTGGCGCCCCCTACACTTGAAGCCGTGGATCGTGTGATCGTCACCGGCGCCGGCACCTGGCTCGGCGGACGGTTCATTCAAGAGTTGGAGCGTCGAGGCGACGTCGAGGTTTTCGGGTTCGACGAGGTGGAGCCCGCGGTTCCGTTCGCTTCCCGGTTTCACCAGACCAGGATCGACACCATCTCGTTTGCCGAACGGGCGGTCCGTCTTCGTCCCAACCGAATCGTGCACCTGCAGACCGTCGACCGCACGGCCACCCTCGGGCCGGTCCGAACCCGTGAGGCGATCGTGATGGGCACCCAGATCCTCATCGGAGTGACCGCCCGTCTCGGAACCGTCCGACAT
Organism: Acidimicrobiia bacterium; assembly: GCA_024763085.1. Classification (GTDB taxonomy): domain Bacteria; phylum Actinomycetota; class Acidimicrobiia; order Spongiisociales; family UBA4744; genus JANTGE01. The sequence continues at coordinate 3,748 of JANTGE010000010.1, forward strand.
CTCCTGGTGGCATCCGACGTAACGGCCCACGGCAGCGGACCCCGCCAGCCGTCGGTGGTGGGTTGCGAAGCGGATCCGGCGCCGACATTGACCCGATACGAGCAGTCCCTCAACGACCTGGAGCGTCAGGTCTCAGGCGCTGCCGTCCCCTGGTCGGTCATCCGGCTGGCTCCGGTCATCGGGCACCTCATCCGCAACCCCTTGAGCCGCTACCTGCTCCTCCCCGTCGTCCCAACGCTGTTGGGTTTCGATCCCCGCCTCCAGGTGCTGTGCGAAGACGATGCAGTTGCGGCGCTTGTCCACGCCTTCGACGTCGAACCGACCGGATTCTTCGATATCGCCGCCGAGGGCGAGATGTATCTGAGCCGGATGCTCCGCATCGGACGCCGGGTGCCGTACCCGCTGCTGGCCCGGCAGTTTGCTCGAGCCGCTTCGACCCTCCAGTTCGGCGGGCCTGGCCTGCCCGAACATCTCGTCCGCACATTGCGATTCGGTCGGGTCGTGGACGCAGCGCCATGCATCGAACGTCTCGGCTTCCGGCCCGAATGCACCGTTCGTTCCGTCGTAACCAACCTGTACGGACGGTCATGATGGAAGCGCTCCTTGAACGGCTCACCGTCAAAGACCTCCGCTCGATGGCGTCGGCACTCGACATTCCGGGCCGGTCGTCGATGTCGAAACAGGAGCTCGCCGACGCCATCGCCGCCCGCCTCCGAGCCGAGGAACATGAGGAACCGCCACGGTCTGTGCCGAAGCCCCAGTCGGACCGAAGAAGCCGTTTCGCCGACCGGCTCCGCAGCTACATCGACGAGCACCGCCTCTGCGAGGTCACCGTTGGAGAAGCCCCCTGCGGCCTTCCCGTCGTCACCGACACCAGCCGCTGCGTCCTCCACGGGGGGATTGACCCGTCGACGCTGAGCATCCCTGCCTTCGGGCGCCTTGGATTCGACACATGGCCCGCACTGCTCCGGCACCTGATGCTCGCCTCGTACGACATCGATGCGCTGGGACTCGATCCCGTTGTCGCCGAGATGGCATGGCATGTGTTCAACTACCTCTACTTCGACTACTTCCGGGTCGAAGTGGACGGCATCGAACATGTGCCGACCGACGGCCCGGGGATCCTCGCCGCCAACCATGGAGGGGCTGCGTTTCCCTACGACGGCATCATGCTGACGTTGGCCGTGTCCAACGAGGCGCCGATCCCGAGACGCGTGCGCATTGTCGCCACCGAGCTGTTCAACATGCTTCCCTTCGCGTCACACCTCTACCGCAAAGCGGGCGGTGCCTACGCGGCGCCGGAAGACGCCGCCTGGGTCCTTCGCCATGGCGGCCTCGTCGGTGTCTTCCCTGAAGGCGTCCGCGGCTTCCAGAAACCCCTGGCCGAGGCCTACCGGCTACGCCGCTTCGGCCGGGGAGGCTTCGTCCGCCAGGCCGCGGAGGCGTCGGCGCCGATCGTTCCGGTGGCGATCCTGGGATCCGAAGAGGTTCACCCGGCAATCTTCACGTCCAAACGCCTGGCCCAGCTGGTCCGAACCGTGTTTCCGGAACAGCGGGTCGACGAGATGGCCGTCTGGCTCAACCCGATCCCGCTGCCCGTGCACTGGAGAATCCGGTTCCTCGAACCGATCGAGCCGCCCACCGGCGATGTGGCCGACCCGTTGACGTTGCTCGAGGTGACTGAAGAGGTGCGATCGCGAATCCAGACAACGCTCAACCGCATGCGATCGGAGCGGGACGGGCTGTTCTAGGAGGGGCTCGGCTCTCGGTCCAAGCCGGCGGGCTTCGCCCGCGGTACCGAGTATCGAGTATTGAGTACCGCGGCCTGTCGATGTCCGAAGACTTCGCGGCACATGAGCGAAATGCTTCCCCCTGCCATGAAGTGGCCGAGGCGGAGCCGAGGTCGATGGGGGTGTCTCCCACAGCGATCAGCAGCCAGCTCCCAGCAGCCAGCCAACAGCCGGACCACAGCCTTCTCCTGCCGGGGACCAACCTCCCTACCCCCATCGGCGTCGAGCATCAGCTCGACGCCACTTCCCCCTAGAGGGAGAAGCATTTCGGTGGGAGACCCCCACCACTTCTCGGAGACCACACGACATCCAACCCCAACCAGACGTCGGCCCCCTACCCCAGCGCCTACGGCGCTGCGGTACCTTCCCCCCGGCGGGCTTCGCCCGCGACCCCCCTACCGGCTTCGCCGGTACCTTCCCCCCTCCGCTCGCTTCGCTTGCTAGGGGGGACCATCCTCACTCCGTTCGCTGGGGGGACTAGTGCTTGCAAAAGTTAGCGCTTGGGCGTATACTGTTAGCAGTGAGCAAGGACGGAACACTGGACGAGAAGAAGGGCGCGGATCTCGGCGCCTTCATCCGCCAACAGCGCGAACGAGCGAATATCTCACTGCGCAGGTTGGCGGACAAAGCCGGGATCTCCAACCCATACCTCAGCCAGATCGAGCGAGGACTTCGGAAGCCGTCGGCTGAGATCCTCAAGTCGATCGCCCGGGGTCTCTCGATACAGGCAGAGTCTCTCTACCAGCGGGCCGGACTGCTCGACGAAGGTTTCGACCCGCCCACGGTGGTGGAAGCCATCGAAGCGGACGACAAACTGACCCAACGACAGAAACAAGTGTTACTGGACATATACCGCACCTATGTCCAGTCCGAAGAGGAGGAGACATCATGATCAAAGAGACTTCGAAGAAGGTGCTGTACGCAGCGGTCGGCGCCCCGGTGATGGCTGCCCGAAAGGTCGGCGAGCGGGTCACCGATATGACCTCGAAGGCCCACGACCTTCGCGACAAACTCACCGAGGATCTTGCCAAAGAGCTCGACGAGTGGGCGGCCGAAGGCCAGAAGCTCGTTGAGAAGATCAAGGAACGCGAGGCCGTCGAGGAACTCGTCGATGACCTGACCAGCGCCCTCGATCTCGACCAGATCCAGGAGCAGGTCGGCAAACTGCGCGAGCAGCTCGACGACATGCTGCAGTCCTGGCGTTCGTCATTCAAGCCGGAGACCGGGAAGCTGGAGAAGGTCGAAGTGGTCGAAGAGAAGCCTGCTCCGAAGCCGGCGGCGAAGAAGACCACGACCACCAAGTCCACCGCAGCCAAGAAGCCGGCGGCGAAGAAGACCACGACCACCAAGTCCACCGCAGCCAAGAAGCCGGCGGCGAAGAAGACCACGACCACCAAGTCGACCACAGCCAAGAAACCGGCCGCAAAGTCCACCACGGAGAAGACGAAGGCTTCGGCCTGAGTCGCCTCCACCCGACACCACAAGAGGGGACCTTCGGGTCCCCTCTTGTGTATCAGCTTCTGGCCAGCGGCTCCAACTCGGCCGCCTCTTCGACCCACCGCGCGACCACCACGGGTGCAGGGAGCCGTCGAACCAGGACCTTCGTCGAGTTGACCTGGGTCATCTTGCGGTAGAGCGCTGCCGGGCTGCGCCGCCTGAGTTCCTTGACGGTATCCACGCCGCAGTGGTGGAGCAGCGCCGCGTAGTCGCCGCCGATCCCCCGCACCCTCATCAGGTCGGCACTATTGACCCAACCGAGGATGTCTCCCTGGTCGAGGCCCGTCTCCTGGGCCAGTTTCCGGCGGCCTGTTCGTGAGGCGGCTCGTTTCATGAGTGCCTGCGTCGTTCTGATCCCGGCCTGCCGGAGCTTTCGAGCTTCCCGTACCCCGAGACCCCGTATCTCGTCGATGGATGCCATGAACGCGGAGCCTAGTCAACGGGACCTGCCGGATGCGATGCGCCTAGCCGCCAACCAGCAGAGCGATCCCGACGACCGTCCCGGCAGGTCTCTCTTAGCCGGCAGCTGGAAGCTGGCAGCTGGCTACGGCCGCAGCTGCTCCACGTCGTCCTCGGTGTCGACATCACGAGGCGGGAGGGTCTCCACCCAGACCTCTTCGACCCATTCGGGATGCGCCTGGAGCAGCTTCCTAGCTCCCTGGTCACCTTCAATGCTCATCAGCCTCGGCCACAGAGTCCTGTCGACCAACACCGGGTTTCCCCACGTGTACCGGTACTTCGGGACCACAGCCATGGCTCCGGTCTCTTCGTACCGGTCGATGATCTGCCGGACCACCTCCGGGTCGATGTCGGGTTGGTCGCCCAAGGCGATGAGTGCCGCGTCTGCGCTGCGGCTTCGGGCAATCGCATCGAGACCGGCTCGCAGCGACGAGGCGAGCCCCTCCTCCCACTCCGGATTGACCACGATGCCGACATCGCCAAGGGCGACCTTGTCCAGAATCTCGTCCGATGACGCCCCGAGCACCACCCACGTCTCGTCGACCGGCCAACCGGCCACGTTCTGCAGCACGTGCTCCAACAACGTCCCATCGCCCCACGGCTCGAGCTGTTTGGCCCTCCCGAGACGGCGCGACGGGCCTGCGGCGAGGACGAGAGCTGCGATGTTCACGTCGGGATCGGGAACCGGACCGTGGCCCCGATGGCTTCAGAACCATCGTCGACTACCTGGAGAAACGACCCGGATGCTTCGACCACGCTCTCGGCCATTTCGTTGACCACATCGGGAGATGCCATCATCTTCGCTCCGCAGGCTGGACACTCTTCGTCTTCGAGGCTCAAGAACCCGCACGACGGACAGACAGTGCCCGGCTTCAGATAGGTGCCGACGACGACGAGCCTCTCGACACCTTTGGCGTTGGTCGCAGCAAGGCTCGCCGGGAGACCGACCACCGCGAGGCCACCTGAAGCGGCAGTGTCGTAAATGGCACGCACCTCGTCGAGTTCCCGGCGACGGCGCGCCTGTTGTTCGAGCGCCCGGACGGTGTCTCGAACCTCTGACGAGGTCATGGTGCGCGGGTCGACGATGAATTCTCCGGCGACCCGCTCCTTCACATATGGGTGCAAGGCCTCGACGAAGTCGTCTACTTGCTCCTTGTGGCCGCCCACGAACAGAAAGTCGAAGTTGCGTTCCTGGAAGAGCGAAAAGACCAGCTCGGCGGTTTCCTTGAGGTGCTTCTGCCACGCCTCCTCGGCGTGCTGGCGAACATTGTGTTCCGCATAACCGCTGAACCCGCCGTAGTTCTTCTTCCGGACGCCTTCTTCGATCACCTCTCCGTACTCTTCCCAGTCGTCCCCACCGCAGAACACCACGGAGCGCCGGGCTTCGACGACGACGGCGGCGCTGACATATCGAGTGGTGGCATAGCGAAGCGGACGCAGGTATGGGCGACGGTCGACGATGGCCTCCTCCCACGCTCTCGAGGGAAGGGACACATACTCGAAGAGATCCTCGGCCTCGCAGGCGAACATCGCTATCGACTTGGCCGGGTCGGCTTCGATTCGGTCGGCTTGGGCGACGATGCGGTCGAGATCCCTGCGCAGCGACATGGTCGCATCACGACTTTCGAACTGGGCGTTGCGGTGCGGTTTGACGAGGTCTTCGAGCCGGGCAGCCACGCCGCGGGGAGGGACATCGGCCCGATTGAGGTAGACAGAAACGACCGGATAAGTTGAGGTGAACGCGTGCAGGCGGGCGAGCTGCATTTCGCTCCTTTCTCTGCTCGACTTGTTGCCTCTCAGACTACCGTCCCCCGGCGCGCACGAACCCGGCAACCGCCTCGACGTGCCATGTCTGTGGAAACAGATCGACAGGTTGGACGGACACCAGCTCATACCCGACTGCTCGCAGCAGCCGGGCGTCCCGGGCGAGCGCTGCCGGGTCGCAGGACACGTAGGCGAGACGGCTCGGGGCGGCATGAGCTACGGCGGTGACGCCGGCATCGCCGAGACCGGCCCTCGGCGGATCAACAACCGCCAGTTCGTGACGCTCGTACATGAACTCCTCGAATCGGCCGCGAAGCACCTTCGCGGTGGGAGCATTGACGGCGAGGTCCCTGATGGCCAGGCCCGATGTCTCCACGGCCGTCACCGCGGCCGCATCGCGCCCCACCGTCGCTGCGAACAGGCCTACTCCCGCGTAGCCATCGAGCAGCCTTGTTCCATCTACTGGTCCGAGCACGTCGCGCACCGCAGCCACCAGCGCTTCGGCCCCATCGGTGTTGACCTGGAAGAAGACGTCGCCGGTAATCCGAAACCGAGTTTCGTCAACGACCTCGTTGATGAACAGAGCGCCGAGTATCGGTGTGAGCTTCCGCCCAGAGCGCCGGGCCACGGCACTGCCCCAATCGGCGGCATGATCAGGCACGAGCCCTTCGACGACCACCAATCGGTCTCCGGTCCGGATCCCGGCCCTCAAGGTGAGACGCCGCACCCCGGTGAGGTCGCCGAGACGATCGAAGACCGGCTGGAGGCCTGGTTCGAGGAGCAAGCAGCCGTCGAGCGGCACGAGGTCCCGACTTCGCCCCTGGAACATGGCAGGCCGGCCGTCGGCCACCCGGAAACTCATCCGGTTGCGATACGCGTACGGATTCGGCGACGGCACCGTCGGCTTCACGTCGACATCGCCGACGCGACCGAGATGTCGAAGCTGCGAGGCGACCACCTCACGTTTGGCCTCGAGCTGCCGCTCGTAGGCGACGAACTGCCATTGACAACCGCCGCAACGCCCGAAGGCAGGGCAAGGAGGTTCGATCCGATCAGGCGAAGGAACGAGGACCTCGACCAGGTCGGCCCGTGCCCACGAGCCCTTGTCGATGGTGACACTCACCCCGACTCGCTCACCAGGAATGCCACCGGCGACGAAGACTGCTTTGCCGTCCAGACGACCGACCGCCTCCCCGCCGTGGGCCCATCCGTCGAGGTCGATGGTGACTATCTCGGCTGACACGACCAGTGCCCCCAAGCTCCTCGCGGATGGTTGGTCCTGATCGAATAGTCGACCAACCACGCCGCCGAAGCGATGTTGGCTTCCGGGTCGTATCGGCTGTAGCCGCCGAAGCCGGCTCGGACACTGGCCACCGCCCAGGTTCCTTTCATGAACTGGAACAGACCCGCGGCTCCCGAGTAGGGGTTGGTGGCGTCGGGGTTCCCACCGCTTTCGCATTGCATCACGCTGAGTGCCTGGCCGACGAGCTCGGGCGGGAAGTACTTCTCCACGAGCGGCTTCCAGCGGGTCACCCCCGATCCGATACGCAGCTTCCGCTGGGCCGCCTGGTAGGCGCGCTTGGCGGCTTCAACCCCGGATTGGGCGTTCCGGTAGGCGCGGTCGGCGGAGTCGACCGTCAGGTAGGCGGCCTGCACTTCGGCGTCGGCCTGGGCAAAGAGTTGCTCGAGCAGATCGACCTGCTCGGCGGCATCGTCTTGAAGCTGCTGCAGGCGTTCCTGATCTGCCTGGAACTCGGTTCGCAACTCATCGAGGACGCGCCGTTTGATCGTCAGTTCGTTGATCGTCGCCAGGTCCTCGGAGCGGACACTCTCCGCGACGTCCTGGAGCATCAGGGCTTCGGTGAACGAGGAGCTGGCGAAGGTCATGACACCGATGTCCATCGACCAGGCCCCCATGTATGCCTCGACGGCACGCTCCTCGGCGAATCCGCGTAGCCGTCTCACCTCGAGTTCGGCGTCCTCGATCTCTCCTCGAAGCTCGATGACTCTTGCGGCGACGGTGTCGAGTTCAGCCGAGATCTGTTCGAGGTCCGTGGCCCGGGCGAGAAGCTCCGCCTCTACCTTGGCTCTCGCCGCCGAGGCTGCATCGAGCGACGACTGGGCCTCTTGGAGCTGTGCCTTGGCCCTGTTGGCTTCCTGCTCGGCCTGGTTCACGTCGTCTTTCGTCTGCGCGGCGACATGCGGACCTGAAGGGACGAAGGCCCCCAGCATGACGGCGAGGGCGACCAGAGCGGCGGCAGTACGGGACATCGCCCTGAAGGGTACCCGGATCGAGCAGAACGCGAAAGAAAGCCGCCGTACGCCATTGCTCGTTTACGTTAGTTTACGTAACATAGGAGATGTCGATCGTCGATTGGGGAGGCTTCATGGATCCGCTCTACCACCCAGATCTCGTCGTTCTGGACCAGCGACTCCACGCCCGCTTCGCTGCCGTGTCGGCAGCGGAACAGGAAGCGGCAGCCATCGCCCGTCGCCGAGGAATGACCCTGCGGGACCGACTCCTCGAAGCCGAGGATCGTCTCGAGTCGGTGACGGTGCATTTGAGCGACGGTTCGCGGCAGCGAGGCCAGGTCCAATCGGTGGGCCTCGACCACGTCACGATTGGGAAGTCTCATCTGGCATTCGGCCACATCGTCGGCTTTGAGGTCGACCGGTGACTCGCCCGGCTGTGGCAACCACCCTCACAGCCCGAGCTTGGGAGCCGGCGTTCGCCTCGCTCGTGCGAAGCACCGCAACGCTGCGCCTGGTCGCCAGGGCCTACCGGGCCGAAGAGATCGACGTCACGTCGCCGGACGTCCTGCTCGTAGGAGCGGAGGTGCCGTGGGTGGACGAGATTCGAATCGTCGACTGGAGGCGACGCGGCATACGGGTCATAGCGATCCACACCGGACATGACAGGGCTGCTCGAGCAGCGCTCGCCGAGGCCGGCGCCGACCTCGTGCTCCCCGACACCACCTCCCCGTTGGCCCTCATTCGCCACGCCGAGATCGAGGCTACAAGACCGCGACAGTCGCCTGCCGTTGCCCGTGTCGTGCTGGTCACCGGGCCTCGGGGCGCACCGGGCCGAACCACCGTCTCGCTCATGCTCGCCGGGCTTCTCCGTCGGAAGGTCTCCACCGCCCTCCTCGACCTCGACCCACCGGCCATCGGCATGCGCCTTCGGCTCCCTCCCCGAATCGACGCCTCACCCCGACCCGTCGACTCGGTGACTGTGTTCGCCGGTGTCCATGCCCCGCGAGACCCGGCACGGGCCGTCCTACGAGCCAGGGCCTCCGAAGGGGTCGAGGTTGTGGTCGTCGATGCCGGCCCCATGCCACTCTCCGAAGATCTGCTCCGACTGACAGACTCGGTGGTCATGGTGTGCAGGGCCGAGCCGGTGAGCCTGCTGCGGTCGGCCACGGCGCTCCGAGCCTGGTGGAGGCCGCAGCCCATCGTCGTGGTGAACCAGGCCGACAAGGACACAGACCTTCGTCCCGTGCGCGCCGCGCTCGGCCTGGAACCTGTCGTCGTGCCAACGATCGAACCCACGCAGGCATCATGGCCCGAAGTCCCCGAGTCGCTGTGGGCCGTCGCCGACCTCCTGGATGACGATCTCGTGGCGCACTGACGTATTGCGGACAGAGAGAACATCGTGCAAACTTGTCGGCCGTGCCTACGACACCACCAGCCTGGGTAGCAGACGCCGTCTTCTATCAGATCTTCCCTGACCGATTCGCCAAGTCGGACGAGGTCCCGAAGCCGACACATCTCGAAGCGTGGGACGCGCCTCCGACACTGCACGGCTACAAAGGCGGCGACCTGATCGGCATCGTCGAGCATCTCGACTGGCTCACCGACCTTGGTGTCACCGCCATCTACCTGAATCCGATCTTCTGGTCGGCGTCGAACCACCGCTACCACACGTACGACTACTTCCGAGTCGACCCGATGCTTGGAGACAACGCGGCCTTCGATCGTCTGATCGATGAAAGTCATCGACGTGGCCTCCGGGTCGTCATCGACGGCGTCTTCAACCATGCCAGCCGTGGTTTCTTCCCGTTCCACGACGTCGCGGAGAATGGCCAATCGTCGCCGTGGTCGGACTGGTTCCACATCAGTGGCTGGCCGATCCACCCCTATGAGGAGTCGAAGCCGGCCAACTACGACGCCTGGTGGGGTCTGCGGGCCCTTCCGAAGCTGAACACCGACAACCCCGAGGTGCGCGCCTACCTCATGCGGGTCGCCGAACACTGGATCGAGCGGGGCGCCGACGGGTGGCGACTCGACGTCCCCGAGGAGATCCACACCGAAGGGTTTTGGGAGGAGTTCCGTGACCGGGTGAAGGCGGTCAACCCCGACGCCTACCTCGTCGGGGAGATCTGGCATGACGCCTCGGCCTGGATCAACGAGGGCAGGCGGTTCGACGGCACGATGAACTATCTGTTCGCCGGCTACACGCTCGCCTTCACCGGGGGCCATCGCATCGAGGACGACATGGCCCGCGGCCTCAACTACCCGGTCCAACCGGCCCTCGACGCTCCTGCCTACGCCGACAGGATCGGGCACCTCCTCGACATCTATACGCCGGAGGCGCTCCAAGCGAGCCTGGTCCTGCTTGGCTCCCACGACACCCCGCGGGTACTGGGCTTGGTTGGCGGAGACATCGACTCGGTCCTGCTGGCCTTCGTGCTCCAATTCACCTTCCCCGGTGCCCCGTCGATCTTCTATGGAGACGAAATCGGACTCGACGGGGGCCGCGAACCTGATTCACGTAAGGCGTTTCCGTGGGAACACCCGGAACGGTGGAACCAGGAGATCCTGAGTGGGGCACGGAAACTCGTGCAAGCCCGACATGACCACCCGGCGCTGCGGCGCGGCACCTACCGGCCGTTGGCAGCGACCGGTGGCCTCGTCGTGTTCTCCCGCGAAACCGAGGATGAGACGATCCTCGTGGCGGTGAACGCCGGCGACCGCGCCGAGTCGGTGTCCTTCGATGACGCCTCCACCGCCGGAAGGACGTATCAGACCGTCTGGGGCAATGGGGGCGTCAAGGCCAGCGGTAACACCGTTCGGATAGCGCTGCCACCGAGAACGGCAGGCGTGTGGGAGGTTGGACGGTAGACGTCGACCGACCCCGCTCAGCGGGCGGCTGCCGCGGCCGGTTGACGACGCCGCTCCGGTCTCTGGCCGAACCGGTAGCGAGGGGTGGGATCGGGCAGGAGCACCGCAACCGGCAGCATCCATGAGCGGCGGGGCGCCTGAAACAGCCCGGCCCCATGCAACAGAAGATCGCCGCTCACCTCGAGGTCGATCCGAACGGTCCCGCAGCGAACACAACGAAACCGTTCGATGCCGGCCCCGACCGACTGGCCAGGACCGAAACTGTGGTGCTCCTTACATGCCCGTATTCCCATCGCCGCCTCCCGCGCGCTCTATGTGGCGAGCATAACGCTCTACGTGGTCACCGTCACGGGCCAAACGTCAGCCACCGCGGATAACTAGTCCCTTCCCACTGGATTGGGCTCAGTCACCGAACACCCGGTCGGCGAGGATCTGGGAAATGTCTTTGACCGGGGTTTCGAACCCCAACTCCTTGACTCCGTCATCGAGCATGATGAAGCAGAACGGACAGGCGACGGCGATCTCCTCGGCGCCGGAAGCCAACGCCTCTTCGGTGCGTTCCAGGTTCACCTTCTTGCCGGTCTTGTCCTCCATCCAGAACTGGGCACCGCCGGCACCACAGCAAAACGACTGGGCTCCGCTGCGCTCCATCTCGACCACATCGCCGATGACGCTCCGTGGCGCGTCGAAGACGTCATTGTGCCGACCGAGGTAGCAGGGGTCGTGGAACGTGACGTCCTTCGTGGAACCATCCGGCGTCAGCTTGCCATCGGCGATGAGCGCCGACAGCAACTCGCTGTGGTGGACCACTTCGTAGTCGCCGCCGAACTGCGGATACTCGTTTCTGAGCGTGTTGAAACAATGGGGACATTGGGTAACGATCTTGCGCACACCGAGGTCGTTCATCGTTTCGATGTTGCCCAGGGCGAGCTGCTGGAAGACGTACTCGTTTCCGGCCCGCCGCGCCGGGTCGCCGGAGCACTTCTCTCGCGGGCCCAGGATGGCGAAGTCCACACCTGCCTCGTGGAGCAGCTTTGCCGTCGAGACGGTCACTTTGACGTTGCGGTCGTCGAAGGACCCTGCACATCCGACCCAGTAGAGATACTCGGCATGATCGACGCCGTCCTCACCGAGGATCTTCACCTCGAAGTCGAGCTGTTTGGTCCATGCGGCCCGATCCTGCTGGCCCATCCCCCACGGGTTCCCCTGATTCTCCAGCGCCACGAACGTCTTGCCGAGCTCGGTCGGGAAGTCCGACTCCATGAGCGTCAGGTACCGGCGCATGTCGAGGATCTTGTCGACGATCTCGATATTCACCGGGCAGGCCTCGTCACATGCCCGGCAGGTGGTGCAGCCCCACAGCTCGAGTGACGAGATCCGCTCGAACACGTTGTCGGCACTGACGGTGATCGCCGGATCGGGCATGACGGTAGGAGAAATGGCCGGCGTGCCGGTGGCCGTGGCGACTTCACCGAGCTTCAACACGATCTCTCTTGGGTCGAGCGGCTTGCCGGTGGTGTTGGCCGGACACACCGAGGTGCAGCGCCCACACACCGTGCATGCATCGGTGTCGAGGAGCTGTTTCCAGGTGAAGTCTTCGACGGTCGACGCCCCGACGGTCTCGATGTCCACTGCTTCCATCAGGTTCGGCATCTCGCGCATCGCGCCCTTGGGACGGTCGCGAAGAGCCAGCGCCATGTTCGTCGGAGAGGTGATCATGTGCCGCAGCTTCGTGGTGGGAAGCAGCACGAGGAAGGCGGCGAACGAGGCCACGTGCGCGATCCAGAAAGCTCGATGCCAACCGGCAGCGGACTCGCCGAACAGGAACGAGAGGGGATAGCCGACGACCGACCACACTTCGAACGAGGGACGGCCGGCCATCGAGATTCGGGCCGCCTCTACGAACAGCCCGGTGAGGCCGATGGCAAACAAGGTAAGGAGAATCCAGGCGTCTTCGTCCTTCGTCTTGGACCGAAGCCGCCACGGCTTCGAGCCGTAACGACGGATCGCCGCCCACACGAGTCCGGCGATGAACACGACACCTGCCACGTCGAGGATGAGCGAGTACACCTGATAGAAGGTCCCGTGGAGAAACTTGAGCCCGGCCGGCGCCAGATGGTCGATCTCGAGGGTGACGGTGCCGAGGAAGAGCACGACGAAACCCCAGTAGATCATCGAGTGCATCAACCCGGCGGCACGCTCACGGAGCAAGGTCTTCATGAGGAGCCCGTCGACCATCCGCTTCAGCCGCTCCCCCCATCGGCCGGAGCGGTCGTCTTCGCCACCTCGCTCCCAGTTACGGGCCCGAAGCGAGAACAGATAGAGGCTGGTGGCGAGAAACGCGCCGATTCCGATGTAGAACATGGCCACCACGGCGGCGGGAATGTTCCCGAAGATCTCCCGCCCTACGTCGAACTCGACGTGTCCGGGGAGCGTACCGAGCCACCACAGCAGCATCGTGGCAAGGAACGCAACGAATGCCAGGGCAAGCAGGGCTCCACTGGGGGTGAGTCGACGGCGCATCAAGCTCCTTCCCGCGGGTGCCCGCAGTGTACCTTTCAGATGTCGGCCGTCGGCCGATCGGGCCTGGGTATTGGGTATTGAGTATTGAGTATTGAGTTCTGAGTTCTGAGTTCTCAGTTCTGAGTTCTCAGTTCTGAGTTCTCAGTTCTGGGTTCTGGGTTCTGGGTTTTGGGTTTCGGGACATCCGCCTGCAACGCGGGCGCGAGCCGCAGCAGTGCATCCTTCCCCTGCCATGGGCAGAAGCATGGGCGCGGAAACCCCGACCGTTTCTCGGAGACGACGGCTTCCAACCCCAACCAGGCGTCGGCGCCAATAAGCGCAATTCTTCCCCCTGCAAAGAAGTGCCGAGCGCAGCGAGGCGATGAGGGTGTCCCGCAGATGAGTTCTGGGTTTTGGGTTCTGAGTTCAGAGCACTGGGGTACTGCAACGGACAACAGTCCCGTCCTGCCGCTGCACACGCGACAAGGGGGCGACCCGTGGGCCGCCCCCCTCATCGCTGTCCGCTCCCCTCAAGCCTCCAGGCCGAGTTCCTTCTTCAGCTCTTCGAGCTTGGCGTCGGCCTGCGTGACCGAGATCGCCTCCCGGAGCTCGGCTTCGGCTCCTTCCGGTGTGGCCTCCCGCAGCTCGGTCCTGGCCTGTGCCTGGGCGAGCCGCTCCTGGATCTTCTCCTCGACCTTGTCGAGGCTCGGCGCTTCCACGTCGAGCGACGCCGACACCGACTCGACTGCCTCGTTGACGGCCTCCTGCATCTTTGCCTGTTGGAGCTTGCCGACGAGCTCCATCTTCTTCGCAACGAGCTCCTGGAGACGCATGGCGTTCTGCTCGACGGCTTTCTTGGCGTCCTCGGCCTGTTGCACCGCCACCTCGTACTGTTGTTTGAAACCGTTCAGGTTGTTCTCGGCCGCCTGAAGCTTCATGGCGAGCGACTGCGCCGCCCGAGTCCAGCGCTCCATGGCTTCGGTGTCGCCGGCCGCCTTGGCCTCTTCGGCTTTGAGCAGCGCCTGTTTGGCCAACTCGCGTGCTTCGCCGACGTCATCGGCGGCGTCTTCGATCTTCGCTTCGAGCTGCGTACGGTGCGCAATGACCTTGGCGGCCTGGTTGCGAAGTTGCTGATCCTGCCGTTTCGCCTCGTTGATCGCCTGTTCGATTTCAATCTCCGGGTCCATCGCCTTCTCGGCGGCGCCGCGGAACAGGGCCTTCAGATAGCCCCAGAGTCGTTGCAAGAAACCCACTGGTGTCCTCCTGTTGTTTCGTTCATCCTACGTCACCGTCGCCGGCGGGCCCTGCCAGTTCGGGGCTTTCTCGTCCGGCTCGCCGATGATCCACGGGACGACCTACTCCGCGTCGAACTCCGGCTTGCGGTCCTCGTTCGACCTGTCGTCGGGAACCCCATCGTTCTGGTCCTCCGGGGAGTCCGGTTCTCGTAGCGGGCTTTGGTAGCCATGCCGGCCACAACCACCTCGAACACGTCCATCCAGTCGAAGCCGCCTCCGCCGTAGGAGCGGGGCGCCATCGGTGCCGGCATGCGCCGGCCGCCTACGACGACATCGCGAGGCTGCGGCTTCTCACCACGGCGCAGCTTCTCGGCACATGCGCGGCACACCATGACGGTCTTGGCGCCGGCCGGCGTCGTAATCGTCGCTTCTTCGGTGCCCGCCCCGTGAGTCGGATCGAAGAAGCAGGCCACCGACCTTTCTTCTGGTTTCGGTTTCGGAGGCACCGGCCTGCCTTCGGTGAGGGCGTCGGCCGCCTCGAGCTCCCACCGGGCCACGTCGAGACGGTCAGAGAGCTGCTCGAGTTCCTCGAGCGCACTCACCTTCTCGAAGGCGTCGAGCTCCTGGTCGTAGACGGCGCTGGCAGCTCGGAAGTGCTCGGTGGCTTCTTCGTTGTCGGCGACGGCGATCTGGTCTCCGAGTTCGAGGATCCGGTTGGCGATGGCGTCGAGTTGGGCTTTGATCTCGGCGCGGGCTTCGTCAAGACGGCGTTGTCTCAGGCGTTCATCTTTCTTGGAGCCCCGCCGCACCAGTACGACCGTGACCAGGATCAGACCGCCGATGAGCAGGATCGGGACCAACGCCGATCCGCCGCCCCCGGACGGGGCTGCCGGTTCGGCTTGTTCCAGGGTTTCTGCGAAGACACGAAACCCGTCGACGTAGGACCGATCGTATTCGGGCAGGCTCGCGTCGAGAGCGCCACCGAGCTGCGCGTCGGAGAAGTCGGTACTGACTGCGCCGATGTCGGTGGGCGAGACGACCACCACGGTGCCGCTGCCGATACGGGCGAGGATGTCGTCGGCGACCACGTCGGCGCCTTCCGGCGGATCGTCGGCGAGGGCCACGAAGTAGAACGCCGGCTCGTCGGGGAGTTCGGCTACGAGCTGCTCCATACCGTTGATGTCGACCGGCGCCCCGGACTCGACTGCGTAGTGACGGAACGCTGCCTGGTCGGCGAGGTCGCCGATGTCGGCGGCGAGGGCCGCTACCGCCATAAGGAGTACGGTCAGCGATAGCAGCGCGGCGGCGATCCTTCTCACAGGAGATCCTTGATGAGCCGCTCCACGTGGCCTTTGGCCCGCACGTTGCGGTAGACCTTCTCGACGGTGCCGTCGGGTCCGATCACGAATGTGGAACGGATGATGCCTTCGTACTCCCGTCCGTAGTTCTTCTTGACCCCCCAGGCGCCATAGACGGCGGCGACGGCATGGTCCGGGTCGGAGAGCAGCGGGAAGTTGAGGTGCTCCTTCTCCTTGAACTTCGCGAGCCGTTCGGGCGGGTCGGGGCTGATGCCGACGACGGCGTAGCCGGCCTTTTGGAGGACGTCCGAGCGGTCCCGGAAGTCGCAGGCCTCGGTGGTGCAGCCGGGGGTCATCGCCTTCGGATAGAAGTAGACGATGAGACGCTCACCGGCGAAGTCGCCGAGCGACACCGTGTTCCCGGCATCGTCGACGAGCGCGAATTCGGGGGCTTTGTCTCCTGGTTCAAGCATGAACGCTCCTCGTCCGGGCTGAGCACCCAGGTTATCGGATCGCCTACCGCAACCGCGGGCTCAGACACCACTCTGCTTCAACCACAACCCTGGGTTCTGGTTCGTGTATAGCTGAGTTGCAGCCCACGGTTCACACCACCGGTTCGAACCGTGGGCCGGGCCTCCACTCTGCTGCAACTACAACCCTGGGTTCGGGCTTCGGGGGGAACTGTGGGCCCAGTCGGCGAGCAGGGTGCGCAGGGCGGCGACGAACGCCAGCGGTTGGTCGAGGATGAGGTGGTGGTACGCCTCCGGGATCGACACGACCGGGGCGTTGCGATGCATGAGCTCGTACATGTACTCGGCGATGTCGGGTGGCACGATCACGCTGTATTCGCCACGGAACAACGCCACCCGCGTCTGAACCGCCTGGAGCCGGTCGGCGAGGGTCCCCCGGGGGAAAGCGAAGATGTTCGGATCGAATTTCCACGTCCAGCCCTCGGACGTCTGCTTCAGGGACCGTTCGGCGATGTAGTCGATGATGTAGTCGTTCTCGCACGGCTGGTCGGGGATGAGCCGGAAGCGGCGCTTCGCGGCATCCAGGTCCGGGTACGTCTTCAGCGGCCCGAATGCCTGCCCCCGGGCCGCCTGCACCGACTCGGGGTCGGGGCGGCGCACCGGCGTGTCGACGATCACCGCACCGGCAAGCCGGTCGCCGTATTCGGCGGCGGTCTGGATGGTGACCATCCCGCCGAGGCTGTGCCCGACGACCACCGGCGGGCCAGGGAAGCCGACATCGCCGATCACCCCCATGACCTCCCGGGACCAGGTCTCCTTGGAGTACTCGGCGCGGCGACCGCTGTCGCCATGGCCTGACAGATCCAAGGCGACTACGTGCCACCGTTCGGTGAACATCGGAGCCAGAAATCCCCACCACCAGGCGTGGGCGGCTCCACCGTGAATCAAAACGAGTCCGGGAAGCTGCGACGACCCCCAGCTCAGATAGTGGATTGGGCACCCGTCGACTGCAACGATGCGTTCCTCCGGAACCACCTTGGTGACCCGTTCGAACCAGGCGGGCAGCTCCGATCCCATACCCTGACGCTACCGCACTGCGTCCAGGCTTCCCAACCCGCCGCCTCAGTCCAGTCTCAGTCTCCGCAGCAACATGGCGTTGACGGCGACGATCACCGTCGACAAGCTCATCAGCAACGCCCCCACTGCCGGGTCGAGCAGGATGCCTTTGCTGGCCAGCACCCCGGCGGCGAGCGGAATGGCGAACGTGTTATAGCCGGTCGCCCAGGCAAGGTTCTGGACCATCTTGCGCCGGGTCGCCATGGCGAGCTGCAACACCCGGGCCACGTCGGCAGGATCGTCTTCGACGAGCACCAGGTCGGCCGATTCGATGGCCACATTGGTTCCCGCGCCGATGGCGATACCTACGTCGGCGGCCAGCAACGCCGGGGCGTCGTTGATGCCGTCACCGACGAACGCAGTCGGCGCCTCCTGTTTGAGCTCACCGACGATGCGGGCCTTGTCCTGGGGCAGCACCCGGGCGTAGAACCGGCCGATGCCGAGGTCGGCGGCGACGGTTCGGGCCACCGCTTCGGCGTCGCCGGTGATCATCACCGGGGTCACCCCGAGGGCACGGAGCCGTTCGACGGCGACTCGGGCCGAATCCCGCACCTTGTCGGCGAAGGCGAGCACGGCGAGCGCCGCGGACTCGTCCATGACCACGACGGCGCTCTCGCCCCGCTGGTCGGCCCGGGCCAACGCCTCGTCGAGCCGCTCCGGCAGATGCACCCCGAGCTGGCCGACCCACTCGGGGCGACCGACTCGCAGCAGACGACCGTCGACGCTGCCTTCGAGGCCATGTCCGGGGACCGCCGTCACCTCGAGCGCCTGCTTTGGCTGGAGACCGCGTCCGGCGGCGGACTCGACGATAGCGGCGGCCAGCGGGTGTTCCGACGAACGCTCCAGACCGGCGGCGGCCGCCAGCGCCTCTTCTTCGGTCATACCCTCGGCAGCGATGTCGGAGACCACGAAACGGCCTTCGGTGAGCGTGCCGGTCTTGTCGAACGCCACGAAGGAGATGTTGCGGGCGCGCTCGAACGCCTCGCGGTTGCGCACCAGGATGCCGTTGCGGGCCGAGATGGACGTCGCGTTCATGTTCACCAGCGGAATGGCGAGGCCGAGTGCGTGCGGGCATGCGATCACGAGGACGGTGACCGCCCGGGCGATCGCGAAGGTGACGCCGGCGCCACCGAACAGCAACCAGCCGGCCGCCGTCGGGATGGAGACGCCGATGGCGATGATGGTCAGCCAATAGGCGGCCTTGTCGGCAAGTACCTGGTAACGGCTGCGCGACGCCTGGGCCTCCTCGACGAGACGCATGATCTGGCTCAGGGTCGTTTCGTCACCGGTTCGGATCACCCTGGCTGTCAGGGCGCCTTCGCCGTTGACCGCCCCGGCGACGATCTCGTCGCCGGTTCCTTTCGAGACCGGACGGGACTCGCCGGTGAGGAATGCCTCGTTCATCGACGAGGCGCCTTCGACGATCTCGGCGTCGGCCGGGACCTGCTCACCAGGCCTGACCAGGATGAGATCGCCGACGGCGAGGGTCGCGACGTCGACGTCTTCGAGCGACCCGTCGGGGCGAACCTTGTGGGCGACGTTCGGCACCATCGCGGCGAGCTCTTCGAGCGCCTTCGACGCGCTCTGGATGGATCGCATCTCGATCCAATGGCCGAGCAGCATGACGTCGAGCAACGTCGCCAGTTCCCAGTAGAACGGCTTGCCGCCGAGGCCGAGCGAGACGGCCAAGCTGTAGATGTAGGCGACTGAGATGGCCACCGAGATGAGGGTCATCATGCCGGGCGTGCGGGCACGCAGCTCCCGCACGCCGCCTTTGAGGAACACCGACCCTGCGTAGACGAACAGGACGGTGGCGAGGATCGGGTTCACCCAGCCGACACCGGGGAACGACACCGCCCGGTAACCGAGCCAGGATTGGAGCTGTTCGGAGAAGTACAGGATCGGGATCGTCAGCACCAGGCTGACCCAGAGACGATCCCGGAACATCTCCGGGCTATGCCCCTCGTGCTTGTCGTGGCCGGCGTGGCTATCAGGAGCGCCGTGGCCCGCGTGGGTACCGTGCTCGGTCATCGCAGTCGGGCCGGCGGCCTTCATGTCGTGGTGTTCGTGTTCCATAGTTTCACCTGATTCCGGCTGCTTCCTGCAGCGATCTCACATAGGCGACAATGTCACCGATCTCGTCGTCTTCGAGGCCCGGGATGGCCGGCATCGGCCCGAAGTCCCAGTGGTGAGGAACGACACCGTTGCGAACGGCGAGGTAGAACGCGGCGTCGCTGTGGTGGCCGGGGCGGTAGTACTGGTGAAGAAACGGCGGCCCCTGGTCCGTCCCTTGTGCTTCCTGGCCGTGACACTGCGCGCAATTCGCCTCGAAAAGAACCCGGCCGGCCTCCAGGTCGGCCTCGCCGGCCGGCGTCGATGGAAGCGGAGCCACCGACGTACCGCTGCACGCGGTGACGATCACCGAGGCCACGGCGAGGGACGCAACGGTCGAGAGACGGCGGCTTTTGTTCATATCTGCTCCTTGTGCATCCTCATTAGACCGATTTCTCCATCGACTCGCACACCACCGTACACCTTCCAGTCCACTAGAAGGTCAAGTGGGGTATGGTGTCGTCATGAAGATCGGAGAGATCGCCCGGCTGGCCGGGGTGCCCACGAAGACGATCCGCTACTACGAAGAGATCGGCCTGCTGCCTCCTGCACCGAGGGCCGACAACGGCTACCGGGACTACGACGAAGACATCGCGGAAAGGCTTCGCTTCATCAAGGACGCCCAGTCGGCGAACCTGTCACTGGCCGAGATCCACTCCATCCTCGACATGCGTGACCAGGGCGAGACGACGTGCCACCATGTGCTCGACCTGCTCGACCGTCATGTCGAGGACATCGACCGCCAGATCCGCACGCTGCGGAGGACGCGCAAAGTGCTGACGGAGCTCACCGAGCGGGCCCGACACCTCGACCCTGCGGACTGCACCGACCCCAACCGCTGCCAGACGATCGTCCCGACTTCTAGCTGAGTCAACTCAGTCTGATCCGGCGAGCAAGTCCACCAACCCGTCGATGAGTTCCTGCCGGTCGTAGTCGGGATCGAAGATCGCATGAAACGCGATCGTGGAGAAGAAGGTGCGCGCCAGCGGCGCCGCCTGCTCGAGTTCGAGCACCCCTTGAGATGCCGACGCGACGTAGACGGTGAGTTCGTCCAGCATGGCTTCGAGCATCCGCTCCCAATGCCGCTGGATGTATCGATGATGCGGCACTTCGCTGGTGACGATTCGTACCATGGACCGGCTGTCATGGATGATCTCGTAGAGCTCCAGACCTGCTTCCCGCATGGTGGTGGAGAATTCGCGCTCTCCCGGCTTGGGGAGCCGGTCGGCGATTCTGGGAAGGACGGCCCGCTCCTCGATGAGCGCCTTGAGCAACAGTTCCTTCGAAGGGAAGTAGTAGAAGACCAGGCCGGTCGTCACCTTGGCCTTCTTGGCGATGGCACTGGTGGCCGTGGCGTCGTACCCCTTCTTGGCGAAGAGCTCTTCGGCGGCGTCGAGGATGGCTATCCGTGACGCGGCTTTGGAGCGGTCGACGCGGGGTCGACCAACCGGTCGTCGAACGTTTGCTGCCTTGGCCTCTGTACTCATCTGTCTGTCCTCAAGCCTACGAGCCTGGATGACATGGAGGCGGGAAAACCCCGCCTCCATGTCACGGGAGGGGAAGTTGTCGCCTACGTGTGCTGCGGGGTGCCGTGTGAAATCCGGCTCTCGCTCGAGATCGTGGACAGCGCCCAGAGGGCAAGCACGATCACGACCACGCCGACGATCCAGGCGTTCCACGCTGCCGCTGCAACGCCCGTGAAGGCCAGGATCCACGGAGCCAGGAAGACCCAGGCGCCGGCGATAGCGTTCAGCCATTCGGCGGGACGTGACTCAGGAGCGCTGAGAGTCCACAACGAGATGACCATTACCGCAACGCCCAGCAGCCAGGCGTTCCACGCAGCCGCCGAGGTGTCCGTGTACCCGAAGATCCACGGGGTGAAGAACAACCAGGCACCTGCGATCAGGTTGACCCAGTCATGCCAACGATGCCACTTCTGCATTGCCGGCCTCCTTTCTCATACCCATAGCTTTTTTTCTTAATTGCTTACTTAAATAATACTCCTCAAAGCGGTTTTGTCAATCCCCTTCTATCTCCTGCATACCTGAACATGTGAACTTGTATTCAGATGTCGTCGTCAATACGCTCCCCACGATGACCGAATCGATCGAAACGAAGCTGGTCCACCCGGAGAGGGTCGCCGACGTTCAGGAACGCCAGCCCGATGCGGACGAGATCCGGGGTCTCGCCGACCAGTTCAAACTCCTTGCCGACCCGACGAGGCTTCGGATGATCTTCGTACTGCTGGAAGCCGGCGAGTTCTGTGTCGGGGACCTTGCCGCAGTCACCGAGTCGACCGAGTCCGCTACGAGTCACCAACTCCGCCTCCTCAGGGCCGCGGGCCTGGTCTCGTACCGGCGAGAGGGACGGCTCGTCTACTACCGCCTGGCCGACACCCACATCCGTCTGCTCCTCGACGTTGCAGCCGAGCACTACCGACACGTGTCATGACCACCGACCGCACCTCGATCAGCGCCGGGGCCCGGCACGTCAAACACCTCGGGATCGCCTTCGGACTCGTCATGACCTTCATGGTGGTCGAGGCCGTTGCCGGGTTCCTCTCCGGCTCCCTCGCCCTCCTTTCCGACGCCGGTCACATGGCCACCGACGCCCTCGGGCTCGGCATGGCACTCGCGGCGATCGTCGCGGCCGGCCGGGTGAAGAGGTCCGGCACGTTCACCTACGGCGTCTACCGGCTCGAGATTCTCGCCGCGCTCGCCAATGCGGTGCTGCTCTTCGCCGTCGGCGGGTATGTTCTCATGGAGGCATACCAGCGATTTCAGGATCCTCCACAGGTACTGAGCGGCCCCATGTTGCTCGTCGCCGTCATCGGCCTCGCCGTCAACGTCGTGTCGTGGCTGCTGCTCAGGGAAGGCGCCCAGGAGAGCCTCAACCTGGAAGGCGCCTTCCTGGAGGTGATGGCCGACGCCATCGGCTCGGTCGGGGTGATCATCGCCGCGCTCATCCTGCGATTCACCGGCTGGCCCTATGCCGATCCCATCTTCGGTGCCGCCATCGGGCTGTTCATCCTGCCGCGGGCCTGGCGCCTCGGAGGTAGAGCTCTCCGCATTCTCATCGAAGCGGCTCCGGCGGGCATCGACCCGAGCCAGGTCGAAGCACGGCTCGCTTCGCTCCCCGACGTCCACGACGTCCACGACCTGCACATCTGGACGTTGACCTCCGGAATCGACGTGGCCTCGGCCCACCTCCAGATAGCCGAGACGTCGGATGCCCATGCGGTCCTCGACGCTGCCAGGGACACGCTCCGCGAAGAGTTCGGCATCTCGCATGCGACCCTCCAGGTAGAGCCGGACACCCATGAGGGCTGCACCGAGGTGACGTGCTAGGAGTCAGCGGTCACCGGTCAGCCGTCAGCGGTCAGCGGTCAGCGGTCAGCAAGACTCTTTGACCGAGAGCTGAACGCTGATGGCTGAAAGCTCTCGATTCAGATATTCGCCGACAATTCCTGCATGAAGTCCTGGGCAGGCACGAACATCGTCGCGTAGTGGCGGACCCACTTGATCGTCCCGTCCCGGGAAACGAGCGCGAACGAGTGTGACGGGCGGTCGGCATGCCCGTACACGCCGAGCATCCCATACGCGGCCGACACCTGGCGAGAATCGTCGATCAGGATCG
>JANTGE010000011.1 GCA_024763085.1 Acidimicrobiia bacterium
GGGACTAGCTCGAACCGCGGATGATCCGGCTGGAGAAACCACATGTACGACAGGAACACAGGAGTCCCTCTCACCGGCACTCGGGTCCCCTGTAGCCGCGCTGCTGCGTCCTTGACCGCACGAGTCTCCCAGGTCAGGACACGGCCATTGGTTCGCTCGTTCGTTCGCTCCGCAGCATACGCTGATACGGACAGCAGGAGCAAGAGAGCACCAAGAGCGAGAGTACGCACCAGATTGCGTACCCTCCGTACGTCCCAGATGGAGTCGATCCAGGCTCCCACGAGCAGTGCTGCCCCATAGGCAAACAGCACCCCATTTCTTGGCCCGAGCTGGGCGAGCGATGCATGGATGAGCTGGGCGAGACCGAGGGCCACGATCCCCAACAGGGCCATGACAGCAGTACCGCGCGATCGAATGAGTGCCCAAAGCATTGCTGGTGCGAACCCTATGAGAAGGAGCTGTCTCGGTGTGTCCCGATAGAGCCACCGATCCAAGTCCTGCTGCAGAGCTGTCCCCAACTCTCCAATTGGCCGGATCAGCGGCGCGCCGAAGAGGGCCAAGATCGCAACCGAGCTAATCAACGTGACGCTGAATAGCACGACTGGATGGAATAGCACGACTGGATGCCCGAGTACCTGACGAGCCCTCGTTGCCGGTCGGCGCCTCACAGCCTCGCACCACGCCACCGCACCCGCCCCGACGATCCCTAGAGTCGCCCATGCAAGGAAGCCCTGCAGGCCGCCCATTGTGTCTGGCAACCGGCCGCCACCTACGAGTGCAACTGATGCCCAGATGAGAACGGGAATCGACCATCCGAGGAACAGCCTTGACGCTGCACGTATCATCGCCACCAAGCCGTGGCGATGAGCCTCGGCTACCACCGGCACAAGAAGAGCCAAAGCAGCGGTCTCCTTGGTGATGAAGGCCAGTCCAAGCACGAAGCCCGCAACCGACTCCCATCGCTCGCTTCTCGTAGACGATCCGCCCGAAGCACCCAACCACACCCAGACAGATACCAATACAAAGAAGGCAGCCAGCGCATCAGGAACGAGGAACATCCCACCGGACACCAACGGAAGAGGCTGGACGGCGATCAGAAACCCGGAGAGGAGCCCAAGCCACGGGCGCCCCGTGACACGACGAGCAAGCCCTGCAACCAGAACCGAATTGGCGACTAGGACTAGTCGGGATGTCCAAATAGCCGACTTGACCGTCATGGGCACGACGGTCCAGGCGACCGCCAACAGGCCCGGGTACCCGGGACCTCGAAAGCTAGCGAACGCGCCATCGGGAAACCGATAGCCTCTCCCCGAGTGCAAGGACTTCGCGAGAGCTAGGTACGTGCCCCCGTCGTAGTTGAGAAACCACTCATCCCAGCGGAGAAGCAGGGCGGAAGACGCGATGCCGACAACGACAAGCAAGCCCAAGGACCGCCAGCTTCTGCCCAGGCGTTCGATCTTGGAAGGCGATCTCGACGACTCCGATCCTCCGAACTCTTCTGCTCTCCCCTCACAGCGAGTTGAGAGACCTTTGAATAGAGCGAACATACCCAAGATGGCCATAGGTTAGGGGAGGAGCCGAACTCCTCCCCTAACGGCTTGCTAGACAGGTTGTCGCGAGTTACGGGGCACTGACCGTGACCGACGGAGCATAGATCCCAGCGCAAATACCGCTGTCGACTGTTCCGGGGTTTCCCGACGCATCAATCGTCGTGCCCGTCACAAAGCGAAGGCCGACAGTCTCTGCAGTGCTACCCGCAACCAGCTGAATTCTCACCTTCTGGATCTCGGTACTACCGGAGGGAGTCAAATCACCGTCGGTGACCCTCAATGCTTTCCAGACGTAGCCGCTGGGTGCCGCACCTCCGACATCAAGCCCCTGCTGAACGCAGTTCCCCGGGGTCTCGACCCAGGTCTTCGCCGAGAAGTTCGTACCCAGGGGATGATGACCCAGAGTCGGGGAGCTGAAGTCCTTCAGTGCCCCGATTGACCAGTCGTCAGGCATTAGCACCCAGACCGTCGGCCGTCCTTGCAGATCCGCGATGCTCCGGAGCTGGATCACCGCCGTCATGCTCTCCCCATAGACGACGTTCGTTTTGTTGATGTAGGCGTTCTTGATCGAATAGCAGCCCGAAGCCACCATTGCGAACACCACCAACATCGCCACCCAAACAAGTGGCTTCTTACGTGGACCCATCTGGGACCTCCTGTTCCTTCGCAGCCCCGAACCCCCCGGGACCCTTCTACCACCCTACCCCAACGAAAGTCAGGTTGCGGGTAAAGTTCCCAGCAAATGCGACACGATACGATCCGGGTTGTAGCGCTGGTTCTCACCGTTCTAGCCGGAGCCTGCACGTCCGGGCCATCGACGGCTCGACAGCAGAAAACGAGCTCCGCCCCTGAGGAAGGCCAACATCGATACGTCGAGAGCCTGGTTGAGGACGCGCTGATCAGTATCGCTTCAGGTGACAACGAAGGTTTGACATCGTTGATCTTGCCGGAGGATCAGCAGTTCCTAGCTGCTGCAGACCGACACGATGGTGCCGGTAGCGTCCTGCTCAACCGTCTGACTGCAGGACTCGTTGCGGCTTTCGGCCCAACCGGTGTTCCCAAGCTGCAGGTGAGCTTCGCCGGCTCCGACTCCGACTACCAGCGTGTAGACGTCTCCCCATCAGAAGAAGCGCCTTCGCTCCCGGTGTTCGTGACCGGTTCCGACCCGAAGGTCGACCTGATAGCGTCGTTCGCCGCCTACGTGGCTTCTGACCTTCTCGACCTCGCCAAGTCCGATGAGGAGATCCGTTCTCTGCTCACCAAGAGACTGCACGCCCTGGAGGTGTCGGACACCCGTGCCCTGCCGAACCTGCGAAGCCAGCCAGGCAAGCTCAGACAACTCATCCGACTCCTCAAGAGCTGACTTACAAACCGGCGTCTGGCAACACTTCGATTCGGTGGCACGACGCGTTCAATTCAACACAACATCCAAGTGGTATCATCCGACAGCCCGCCAGCAGAGTGTATTCATGCCGTCCTCCCCCATCATCGTTGTGACAGGTCTTCCCCGCTCCGGGACATCCCTGATGATGAGAATGCTCCACCTGGGAGGCGTCGAACTCATTACTGATGGTGTTCGCTCTGCCGACTCCGACAACCCGCGCGGGTACTACGAGTTTGAACCGGTGAAGCGTCTGCCGGAAGGGGACACCTCCTGGCTGCAAGATGCCGCAGGAAAGGCTGTCAAGATCGTTTCTGGGTTAGTTGAGCACCTCCCTGATCAATACCGTTATCGGATCATATTGGTGACTCGAGAGACGGCCGAGGTCCTGGCTTCGCAGCGCAAAATGCTGCTCCGCCGAGGCGAGGATCCCGATACCGTCCCCGAAGAGACAATGGCACGGCTCTTGGCAAAGCACCTGGAACGCACCCGCCGCTGGCTCAAGTCCCAACCTAACGTCTCGATGATTGAAGTCGCCTACCACGATGCAGTCGCGGACCCCCAGTCAACAGCCGCCCAGGTCGCCCAACTGGTGGCCAGAGACCTGGATGTCGATCGCATGGCCAGTGCCGTTGATCCTTCCCTCTATCGAAACCGACTCACCCCTTGAGAGCGCGATGAACCTCGTCGCAGTCGTCCCCGCCTACAACGAGCAGGACAGCATCGCATCGGTCGTCAGAGAGTTGCAAGCAGCAGTACCCGACGCGACTGTCTTGATCGTCGACGATGGGTCAGACGACAGCACAGCCAAAGTGGCGCATGATTCTGGAGCTCTCGTCGTACGGCTACCTGTCAATGTCGGTATTGGGGCGGCAGTACAAGCCGGCTACCTTTGGGCCTTGAGCAGAGGGTTCACCATGATCCTGCGAGTCGACGCCGATGGCCAGCACGACCCGCGGTGGGCTCCCGACCTCATCCGTGCGGTCGAGGACGGCGCGGACGTCGCGATCGGCTCTCGTTTCTTGTCCTCTGGACCGAACCACCAGCCTCCGGCTCTTCGACGCATCGGAATCGCCATCTTTTCTTCCATTGTGACCCTTTTGGCACGGCAACGAATCACGGATCCGACGTCCGGCTTTCGGTGCATGAGCCGTCGGGCAGCGGAGTTCGCCGCAGCCGCCCAACCCTTCGACTTCCCGGAAGTCGAAGGGATCGTGCATTTCGCCCGGGCAGGTTTCGAGATCACCGAGGTCCCGGTTGTCATGCGAGACCGCCGGCACGGTCACTCGACCATAAGAAGAGGACGAGCCGTGTACTACGCTCTAAAAGTACTGATCGCACTCTTCATACTGTCGACATACCCGCGAGAGAAAGAACGATGATCGGATATATCGTCACAGGAGCCGCTCTTGCACTACTTGCAGCGATCATGCTTCTCATTCGACGTCGCGCTCTCCACGAAGCCCACGCACTGGCTTGGATCGTCGCACTTTCACTCATAGCCGCCATAGGCCTGGCGCCATGGCTGCTCTCTGAGATGGCGACGATTATTGGAGTGAGGAATCCCCCCAATATTCTGCTCGGTATAGCGGTCTTTTCCCTGACCTGCGTCACGATTTACCAGCAGGTTCTTCTTTCACGAACCGACGAAAAGGTCAGGAAACTCGTGTTACACCTTGCTCTGCTCGAAGCCGACCTGAAAGCTTCCAATCCTTCGCAAGAACCGCTGATCGATCAAGAGGAATACTGATGACAAAGATCCTGGTAGTCGGCCTCGACGGGGCTACGCTTGACCTCATAGGGCCATGGGCCGAGTCGGGAGTCCTCCCCAACTTCGCCCGGTTGCTCAAAGAGGGAAGCGGAGGCGTCCTCCCCTCAACTGTTCCACCGATGACCCCGCCGGCGTGGACAACCTTCTCGACAGGGACGACTCCCGGCCGTCACGGCATATTTGATTGGACTCGCCGTAAGCCCAACTCCTACGAGTTGACACCCCTTTCGGCAACCAATGTCGAAGCCCCAACCATGTGGAAGTACCTGTCGTCACGCGGCCTCAGTTCGCTGGTAATCAACGTACCGATGACCTACCCGCCGGATCAGATCAATGGAATCATGGTTGCAGGAATGCCGGCTCCGCACTGGGACTCCTCGGTGGTTTCACCGCCAGAGTTGTTTCACGAGTTGAAGACATCGGTCCCTACTTATGAACTGTATCCGGATCCTGGTGAGGCATACAGCCGCCAGGGCGTCGAGAGCTTCATCCAGCGGTTGAGCCGGGTCGCATCGGCAAGAGTCGAGATGTGGCGCGAGCTCCGTATCAAGCGAGACTTCGACTTCGAGATGGTCATGTTCAACGGCACCGATACTGCCCATCATGCACTTTGGCATCTCATGGATCCAGATCACCCCCAATACGATCCCAACGCCCCAGAGCACCACAGGAACGCCATCCAGAACTACTACATCGAAATCGACGGATACCTCGGCGAGTTCCTCGATGTCGCGGCAGCCGAGAAGCGAGCCGTCCTCGTCATGAGCGATCATGGTGGCGGTCCGCTGAAAGGCTTGATCCATGTCAACAATTGGCTACTGCAGCAAGGCCTCCTTCGCCTGAAGGGATCGATCCCTTCACGCTTCCGATACCTCTTGTACCGGTTGGGGTTTACGCCAATGGCGATCTACGACCTGCTCGTTCGCGTTGGTCTTGGGAAACTCAAGAAAGCCGTGGTACGTGGTCGCGGCCGCTCGCTACTCACTTCTCTCTTCCTTTCATTCAACGACGTCGATTGGGACTCGACGATCGCGTACTCCACCGGCAATGTGGGACAGATCTTCCTCAACGTGAAAGGCCGAGAGCCGAAAGGTACCGTAGACGCTGCCGACTATGAGCGGATACGGGACCAAGTGAGGTCCAAGCTGGAGCAGTGGCGGCACGACGGATCTCCGGTCGTAGAAGGGGTCTTCTATCCGGAAGAGATATGGACGGGCGAGAACCTACCGTCTGCTCCTGATTTGCTCTTTCTCCCCAGAGGTCTCGAGTACTTCGGATTTGGAGAGTTCGAATTCGGATCGAACAAGGTCTTCGAGAGTCTCAGGCGAGGCATCTCCGGTACCCATCGAATGGAAGGGATCGGCCTTTGGTGGGGTTCCGGCATCTCGGTATCGTCCTCCAACACCCTGATCGATCAACGCCTCCACGATCTTGCTCCGACGATCATCCACCTGCTCGGAGCACCGGTGCCAACCTATATGCAAGGCCGCGTGCTTCTCGAGATGCTCGTCGAGCAGCGAGAGATCGAGACCGTCGAGTTTGAAGGAGAGGAACCACCGGACGCCGCCATCGCGTTCACCGAAGAGGAAGAAGCCCTCATCGAAGAACGCCTCCGCGGCCTTGGCTATGTATGAGGCCGACCGTATCCCTCCTCATCGTGACGTACAACGGCTTGCGCTACCTTCCTGAGCTACGGACGGCGCTCCAGCCGCAGTTAGGACCCGATGACGAGCTACTCATTCTGGACAACGCATCGACTGACGGCACAGCAGACTGGATCGCCTCCAACTGGCCAGAAGCGAAACTTATTCGGTCGGAGACCAATCTCCTTTTTTCACGGGGCAATAACCGGCTGGCTGAGAGAGCATCGGGAGACATCCTGTTCTTCCTGAATCAAGATACGATTCCAGACCAGGGTGTTGTGGAGACAGTTCGCTCCCATACCCACCCGAACATGGCATTGACTCTGGCCCAACGGTTCCCGTGGTCCGATGGCCCTGTCATTCCCTACCTGGACTGGTCCGGCGTGTACCTATGGAGGTCCCCCGTGCGTCCGCTCGAGTCGACCAACGCTGTGTCAGGTGGGGCGTTTGCCTTGCACAGCGCAACCCTCCATAGGATCGGGGGCACCCCGTTCCACAGCCGCCTCCCACACTATGGCGAAGACACAAACCTCTCGCTACGTCTGCAAAGGGAGAGAATAGCGATCGCCGCCTCGTCCGAGACGTCGGTCGTCCACTTCACGAAGCCTTCAAGTGGGAGCGCTGTTATCGACTTCCGTAAGGCCATAAGAGTCTCGTCATCCCGCCTGCTCGCCTACGTCTACGCCTTCGGCTGGAAACGCACACTGTTGCAGCTGCCTCTGCTCATGGCAGCCGGTTTCAGAAAAGCAAACGTCGACGGAGCCGGTTCCCTCCGCCGCGTCATCGGCCTGGTGGCTGCTTCTCTCATCGGCTATGCAGGAGCCCTGAGGCAGGCCTCCTCAAAACGGCCATGAAGCAAAGAGCGCTCCGTCTCATCGTCCCTGTCGCTCTGCTTACCGTCCTGGCATTCAGATTCGACCTCGGGGGGGCTCTTCGGAGCTTGACAGAGCTGTCCCCGACCTGGCTGGCGGCGTCTCTCGCTGCGTTCTTGTTCATGCTTGCCCTACGAGCAACACGCTGGGTGGCGATTCTTCACTGGCTCGGCCTCGAGGTACCTTACCGAAAGGCCCTGCTCTCATTCGCACTTGGGCTCGCAAGCAGCACACTCGTCGGCGACGCCCTCGGCTCGTTCGGCCGCATCTACGACCTGCGAGACTCGAAGCGAGACGCGACGACCATCGGGTACGCCGTCGTCTTCGACAAAGCCTATGAGCTTCTCATCCTTCTCGCCTTCGTCCCCATGGGGATACTGTTCATCCCGGACTTTCCTTTGCGGCTTTCGCCGGCCGTTGCTGTCGGATTGGCGGCGGTCATCGTAGGAGCCTCGGCGGTGCTGCTCTCACCGAAGCGCACCGGGCAACTCGGATCTCTGCTCCGCATTCACCGACTCGAGAAGATCGGAGACTTGGGCTCGGGTCTGAGTCGGCACGGCCACGCGATTGTCGTCGCTCTCAGCGTCGCCGCCCGGGCTATGCAGTTCTTGTTCGTATGGCTGCTGGCGCGCGGCCTCACCATTGGGCTCTCCTACCTCGAGATATCGGCGGTGATGACGTTCGTCGGGATCGCGGTTCTCATTCCGGTGTCAATCAACGGCCTTGGCCTGCGAGATGTGACGATGGCGAGCCTGTTCACCCTCGTTGGTGAGGCTCCTGAGAGCGCGCTGTCGCTTTCTATCGGCGTCTTCCTCATCACCTCAGCCTTTCGGCTGACAGCGGGGCTGATCTGGTCAGCCCAGACCTCAGGCGCCGAGGTGCGACAGTGACCGAGTCAATGCATCACAGGCGCACTCACAGGCGTGCCTACCGACTCGATGCGATCCTGTTGCACCTCTTCGCTCTCTTGTTGTCGGCAGCCACCATCGTGATTACCGTCATCTTTCCACACCGTCTCGATCTTGGCTGGGTTGTGGTGCTAACCGGCCTCGTGCTGGTTCCGTCATATGCACTTGGCCGGCGGCTATCTCTCGGCAACGGACACTTGGACACACTCGTCCTTGGGCTTCCCCTGGGGTTCGGTGTCCACTTCCCACTCTTTGCCCTCGCAGCGACACTTCACTGGACTCCCGACACTTGGGTCATACTTGCATCCGTCTTATCCTTTGTAGTCTTCGCATCGACTGTCAGGGCTCGGAAGCCGAACACCATCTCGAGACCGCGTATTTCGATCTCCGCGGGACTCTTGATTCTGATGCTCCTTGTAGCAGTCATCACCGCTCTGTCTGGACGCGATTCCGACGACTGGGCCTACGGGGCCTATTTGGCCGACACCTCCGAGAACTTGCCCCTCATGGGCAGTGACCCGGTTCTGGGCCCTGACATTCCGGTGTTCCCTCGACAATCGCTGAACCTTTGGCTGGGCGTCCTGGGAGCAGGAGCACGAGCGACGTCGGCCCCGGTACCGATCATCCTCCAAGACCAGCTTCCGCCGGTTCTCGCAGCCTTAGCGGTTGCTGCCGCCTTCCTCTTGGGAACGACGCTCGGCAAAAGACCGGTCTGGGGACTCGTCACGGCCGCCGTTCTGGTTCTCTGGACCACGATGACCCCATTCCACTCGCAGCCGGGCAATGGCCTCTTCTATCGCATATCAGAAGACAAGTACGCCGCGATGTTGATCCTTGGTCCAGTGCTGTTTGCCGGATTGATGAGACTTCTAGAGCGACTAGACAGGCGTATCTGGATCTTCGGACTACTCACAGGTGTCGGTATCGCCGCCGTTCACCCGTTCACCTACGTGATCTTGCTCATCGGCCTCTGGGGATGGGCGGTTTCTCTCCTGCTGACCCGCACGGCTTCGTCTCGAAGCACCGTACTCGCGGCGCTCGGATTCACAGTAGGTGCCGTCATACCCTTACTCGTCCACTTCACAATGAGCCAAGTGGGCCCTGTGCAGGGCAGCGAAGCGTACGTCGAGATCAGGAAAACTCAGTTCGAGAACAACACGGGTCGCCTCTGGATACGGGGAGCCCGGGTCATCATGGTTCACCCGAACATGATTCTCGACCCTTTCACTCTCGCCATGCTGGCGCTGGCGGTCATGGCTCCCTTCTGGAAACCAAATGTCCGTACATTGTTCCCCGCTGCCCTGGTAATCACAGTCCTGCTGTCCGTGTTCAACCCTTTGGCTGCTCCCATATTGGCGGAGACTCTTGGCGTGGGGGTCATATGGCGCTTCATCTGGCTGCTGCCGGTACCCTATGCGATCGCGGCATGGGCGGGAGCGCTCGAGCCACTAACTCCACATAGCCGACGAGTCCTGGCAATTCTTGTGCTACTCATCGCCGCAGGTCTCCAGCTTCCCAAGGCACAGGACTCTTGGGCACATTGGCAGCGGACCCGAGCCATTTGGAAGTACGAACCGGAGCTCGTATCGCTCTACCAGACAGCCGCCGCGTTAGACCCCAGTGGGTATGTACTAGCCCCCAACCTCCCTGTCGGCATAAAGATCCCCTCATTCGCTCCGGATGCGCGACTCGTGGCTTTCCGAGGTACTCAGGGCACCGTTGGACACATGCCCAGGTCTCGGGTTGAGGAAGGCATACGTCGGGTCGAAGACCTCGACGCTTTCTACGCTGTGTCCTTCGGCCAAAGTATCCCAACAGATGACGATCTGGACATCATCGAACGCTACAGAGTCAGGCTGCTATTCCTCAGCGCGTCGGATCCGCGTCTCGAGTTTTTTACATCCCATGCGCAAGTCTTGAGCCATGAAGGGAGCTGGTACTTGCTCCTGCTTCCAGAAATCAGCCAGCTGAGAGCTAGCGTCGATCAGGCTGGGTAGCCGAACCTCTCAAGAGCTTTGGCATGGTCTACAGCAACGTTCTGCAGGCTGCGGTCATGTCTAAAGGCATACCTTCTTGATGCGTCAACGGAGGCGGCGAATTGGCTGCAGTTCTCTTCACTGGCATCGCACCCTGCAAAAGCGGCGAGCCGCTGCCCGAACCCAACCGGATCATCGAGAAGATCCTCATAACGCACCTGGAGCCACCGCCCTGCTTCATGACTGCGCCGCTGGCGTTCTGCCTCACGGACATACTCGAGCCAGACTGCGAATGCACCTTCGATCGAAGCGACACGTGACGCTCGCCCGAGTGGGCCGACCGCGCTTCCGAGGAAGAAAGCGCTCTGGCTCCGGCGAAGCCAGTTGACATCCCTCGTCACTAATGCCCGATGGCGCGCGCTGAGGCTGGCGGCAACGTCTACCCCATGTCGACGCACCTCGACGACTTTCGCCTCTGGGAAGAGGCGAAGCCAGAATGGCAGCGTAAAGGTGTTCCGAGGGTCTTTCCATCCCCATGGGATCGATAGCGCTCCAATGCGGCCCCGGGTAGCCAAGTATCGGCGAGGCCCAAGATACGCCAAAGCCGCCGGAGACCGCAACACATCGCCGATCACCGTCGTGTACATGTCGATCGTCGTAGCAGAATCGACAAAGTCGCGGAAAGCTTCCGGCCGATCCCAGCGGGCGCCTGCCTTGCGCATGAGCATCCGGTTCAATCGAACGAAGTAACGTGCCTCTTCATTCGACTCGAGCCACCATCCTGCGAAAAACCCACAGTGCTCCAGAAGCCTTACAACCAGCGATGTCCCGGAGCGGTGAGCTCCCAAGATGATGACAGGTGGCCTTGGGGGTGCTTGCACATCCACGACAATAGCCTTTCGATCGGCCCTTCAGGCTGCCCAGCTCATCGCAGATACGCACCAAGCGCCGTCTCGACCTCAACCGACACCGCCCCCTCGCCGCCTGCGATCAGGATGTCGTGAGGCAGCAGGCGAAGCAGTTCGGCGTCCACCGAGGAGGAGATCGCATCTGAGGTGACGAGCAGCACCGGCGCTCCAACTGCTGCAGCGGCGGGACCGGCGGCGAGTCCGTCGGGGAACAGGTCTCCACGAGCCACGTAGGCTGCAGGGACGCCGGGGTCGAACACCGCAGCGGACACCAGTGCCGACGTTTCATACATATCGGCGCCGGCGATCCTGTCGACCGGGCCGCTGGTGTAGTCGCCCAGCTGGGTCTCGATCTCGGCGTTTATCGCCGACTCGTCCCCGACGATGACAATCCTTGCGGGGGCGAGCCGTTTGAGCTCGTCCTTGATCGCCGTCGGGATCACCAGCGGATGGACCGGCAGCACCGGTCCGCCTCCGACGCCTGCAGCAGCGCCGGCAGCGATGGCTTCGGGGAACTCGAACCCGGGCACGATGTACACGACGGGGACCCCCGGGGAGAACACGGCCTCGGAGACCTCAGCAGCGGTCTCGTACCGGGTTGGCCCGGCCCGGCGCACTACTTCCGGGGCGAACGCCGTCAGCTCTGCCGCTACGTCGTCGGAGACGGCGCCGGTGCCGCCGAGGATGACGATCCGGTCCGGGGCCAGCCGGGTCAGCTCGTCCTTCGTCGCCGACGGCAGCACGTCGGCGAGAGTCAGCAGAATCGGTGCGCCTTCCTGGTAGGCGGCGGGGGCGGAGGCAAGGGCGTCAGGGTAGTTCTCGCCGGTGGCAACGTAGACAGTTGCGGCGCCGTCGGGGAACGACTCCTGGGAGATGGCCGCGGCGGTCGCGTAGCGGTCGGTGCCCCACAGTCGCCGGACCTCCCCAGGCGGAGGTTGCGGGTCGGTTCCACCCATCGCGACATCCGTCACCTGCGGCGATAGCAGCCCGAAGGCCGAACGCAGCCACCAGCCGGGGACATCGACGGACTGCTCAGCGCCGGACACCGTACCGGTGAACCGAACCGTCGCCTCCGGCGTCGGGCTGAGCAGGGTGACGCCGGTCAATTGCTCAAAGTCGACCTGCCAGTCGTACGGCGTCCCACGGCTATTGGTCGCATGCCGCAGCTTCTCCTCCACGGTGGCCGTGGTGACCGTCTTCGTCCAGGTTGCGTACGGATTCGCCACCCGCGGATCCGAGGTCCAATGGTCATCGACGGAAACCAGATACGGGTACGGGGTCGATGACCCGAACCCGCCGACGTTCGTCTCGGTGACGCCTGCAGATGACGACGAGTAGAAGGCCTCGACGATCCCGTTCTCGGTGAAGTCGTCGTCCGGATGGGTGAGGACCTGCCCGGCGGTGGCGGCCACCGCGTCGACCCACGACTGCTGTTGCTCCTGGTCCCAGCCTAGGTAGTTCTGGTCCGACGACGTGCGGCGCAGGTGGCACCAACACAGGTCTTGCCAGGTCTGTGTCAACACGGCGTCGTATAGTTTCGGTTGGCGCGTTGTCTGCGTGTCTTCTCGCTTCTGCGCCATGGCGACGGCGTAGCTGCGGGCGGCGATCGCCTGGGCTCGGAGCGCCGCAGGCTCCCACGAAGCCGGCATCTCGGCGATGCCGGCGAGGTAGTCCTCGAGGTCGATCGCCAACGACACGTGGAACTTTGGGCCTTCAGGCGCGGCAACCGGACGGATCTTGATCGTGCCGTGGTCGAAACTCAGCGCCTTCGAGCCGACCCCAGGAACGGTTGCAACCAAGTCGGGAAGCTCCACGCGGGTGCCCGGTCCCCAGGAGATGCTCGCCGAACAGTCGCCTGGGTTGCCCTGCCTTGATCCTCCATACTCAAACTCGCAGCCGTTGCCGTTGAACGTGAACGACCAGGTCTCGCCGTCGTGCGGGGTCACCGACTTCGGGCAGGCACCTTCGTTGTCGCCTGCCTGGCACAACTCGAGGTCGCCGCCGATCGCCTTGAACCTGAATGTGAGCCGGTTTTGGAGCAGCCCGATCCATAGCGGCTGGTCGTAGGTGAGCAGGAAGCTGTCTGCAGGCAGCACGTCGGCGACCTGCGCTACCGACGTTCCGCTGTAGTAGTGGGTGACGATCTGTTCGGCGCTGTTGCCGTCCAACGCCATCCCCTGGGCTCCGTATTGGCTGAGCCCGATCCCGTGTCCATATCCGCCACCGGTGAACTCGACCTCCCCGTCGGCGGGGGCCGCACCGGCAGAGGGGGCGGGAGCCAACGCCGCCACCAGCGCGACAGCGAGTATCAGCACCGTTGCGGGGTTCGGTCGGCTGTTCATGAGGACGTCCTCTCCTCCATGTATCGGACGGTGGCAGCCTCCCCTTGACAGGATCAGCCCGCCATGTCCTCGGCCAGCGCGACCAAGGTACGGACAGCATAACCGGAGCCGCCCTTCGACTGGTAGTGCTCGTCTTCGGGCCACCGGGCCGGTCCGGCAATGTCGAGATGCACCCAGGCCTGCCCTTCGGCGACGAACTCTTTGAGGAACAGCGCCGCGTTGATCGCGCCGCCCCAGCGGGGACCCGTGTTCTTCATGTCGGCGACGTCCGAGTCGATGTTCTTGCGATAGTCTTCCGGCAGCGGCATCTGCCAGAACCGCTCCCCCGCCCTGGCTGCAGCCGCCAGCACTTTGGCCGCGGCATCATCGTCGTTGGCCCACAGCCCGCCGATCTTCTCCCCCAGTGCCACCTTGCAGGCGCCGGTAAGGGTGGCCAGGTCGACGATCAGGTCCGGTTCGGCCTCAGAGGCGAGCGACAGCCCGTCGGCCAGCACCAGCCTGCCTTCGGCGTCGGTGTTGAGCACTTCAACCGTCTTGCCGTTGCGGGGCTTGATGACGTCACCTGGGCGCATCGCTCCGCCACCGGGCATGTTCTCGGTCAGCGGCGTGATCCCCAACACCTTGATCGGCAGCCCGAGGGCGGCAATCGCCTGGACGGCACCGAACACGGCGGCGGCGCCGGACATGTCGGTCTTCATGGTTTCCATCCCGGCCGGCGGTTTCAGCGACAGGCCGCCGGAGTCGAACACGATGCCCTTGCCGACCAACGCCAGGAACGCGGTGGCATCGGCGGGTTCGTAGCGGAATTCGACGAGCCGGGGCGGATTGTGAGCACCCTGGGAAACACCCAGAAGGCCGCCGAGGCGTTCGGACTCGATCTCATCAGGTCCGAGCACCCGCACGGCAACCCCGACGTCGGCGCCGATACGACCTGCCCGTTCAGCGAGCACCGCCGGGGCTTTCGCATTGGCGGGTTCGTTGATGAGGTCGCGAGCCAGGGCGACGGCGTCGGCTACCGCGGCCGCCGTCCCCCCGGCAGAAGCTGCCTCGTCGGCATCGTCGCCGACAAACCGCAGCGTCTCGGTGACCGCCGGCTTCTTCTCCGACTTGTACGTGTCGAAGCGGTACTGGCCCAGGAGGAACCCTTCTGCCACCGCCTGGGCGGCCCCATCGAGGTCGACCTGATGCAGTGTGGTAGCGACGTCGGTCGTCTTGGCAGCTTTGCGGCCGAGCCACCCTGCGGCTTGCCGGAGCGACTCGGTGTCGACGTCATCACCGAGACCGACGAGGAAGAGCGTCGTGAACGGCAACCTGCCGCCGGTGGGCACGGCGAGCACCTCACCGAGTTTGCCGACGAAGTCCTGTTCGTCGAGGTATGTGTCGAGCCACCCGCCGAGCCGGCCGGCGGCCCAGTCGGCCCCGGGACCCCAGGTGCGATCCTGGAAGACGGGTACGGCGAGCGCTTCGCCGCTTTCGGTGTCGAGTGGTCCGCTTGCAGTGACGTTCACGTTGCTTCTCCTTGGGGTCGAGATGGCTGCCACTCGGTCTCGGTGGCCCGAACCAGCATGTATAGGTAATCGGCGAGCCGGTTCAGATACGGGATGACATGGCTGCCTTCGAGGCCGCCGGCGCGGGCGTAGGTCACGCAACGCCGTTCGGCTCGCCGGACGATCGCCCGAGCAAGGTCGAGAGCCGCCGGCAGCGGCGTCTGGCCAGGCACGACGAACCCAGCGGGAAGCCCGACTTCGTCGACGATGCCGTCGATGCAGTGCTCCAGGCCGGTCACCATCTCTCCGGTAACCATCGAAACTCCCGGTTGCAGTTTCGACCGGTTCTCCGGCGCAGTGGCGAGTTCGGCGGCGGCGACGAACAGGTCCCGTTGCACCTCCAGGATGCGGGCTGCCACCGATTCATTGGCGAGCGACCGGGCCACGCCGAGAGCAGCAACCGCCTCATCGACGGTGCCGTAGGCCTCGGGTCCGAGGTCGTCTTTGGAGACCCGGCCGCCGTAGAAGAGCCCGGTGGTGCCGTCGTCACCTTTCTTGGTGTAGATCTTCACGGCTCGACAGTGTACCTGCGCCCAGTGCCGAGGCCTTTGCCTCCCAGCCGCCCGCGTTCTCTGACTCGCACGCAACCAGGCATAACAGCCGGCCGCCCTTGTCCCCGCATCCCGGGAGGTCCATCTTGCCGCAACAGCTCGTCGCTGCGTACCTCTCCCCTGTTAGGCATGACATGCCCCTCTCTCCGCCAGAGCTGGCATCCGCGGAGCGATGCGCGTACACTTCCCGGCTGTCGGCCCCAGGCCGACGTTCCCATGTCAACTGGAGTTGTGACACCGTGCCCGACCATCTCATAAAACCTCATGGCGGTGAACTCGTCGACCTCGTCGTCGACGAGGATCGCGCCGCCGAACTGAAAGAAGCCTCTCGCGACTGGCCGTCATGGGATCTGACCGACCGGCAGCTCTATGACTTGGAGCTGTTGATGACCGGGGCCTTTTCGCCGTTGCGCGGGTTCCTGGGTCAGGCCGACTATGACTCGGTCGTCGACACGATGCGGCTCGGCGACGGCACCTTGTGGCCGATGCCGATCACCCTCGATGTCACCGCCGAGTTCGCAGACGGCCTGGAATCCGGCAGCCGGGTGGCGTTGCGAGACGCCGAAGGGGTCATGCTGGCGGCACTCACCGTCTCCGACATCTGGACCCCCTACAAGCAGCGGGAAGCCGAAGGCGTGTTTGGCACGGCCAGCGCCGAACACCCGGCGGTCGACTATCTGTTCAACACCGCCGGTGACGTGTACGTCGGCGGTCAGGTCGAGGCGATCCAACGGCCGGTGCACTACGACTTCCGGGCGTTGCGACTCACCCCCGCCGAAGTCCGTACCCGGTTCGCCAAGATGGGATGGCGCAAAGTCGTCGCCTTCCAGACCCGCAACCCGATGCACCGCGCCCACGTAGAGCTGACCCGGCGGGCCGCCGCAGAGGTCGGCGCCAACCTGCTCATCCATCCTGTCGTCGGCATGACCAAACCCGGCGACGTCGACCACTACACACGGGTGCGGGCCTACCAGGCGGTCCTGGAACGGTATCCACGCCAGACCGCCATGCTGGCGCTGTTGCCGCTGGCGATGCGCATGGGCGGACCCCGGGAAGCCGTGTGGCACGCCATCATCAGAAAGAACCATGGCGTCACCCATTTCATCGTCGGGCGGGACCATGCCGGACCCGGCAACCACTCCAACGGCGACCCGTTCTACGGCCCCTACGACGCGCAGGAACTGCTGAAACAACACGAGGCCGAACTTGGCGTCGAGATGGTGCCGTTCAAACTCATGGTGTATGTCGAAGACCGCGACGAGTACCTGCCGATCGACGAAGTCCCCGAAGGGGTCAAGACCCTGTCCATCTCGGGTACCGAACTTCGGGAACGGCTGGCAACCGGTCGGGAGATTCCCGAGTGGTTCACCTACCCGGAGGTTGTCAAAGAGCTGCGGCGTACCCACCCGCCCCGGTCGAAGCAGGGTTTCACCGTGTTCTTCACCGGACTGTCCGGGTCGGGCAAGTCGACAATCGCCAACGCGCTGCTGGTCAAACTGCTTGAGATCGGCGGCAGGCCGGTGACGCTGCTCGACGGCGACATCGTCCGCAAGAATCTCTCATCTGAGCTCGGATTCTCCAAAGAGCACCGGGACATCAACATCCGCCGCATCGGATTCGTCGCTTCCGAGATCACCAAGCACCGGGGCATCGCCCTGTGCGCCCCCATCGCGCCTTACGACGCGATCCGCAAAGAGAACAAGGCGATGATCTCCCAGTACGGCGGCTACATCCTGGTGTTCGTCGACACACCCCTGGAGGTGTGCGAACAGCGGGACCGCAAAGGACTGTACGCCAAAGCAAGAGCCGGGATCATCAAAGAGTTCACCGGCATCTCCGACCCGTATGAGGTACCCGACGACGCCGACGTCACCATCGACACTACCGTCATGAGCCCTGAAGAAGCCGCCAACGAGATCGTGCTGGCGCTGGAACGGGCCGGGTACATCGACGTCAACGGGGAGCGGTGAGGCGACCGGTCGGGGCAGGAGCGTCGGTGCGCCCATTGGATCGCTCCGACAGGGGGCGTCGCTTCGAGATGTGGCGAGCGCGCTTTCACACCCCCATCTGCGCCAAGCATCAGCTTGGCGCCACTTCCCCCTGCAGGGGGAAGCATGCTCTGGCGGAGATCTCAGGGGCGGGAGGGGAAGACCGGTCGGCCGCGAAGTTTTTTGGGGCTGGGGCACTCCTCTGGGAGTTCTGTCAGCCAGCCTGCTGGCAGGCGCGGGAGACACCCCCCTACCCCTGGAGCTTTACTCCAGCGGTACTTTCCCCCCTGAAGGGGGGACCATTTGCTGGAGGTAGCTGAGTGAGCTGGGAGGCATGGTTCACCCTCTCGGTGGTGCTGGTCATCGTCGCGGTGCTGGCACGTGACCTGCTGCCCCCGTCGGTAGCCATCGGAGGCGGCTCGGTGGCGCTGCTGGCGGCCGGCATCATCGACCCTGGGGAGGCACTGTCCGGTTTCTCCAATCCGGCAACGGCCACCATCGCCGCCCTGTTCGTCGTCGCCGCAGCGGTCTCGAAGACAGGAGCGTTGACGCCGCTGGTGCGAGGGGTTCTCGGCGACGGCTCCTCGGAGCGGCAGGCCCTGGCGCGACTCACCGTCCCTACGGCCGCCGCTTCAGCGTTCCTCAACAACACGCCGATCGTGGCCATGCTCATCCCGCAGGTCGAGCGGTGGGCCGAAGCGAGAGGCCTGTCACCTTCGAAGTTCCTGATGCCGCTCTCGTTCGCCGCCATCCTGGGCGGGGTTGTCACGCTGATGGGTACCGCCACCAACATCGTCGTGTCCGGCCTCCTCGAAGCAGACGGGTTCGCTCCGCTTGGGTTCTTCGAAATCACCAAGATCGGGCTTCCCGTCGCCGTCGTCGGTCTCATCGTGATCCTGTCGTTCGCACCGCGCATCCTCCCGGCCCGTCGACAACCCTCAACATTCGACGATGAGGAGTTCCGGCGGTTCAACGTGACCATGAGGACCCTCGACACCCTCGACGGCAAGAGCGTGGACCAGGCCGGGCTGCGTCACCTCCGGGGGGTGTTCCTGGCCCAGATCGAGCGGGACAACGAACTGATCACTCCGGTGACGCCTGAAACGGTTCTCCATGCGGACGATGTGCTCCGCTTCGTCGGCCGTGTCGACGACATCGTCGACCTCACCTCCATGCCCGGGCTCGCCTCCACCGAACACAAACAGATGCAGCGTCTGGACGCCGGCGACATTGCCCACTTCGAAGCCGTCATTGGCCCATCATCGCCGCTCTCCGGCACGACGCTACGCGCCGCCGGGTTTCGCAACCGGTACCAGGCCGTCGTCACCGCCATCCATCGGGCCGGACAGCGCCTCGACGCCAAACTGGGCGACGTCGTGCTTCGACCAGGCGACACCCTCCTGGTCGTGGCCGACCGGGAGTGGGGGCGGCGTTGGCGCGAACGCCCGGACTTCGCGCTCATCGCCCGCCTCGGTGCTGCGCCTCCGACCCCTGGCCGCAAGGCGCCGCTGACCGGCGTCGTGGTGGCCGCCATGGTGCTCCTCGCCGCCACCGGAGTGCTTCCGCTCGTAACCGCTGCTCTGCTTGGGGCAGCCGCGATGCTGGTCCTGCGCATCGTCACCCCAGCAGAAGCCGGCTCCGCCGTCGACCTCGACGTCATCATCACTATCGCTGCCGCCTTCGGCCTCGCGGCCGCCATGCACGCTTCGGGACTCGCCGATGCAGTGGCAACCTGGATGATCTCCGCCTCGGCAGGCTTGGGTCCGGTGGCGACGCTCGCCGGCGTGGTGCTGACCACGGTGGTGTTGAAAGAGCTGATCACCAACAAAGCCGCCGCTCTGCTCATCCTGCCGATCGCCCTGGCCGGAGCTTCGAGCGCCGGCCTGAACCCGAGAGCTTTCGCCATCGCCGTCGCGGTAGCCGCCGGTACGCCGGTCCTCACCCCGATCGGCTACCAGACGAACCTGATGGTCTACGGCCCGGGCCGCTACCGATACGCAGACTATCTGCGCCTCGGCGTGCCCCTGACCGCGGCCATCGTGGCGGTACTCCTCGTCGGGATCCCTATCCTCTGGCCTCTATGAACCCTGACCTCCTCAAGATCGAAAAGGCCCTGCTCCGCGCCGGCGAAGCGCTCGAAGCGTTCACCGCCGGCGAGATCGACTCGGTACTCAAAACGGGCGGCGATCCAGTCACCGCAGCAGACCTCGCCGTCAACGAGGTGCTGGCCGACACCCTCCCCGAGCCCGGAGACGGCTGGCTGTCTGAAGAGACCGCCGACAACCCGGACCGGCTGCAACGACACCGGGTATGGGTCGTCGACCCGGTCGACGGCACCCGCGAGTTCATCGCCGGGATCCCCGAATGGTGCGTCTCGGTCGGCCTCGTCGAAGACGGCGTCCCGGTCGCCGGCGGCATCTACGCCCCGTCCCGAGACCAACTGATCCTCGGCGCCATCGGCGAAGGGGTCACGTTGAACGGCCATCCGGTAGCGATCTCGCCGGTGACCGACCTGCGAGGGGCGCTCGTGTTGGCATCCCGCAGCGAGACGAAGCGGGGCGAGTGGGAACGCTTCTACGGATCGGTCATCTCGATCCGAAACGTCGGGTCGGTCGCCTACAAACTCGGCCTGGTCGCCGCAGGGCTCGCCGACGCCACCTGGACGCTGGTGCCGAAGAACGAGTGGGATGTCGCCGCCGGAGCCGCCCTGGTCACCGCCGCCGGCGGGATCGTGTTCGGCCTCGACGGGCAACCGGTACGCTTCAACCAGCCGGACCCGCTGATGAGCGGCTTCATCGCCACGGCCCCCGGAATCGAGGAACAGGTCCGGGGATTGTTGGAGATTCCGGGCTAGGAGCCCTCAAGGATCTGTTTCACGACCTGGGAGAGTGACTCCTGCCAGGCTGGCAGTGGGTCGAGGCCGAGACTGTCGAGCCGTTCGGAGCCGAGGACGGACCAGTGGGGTCTCGGGGCGGGCCGGGGGAACCGGTTGCTGGTGGTGGGTTGGACGAGGTCGGGGTTCAGGCCGGCGAGTTCGACGGCTTTGCGGGCCAGTCGGTACCAGGTGGTGGTCCCCTGGTTGGTGAGGTGCAGGATCCCGGTGGCGTCGGCGTCGAGGGCCCGGAGGGCGCCGGCGGCGAGGTCGTCGGCGACGGTGGGCCGGCCTTGTTGGTCGTCGACCACCTCGAGAGGGCCTTGTGAGGCTCGTTCGAGGATGGCGGTGATGAAGTTGTGGTGGGTGGCCGAGATCACCCAGGAGGTGCGCACGATGAGGCTGTGCGGGTTGGCGGCCATTGCGAGGTGTTCCCCGGCTGCTTTGGTGCGGCCGTAAGCGTTGATCGGGTTGGTGGGGTCGGTTTCGACATACGGTCTCGTGGCGGT
Organism: Acidimicrobiia bacterium; assembly: GCA_024763085.1. Classification (GTDB taxonomy): domain Bacteria; phylum Actinomycetota; class Acidimicrobiia; order Spongiisociales; family UBA4744; genus JANTGE01. The sequence goes on from JANTGE010000011.1 coordinate 20,819, forward strand.
GCCGTCGAAGACGTAGTCGGTCGAAAACGTCACGAACCTGGCATCGTGGTCGCCGCACCAGGCGGCCATGGCTTCGACCGCAGTGGCGTTGACCGTGTAGGCGGTTGTCTCGTCGTCTTCGGCGGCGTCGACGGCCGTGTAGGCGGCACAGTTGATCAGCGTGTCGGGTTGGATCCGGTCGAGGGTCAATCCGATCCGGTCGAGGTCGGTGAGGTCGAGGTCGGCTCTGGTGAGGAGGGTGGCGTCGGGGAGGAGTCTGGCGAACGCGGTGCCGAGCTGTCCGGTGGCACCGGTGACAGCGATGCGTCTCATCACGTCCGCTCGGCGAGGACCGTCTCGAGATACGCCCGGTAGGTGGAGTTCGGCATCGCCGCGACGACAGCCCGGAGTTGATCGTTGGTGACGAACCCCTGGTCGAGGGCGATCTCTTCGAGGCAGGCGATCTTGATCGACTGTCTGCGTTCCACGGTGGCGATGAAGTTGGCTGCTTCCAACAGGGCGTCGTGGGTGCCCGAGTCCAGCCAGGCGATCCCCCGGTCGAGGATGCGGACCTGCAGGTCGCCCCGGTCGAGATACACCTTGTTGAGGTCGGTGATCTCCAACTCTCCCCTCGCCGACGGCTCCAGCGCCTCGGCGATCGCCACCACGTCCTCGTCGTACACGTACAGGCCCGGTACCGCATAGCGGGACTTCGGTTCGGTCGGTTTCTCTTCCAGCGACACCACCCGCCCGTCGGCGTCGAACTCGACGACCCCATACCGTTCCGGATCGCGGACCGGATAGCCGAACACCACCGCGCCTTGGTCGAAGCCGGCGACAACATTGTCGAGACCGATGTTGCCGTAGAAGATGTTGTCGCCCAGGATCAAGGTGACCGGATCGCCGTCGATGAAGTCGGCGCCGATCAGGAACGCCTCGGCGATCCCTTTCGGTTCCGGCTGGGTGGCATAGGAGATGTCGATCCCCCACTGGGACCCGTCACCCAACAGGGTTTGGAAGCGGGGGACGTCGGTCGGGGTGGAGATCAACAGGATCTCGCGGATACCGGCCAGCATGAGAGTCGATAGCGGGTAGTAGATCATCGGCTTGTCGTACACCGGCTGCAACTGTTTCGACGCCACCCGGGTTATCGGATCCAGCCGGGATCCGGCCCCGCCGGCCAGCACGATCCCCTTCATCGCTTCGCCTCCTTGAGCGGCCGCCACCAGTCGGTGCGGGTCCGATACCAGTCGATCGTTTCGGCCAGGCGTTCATCCAGCGACGCCGACGGTGCCCAACCGAGGGCACGGATCTTCGACGAGTCGACCGCATACCGCAGGTCATGGCCAGGCCGGTCGGTGACATATTCGATCCACGATTCGTCGACGCCGAATGCGTCGAGGATCCGTCTCGTCAACTCCAGGTTGGTCACCTGGGCGTTCGCCCCGATGTTGTAGACCTCGCCGGGGGTTCCCTTTTCGATCAGCAGCCGCAACGCGGCGACGTGATCGTCGACGTGCAACCAGTCCCGTTCGTTGCGGCCCGTCCCATACAGCGGAACTTTGCGGCCCTCCATCAGGTTGGTGACGAACAGCGGAATGACCTTTTCGGGAAACTGGTAGGGGCCGTAGTTGTTCGTGCAGCGGGTCACGATCGCCTCATACCCGTAGGTGACCGCATACGAACGCACATACAGGTCCGCGGCGGCCTTCGACGCCGAATACGGCGACGACGGCTCCAGCGGGGCGTCCTCGCCGGCGAACCCCTCGGCGATCGACCCGTACACCTCGTCGGTCGACACCTGCACAAACCTCGGGATCTTGTGGCGGCGGGCGGCGTCGATCAGCACCGCGGTGCCCACCAGGTTCGTGTCAGCGAACACCACCGGACCGTCGATCGACCGGTCCACATGCGACTCGGCGGCGAAATGCACCACCACATCGTGGCCCGGCATCAACGCGTCCACCAGGTCCCGATCGCGGATGTCGCCGTGGACGAACCGATGCTGACCCAAGGCGTCGAGCTCGTCGACGGTGGCTTTCACCCCGGCATACGTGAGCAGATCCAGGTTGGTGACTTCCGCATCCGGATCCTCACTCAGCACGGTCCGCACAAAGTTGGAGCCGATGAACCCGGCACCGCCCGTCACGAGATATTTCATGGATTCCTCACTCGAAAACCTCGGCGTCGGCCAGCAGCGGCGCCGTCGCATCCTTGTCAGATAGAAGTGGTGTCCCGTCGAACGGCCACTCGATCCCGATCGTCGCATCGCCCCACCGGATCGATCGGTCGGCGGCACCATGGTAGAACTCTGTCGTCTTGTACTGCACCTCGGCCGGCCCGTCAACGACGTAGAAGCCGTGGGCGAACCCGACCGGGACCCACAGTTGTTTGAAGTTCTCCGCCGACAACTCGACCCCGACCCACCTGGCGAACGTCGGTGATGACCGGCGAATGTCGACCGCCACATCGAACACCCTGCCCCGGGTACACCTCACCAGCTTGCCCTGCGGAGGATCGAGCTGATAGTGCAACCCCCGCAACACCCCCGCCGCCGACCGGGAATGGTTGTCCTGCACAAACACGACATCCAGGCCGGTCACGTCGGCGAACGTGCGAGCGTTGAACGACTCGTAGAACCAGCCGCGGTCGTCGGCGAACACCCGCTGTTCCAGGATCAGCACCTCGGGCAGTTCGGTGGGTGTGGCACGCATCGGGGCGGATGGTAGTTGAAGGTATCGGCCGGCTGTCAGGCGCCTATCGGCACGCGGGACCTACCCCACCACCACCAGGTCGCGGGGCGAATGGTTCAGCCGTTCCACACCGGTGTCGGTGACAGCGACGATGTCCTCGATGCGCATCCCAAACCGGCCCGGAAGGTAGATGCCAGGTTCGATCGAGAACGTCATGCCAGGTTCCAGGATCGTTGGGTTGCCCTCGACGATGTAGGGATGTTCGTGCACATCGAGACCGATGCCGTGGCCGGTCCGATGGATGAAATAGTCGCCGTATCCGGCGTCGGCGATCACACCCCGAGCCACCCGGTCGACCGACTCGGCAGTCACCCCCGGTTCCACCGCGGCGACGGCAAGGTCCTGGGCGACCCGCAGCACCTCGAACGCCTCGGCGAACCCCTCCGGTGGTGCGCCAGCAACGAACATGCGCGTCGTGTCGGAGTGGTAGCCCTGATAGCTGCCGCCGAAGTCGCACACGACGGCGTCGCCCGTTTCGATCACCCGGTCGGACGGTTCGTGATGCGGCGACGCCCCGTTGGGTCCGGCGGCGACGATGGCGAAGTCGGCCGTGTCGTGGCCTTCGGCGACGAGCAGGTCGGCGATGAGGCGGGAGATCTGGCGTTCCGTCCGGCCGGAGAACCGCTCGGCCGTCAGCATCCCGGCCACCCGGTCGGCGGCGGCGCCGGCGGCCCGCAGCAAAGCGACCTCGTCGGCGTCTTTGCGCATCCGCAGTCCGGCGGTGATCTCCGACGCCAGGGTGAACACGGTGTCTGGCAGGCGCTCCTGCAACTGCAGCAGAAACGTCGCCCACGTCTGGTCGCCGATCGCTACCCGCCGGGTGCCGGCCAGCAGTCCGGCGACGATCCCGACCGGGTCTTCCGTCTCAGACCACGGCCGGATCGTGAACACGTCCGGGTGTGGCACGACCCTGGGCGCCTCCAACTCGGGCACAACCAGCGTGGCCCCACCGTCGCGGCGCAGCACGAGCATGGTAAGCCGCTCCAAGTGCATTGCGGTGTAGCCGGTGAAGTACGGCAGATCGGCGCCGACCGACAGCGCCAGGGCGTCGACGTCGCCCATCGTCGCTCGAGCACTGGCGACCCGTTGTGCTAGCGACATGCTGTTCCTCCCCCCGAAACCGATTCCGGCGCTCGTTCCCATAGCCACAGGGCCGCTCCAGGCCGCTCCCACTTCCTCACGCAAGCCGATCCGCTGGCCTCGAATGCAGCATATATGGTTCCGAGATCATCGCTCCAATGCGACGCAATAAGCCAAGCACGGTCTACTCCCTGAAGCGCCGCCATGATCTGGGGGCGATAACGCTCGGGATCGTCACGGTATCGGCCGAGAACAACAGTGTCTCCGGTCGGGATGTCGACAACGAAACCAGGAGATTCCGGAACTCGCCTCAGCACCACCGGATCCGGTGTGTAGAGAGCATAGGGGTAGCTGGACCACCAGTAGACAAAAGTGCGATCCCCCGGTTGTCGCTGCTGGTCGAGGATCTCGACGAGCGGATGCACGTCTTCCCTCGGATAGGGCGAGGCCGGAAGGTCGAGAAGGACCGCTCCGGCTACAACTGTCGCGACGACGATGCCCACAGCGGCAGCCTCCCGGCCACGGAAGCGCAGAGCGGCATCGAGGCCCAAGCCCACCAGCATCGCCAGCAGGGGGTATAGATACAGGTCGATGCGGCCTCCTCCAATCGGAGCAACGGAAAGCACAGCCAGAGTCCAGGCGACCGCTAAAGGAGCCGCCAGCATCGCGGACTCCCAGCGCCACCGTTTCGCAAAGACCAAACCACCTGCAGCAATCCCGACCGGAGCCCACGCAAGCCGTGTCGCAAACAAACCCCCAGCAACCCGCCGGGCAGCAGTCACGGAGTCCTGTGCCAAATGGCGTATCGAATCAGAACGCACGAAATAGTCCCGCCAGAAGGCAACGAGGTCTGGGCTGCTCCGGCCGGACAAATACGCCGCCCACCACACTCCGGCGAAGGCCGCCACGATGGCAACCGACACGACCGCCGGTAGCAAGGGACGACGGCCGGTTAGCTGCCTCAAGCACGCTACGAGAGACACCCCGGCCGCTACCGTCGCCGTTGCACTCGAAGCCAATATCGCGACCACAGACATAACAGCCAGGGTCAGCCATCGCCTCCACGTACCTTGCTCCAACACCCGAAAACCCGCAGCAACGATCGCGATCGTTAGCACAGCATCCAGCGTGTATTGCTTCACTCTGGTCGAATAGACGATGTGCATCGGCGCAAGCGCCACGATGCCGGAAGCAGCCAATGCCGCCCAGCGCCTCGCCCCTACCCGACGCAGTACGACGAAGAGGAGTAGCGGTGCCGCCAACCCAAAGCCGAGGGCCAGAAGCTGGGCTCCCGTTTCGGAGAAGGGCAGCAGTTGAAACACAGACCACAGTAGAAGAGCAAACCCAGATGCTGTCAGAGAGATCTGCATAGCGTCAAGAGGGTTCGAAACTCGCACAGCAAGTGCCTGCCATGCGTCGTCAAGCCAGAGACTGGGGACCCCCAGATCTCCGGACCTGACGAGATAGGCCACCCCGACAACTACGACCAAGCCGGAGGCGGCGACGACCCGGCTTGTTTCCAGATGGCGCCATCGCTCAGTCGACATTCCGCTCGACTCCTCGTCCTCAGCCGACGGCAAGAGCAGCCACCCGGTCGGCGTAGTTCACACCGGCACCGTGCGGGCGGCTTCGGTCGCCTCCCGGGCGTGGTAGCTGGATCGCACCAGCGGCCCCGACTCGACGTGGGCCAGGCCGATCCCCTCGCCGTACCGTTTGTATTCGGCGAACTCGTCAGGATGCACGTAGCGGTGGATCG
>JANTGE010000012.1 GCA_024763085.1 Acidimicrobiia bacterium
TCGAGCTTCGACTGGGCCCGGTCGTCGAGGCCAAGGCGAGTCAGCCATCGGTCCGCCGACTGTCCGGCTTCGGCCGGGGAGAGGCCCGACAGCCGGCCGAAGTAGACGAGCTGCTCGCGAATCTTCATCTTTGGGTACAAGCCGCGTTCTTCGGGCATGTAGCCGAACCGAAGATGGTCACCGGGCTCGATCGGTCGTCCCTCCCACAGCACCTGGCCGGCATCTGGCCGAACCAGATCGAACACGCACCGCATCGCGGTGGTCTTGCCGGCCCCGTTCGGACCGAGAAAACCAACGATCCTCCCCCGGGGCACCTCGAAGCCGACTCCGTCGAGCGCCACGACGGCGCCGTATCGTTTGTGAAGGTCGACGAGCTGGAGCATACGGTTCCGAGTCACTCTGCCAGGTGCCCACATCGACGCCAAACCGGCCCGATCTGTGGAATCGGGCGCCACGACCGGCTTTGGAGCGGCGACCTAGGAAAGGCTTGTCTCCGGCCCATAACCCTCGCTTGGAGGCGCCGCGTGTGCTCTGACTTGGGGATTGCGGCTCGGTCTCGTAAATTGCAGCTTCGAGGTGAACAACATGCAGATAGGTGTTCCCAATCAAACCGCTCCCAAGGAGCGACGAGTAGGTATCACGCCGGATGTGGCGGGACGGCTCGTGAAGCAGGAGTTCACGGTGGCTGTAGAACGGGGAGCCGGCCTCGCGGCCGGGTTCCCGGACTCGGAATACGAAGCCGCCGGCGCCTCCATCGTGGAGGCGTCGAACGCGTGGGGCAGCGATGTGGTCGTCGTTGTCACGCCACCGGAGGAGTCCAGCATCGCGATGCTGCGGAGTGGGGCGATCGTCATCGGCCTGCTTCGCCCGCTCGACCGGCCCGACATCGTGCAGCGCCTCGCGACGCAAGGGGTGACCACCCTTTCGTTCGAAACGCTGCCCCGAACCACCAAAGCCCAGTCGATGGACGTGCTGTCTTCGCAGGCCACCGCCGCCGGTTACCAGGCTGCCCTGGTCGCGGCCACGGCGTTGCAGAAGTTCTTCCCGATGCTGACGACGGCAGCCGGGACCATCGCCCCCGCCAAGGCGCTGATCCTCGGCGCGGGCGTTGCCGGCCTGCAAGCCATCGCCACGGCGAAACGCCTGGGTGCCATGGTCTCCGCGTACGACGTGCGGGCGGCTGCGGCCGAGCAGGTCGAGTCGCTCGGAGCGACGTTCGTCAAGCTCGACGTGGAACAACAGTCCGACAAGGAGACCGGAGGCTACGCCCGAGAGCTGGAAGAGGAAGCCCAGAAGCGGCTCCTCATGCAGCTCGGCGAACACGTGGCCCGCAACGACGTGGTGATCTCGACAGCGGCAATCCCCGGCAAGCGGGCACCGGTGCTCGTGACCAAGGAGATGGTCGAAGGGATGCGGCCCGGGTCGGTCGTCGTCGACCTGGCTGTCGCCACCGGAGGCAACTGCGAGCTGAGCAAGGCCGACGAGGTCGTCGACCACAACGGTGTGAAGATCATCGCACCCACGGATCTTCCGAGCGGGGTCGCCACCCACGCCAGCCAGATGTTCGCACGCAACACGCTGAACCTCTTCGGCCACCTGGTCCATGAAGAGGGCATCCGGATCGATCTCGAAGACGAGATCACCGCCGGGATGTGCATCACGTACGAGGGCAAGGTCACCAACGAACGGGTTGCTGCCTTGCTGGAAGGAGGCCAGAGCTGATGGATCCTCTCCTGATCTCCATCACGGTGACCGTGCTGGCGGGCTTCGTCGGATTCGAGGTGATCACCAAGGTGCCACCGACGTTGCACACGCCGCTCATGTCGGGATCCAACGCGATCTCCGGTATCACCATCATCGGCGCCCTCGTGGTCGCCGGCCGGTACGGCGGAACCGCAGGGGTCGTTCTTGGGTTCCTGGCGGTGGCGTTCGCCATGATCAACGTGGTCGGTGGTTTCATGGTCACCGACCGGATGCTGGAAATGTTCAAGAGTAAGGAACGGCCATGAACGAGGGCGGCGGACTCATCGGCCCGGTCCTTGCCGGGTATCTCTACCTGATCGCCGCGGTGTTGTTCATCGTCGGCCTGAAACGGCTCCAAAGCCCCAAGACTGCCCGCAGAGGCAACCAGATCGGTGCCCTCGGCATGCTGCTCGCCATCGTCGTCACGCTGATCCACTACGAGATCCTCAACCCGTGGGTCATCGTCGCCGGCATCGTGGTTGGCGGTGGCGTCGGCCTCTGGCTCGCCAAAACGGTCGAGATGACCGCGATGCCGCAGCTCGTGGCCGCGTTCAACGGTTTCGGCGGTGCCGCCTCGGCACTCGTCGCTGCCGCCGAGTACATCGAAAACAGCGGCTCTGCCTCGTTCGACCTGCGTGCGGCCATCACGGTGGCGCTCACGGTCCTCGTGGGCGGGGTGACCTTCTCCGGCAGCTTCGTGGCGTATGCCAAGCTGCAGGGTCTGGTCCCGGGACGGCCGTTCGGCTATCCGGGCCAGAAGGTCGGCGACTCGATCCTCGTGCTCGTCATTCTCGGCCTGCTGGTCTGGCTGATCGTCGGCGGTTCGTCACTCGTCCTCTGGCTGCTCCTGGCGCTGTCGCTGGTGCTTGGCATCGTCCGGGTCATCCCGATCGGCGGCGCCGACATGCCAGTCGTCATCTCGTTCCTGAACGCGTTCAGCGGGATCGCGGCGATGCTCGCCGGCTTCGTCATCCAGGAGAACGCTCTCATCATCTCTGGTGCGCTGGTCGGCGCCTCCGGCATGATTCTCACGAACATCATGGTGAAAGCCATGAACCGGACGCTCGCTCACGTGCTGTTCGCAGCCTTTGGCGGCGACGGTGGTGGCGGACCTGCCGGTGAGGAACAGCCGGTCAAGTCGGCGACCGCCGAAGACGTTGCGATCACCCTCGGCTACGCCAACTCGGTGATCGTCGTTCCCGGCTACGGTCTCGCCGTCGCTCAGGCTCAGCACACGCTGCGTGAACTCGCCGACCTGCTGGAAGAGCGGGGCGTCGACGTGCGGTACGCGATCCATCCGGTGGCAGGCCGCATGCCCGGCCACATGAATGTGCTGCTCGCCGAAGCCGACGTGCCGTACGACAAGCTGTTCGACCTCGACGAGATCAACGGGGACTTCCCTCACACCGATGTGGCGCTCGTCGTCGGAGCCAACGATGTGGTCAACCCATCGGCGCGTGATGATCCCTCCAGCCCCATCTACGGGATGCCGATCCTCGACGTCGACAAGGCCAAGACGGCGATCGTCATCAAGCGGAGCCTCTCACCAGGCTTCGCCGGGATCGACAACCCGCTGTTCTACAAGGACAACACGCTCATGTTCTTCTCGGACGCGAAACGGGGACTGTCCTCGATCGCGGCCGCGGTGAAGGAGCTGTAGCGAGTGGAGTTTCGCGACGTCGTGCGGCACCGCCGCATGGTGCGCAACTACACAGACGATCCGGTCGATCGGGAGACCATCGACCGGATCGTCGCGTCTGCCCTCAAAGCCCCCAGCGCCGGGTTCAGCCAGGGACAGTCGTTCGTGGTGGTCACCAGCCCCGACAGGAGGCACGACATCGCTCGTCTGGCCGGCGAATCGCAGTACGTCGCCAAGGGCTTCGACCCTTGGATCTCGACGGCCCCGGTACACGTCGTCGTGTGCACCTCGGAGAAGGTGTATCGGGACCGGTACGCCGAACCTGACAAACTCGATCCGGACGGGGAGCCGATCGCCTGGCCGGTCCCCTACTGGTGGGTCGACGCGGGGGCATCCATGATGCTGCTCCTGCTCGCGGCGGTGGACGAAGGTCTGGCCGCCGGTTTCCTCGGCGTCCACTCGGTCCCCGACCTGAAGACGCTGCTCGACATCCCCGAAGACGTCGACCCCATCGGCATCGTGACGATCGGCCATCCGGCACCTGATCGACGCTCCGGTTCGCTGAGTCGGGGCCGCCGGGCCGGGACCGTCCATTGGGAGCGCTGGTGAAGCCCCTCTTCGAGCAGATCGATGCCTCTCGATACCGGGCGACCGAACTCACCATTGGCCCTTGGAGCCGTGACGCCCAGCATGGAGGCGCACCGGCGGCTCTCTTGGCCCACGTCATGGACCAGGTGGGGCATCCTGACATGTTCACAGCCCGGTTCACCGTCGAACTGCTGCGGCCGGTCCCCATCGACGAGGTCACCGCCGATGCGGCGGTCGTACGCACCGGCAGACGAGTCGAGATCGTCACGGCCTCACTCACCGCACGAGGTTCCCAGGTCGCGGCGGCCAGGGCGTTGCGCATCCGCCGTCATCCCGGGCTGGATGTGCCGACGCATCCAACGGACCCGGTGCCCCCGATTCCAGAAGAGCGGAACCTCGGTTTCTCTCTCGATCATGTGAGCTTCGTCACCGACGCGCTGGACGTCCGGTTCGTCGAGGGGTCCATGGTCGCTCCAGGACCGGCGACGGCCTGGATCCGACTGACGGTCCCGGTCGTCGACGACCGGCCGGTGACGCCACTGCAGCGGGTGCTGGTGGCGGCAGACTGTGGCAACGGCATCTCGTCGCTCGCCGACTGGCGATCACTGCTGTTCATCAATCCGGATCTCACGGCGTACCTGCACCGGGAGCCATCCGGCGAGTGGGTCCTCATGCGCTCGGAGACCATCTTGCAGCCGCACGGGGTAGGCCTCGCCCAGTCAGACCTGGCAGACCGGACCGGGCCGCTGGGCCGTTCTCTGCAAAGCCTGTACGTCGACCGGCTGTAACGTATCCGGCCTAGGCGAGACTTGTCTGGTGAGATGAAACCGTTGCGAGACCTTCGTGCGTATGCCGATGACCTCGTTGCCGGCGTGGATGCCGACGACGGGGCTCGCATCGCGCGTACCGCGCTCCTCGACATCCACCCGGTGTCATGGAAGCGGCGGGTGGTGTCGGTCGGCACGGCCGTCGCCATGTTCCTCGGGGCGAACGTCGGCCTGGCTGCCGCCGCCGATCCCGCGGTCCCCGGAGATCTCCTCTACGGCATCGACCGGGCGTACGAGAAGGTAGGCCACGTCCTCGGCATCGACAACGACGGACCGGCAGAACGGTTCGAAGAGGCTGCGGTGCTGGCCGAACGGGGCGACCTCAACGGCTCCATCGAACTTGCAAGAGAAGCCGCGGCCGAACTCGGCAACCCCGGCTTGCAGCGGGCCGTCGAAGCGATCGCGTCGGCAGCCGAACATGCTCCCGGTCTGCAGAAACACGACGGCGTGCCTCCCGGCATCGACAAGGCCTTGAACCAGCAGGCCCGCGACCTGTACGGCATCGGCCAGAAGGTGTCCGAACTGGCCAAGTCGAAAGACAAGCCTTCGGGAGCAGAGATGGGCGAACTCACCCGGCAGTTCCGCGAAAAAGCCAAGAAATTCAAGGACGCTCTCGACAAGGGGAAACCCGCCGACGTGCCGAATCCACCTGGCAAACAGGACGCCCCCGGGCAGAACAAAGATCGCTGATCCGACGTAGTTCTGGTAACAATCAGGTGTGAGCACCTGGCCCCCGCCCGTCGACCTCGTCGACCTCGCCAAGACCCATGACCCACAGGCAGTCGGCGCGCTGTTCTCCGCCGGGTATCCCAGGCTCATCGGCTTCTACCGGGTAGCCGGCGTTCCGCCGGCCGATGCCGAAGACCTGGCCGCCGACACGGTCGAGGCGATGGTCAAGAGCCTTCCGAAGCTCAGGGCGTCGATTGCGTTCGAAGCCTGGTTCTGGGCGATCGCCCGCACCAAGCTCAGATCGTGGATCCGGCGCAAGCAGCGCGGCGCCCCGGAAGCCCGACCCGACCCGGAGCCGTCCACACCCGAAGAGCAATTCGAACTGGCCGAAGAACACGGCACCATCGTCACCGCTCTCGACACGCTCTCCCCACGCGATCGCGAACTGCTGTGGCTCCGCGAAGTCGAAGGGTTGAGCTATGAGGAGATCGGCGGCCGGATCAAAGCCGCAGCCGGCACGGTCAGAGTCGCCTGCCATCGGGCACGGCAGCGTCTCCTCGACGCCTATCAGCAGGTGGAGCAACAGCCATGAAGATCACGTCGACCCAGAACCCGACGGTGAAGGATCTCGTCCGTCTCCGTAAGCGGCGAGAGCGCGACGCAACCGGCCTCTTCCTCATCGAAGGCTACCGGGAGCTGCGCCGCGCCCTCGAAGCAGACATCGACCTGACCCACCTCTACTACTGCCCCGACCTGTTCCTCGGTGGCAACGAACCCGCCCTGCTCGACCTTGCAGCATCTCGAGGTGCCAGGCTCATCGAGATGGCGGAGGCGCCGTTTCGCAAGGTCTCCTACCGCGACCGGCCTGAAGGTCTCATCGCCAAGGCCAGGCAGTTTCCGGTCGACCTCCAGCGTCTCGTCCTCCCCGACCATCCCCTCGTGCTGGTCGTCGAGTCCATCGAAAAGCCGGGCAACCTCGGCACCATGCTCCGCACCGCCGACGCCGCCGGAGCGGACGCGGTGATCGTCTGCGATCCGACGACCGATCCGTTCAACCCGAACGTGGTCCGAGCGTCGATCGGGTGCCTCTTCACCGTACCGCTTGCCGTGGCCGACACCCAGTCGACGGTCCACTCCTTGCGCGACCGTGAGATTCGGAGCTTCGCCTCCACCCCTTCGACGAACCGCCTCTACTGGGAAGCCGACTACCGGGTGGGCTCGGCGATCGTCGTCGGTAGTGAGCAGTACGGCCTCTCCGACGCGTGGCTGCAAGGAGCCGACGAACGGATCCGCATCCCCATGGCGGGCGACGCAGACTCCCTCAACGCTGCCATGGCCGCCGGCATCCTCCTCTTCGAGGCGGTGCGCCAACGCATGGTCCCCGCTGGCGACCGCAAGGAGCGTACCGCCGGAACGTAACTCCGCGGGTAGGGGGTCGACAGCCGACAAACTCGCATGCTGTCACTCCCCCCGTCTATGCTCGAACACACGTTCGACGAGGTGGTCCGATGACGCTGGCGATGCAACGCAGTTTCGAGGAGTTGGGAGCTCCTCTCCACCAGGTACCGTTCTGCATCCTCGACCTCGAAACCACCGGAGGCTCACCGGCGGACTCGGCGATTACCGAGATCGGCGCCGTCAAGTACCAAGGCGGCGAACTCGTGGGCACCTTCCAGACGTTGGTCAATCCGGGGATGCCGATCCCCCCGTTCATCACCATTCTCACCGGTATCACCCATGCGATGGTGGTGGAAGCCCCGCCGATCGACGAGGCGCTGCCGGCGTTTCTGGAGTTCCTCGGCGATGCGGTGATCGTGGGACACAACGTTCGTTTCGATCTGTCCTTTCTAAACGCCGCAGCCATGGGTCTCGGATATGGAAGGCTGCCCAACCGGTCGGTCGACACGCTGGGTCTGGCCCGGCGTCTCATCCGACGAGAGGTCCGGAACTTCAAGCTGGAGACCCTCGCCGCGCACTTCCGTTCGCCCGAAAAGCCGACCCATCGGGCGCTCGACGACGCCCAAGCGACCGCCTGGGTGTTGCACCGGCTGCTGGAGCGGGCCGGCACGATGGGTGTCACCGCGCTCGAAGACCTCCTCCAGCTTCCCACTGCCCGCGGTTCGGCCCACTACGCCAAGCTCCGACTGACGGACCATCTCCCCCGCCGGCCCGGCGTCTACCTGTTCCGCGACCGGCAGGGCGAGGTGTTCTACGTGGGCAAGGCGAAGAACCTCCGCACCCGGGTCCGCAGCTACTTCTACGGGGACAACCGTCGCAGCGTTGCGACGATGCTCGCCGAGCTGGAGTCGATCGACTTCCGAGTGTGCGCCACCGAACTGGAGGCGGAAGTCACCGAACTTCGACTGATCCACGCCCACCGTCCCCGCCACAACCGGCGCTCAAAACCCCCGAAAGCATCCCATTGGGTGAAAGTGACCGACGAGCGGTTCCCCAGGCTGTCGCTCGTACGCACCCAGAAGGAGAACGGGTTGGCCTACCTGGGTCCGTTCCGGTCACGGCGGAGCGCTGAGCTCGTCCAGACGGCACTGTGGGATGCCGTTCCGGTGCGACGCTGCACCACCCGGCCAGGCAGCCGCGAGGCGGCGTGCGCGTTCGCCCAGCTCGGCGTAGCCCGATGCCCCTGCGACGGCACGATGACCGAAGACGAATACCAGCAGGTCGTCGAGCAGCTCCTCTCCGGAATCACCGAAGATCCGGCGCTACTGCTGGATCCGCTGGCGGCGAAGATGACCCAGCTCGCCGGACAGGAACGCTATGAAGAGGCTGCCTGGGCGCGTGACCGGTACCGTGCGCTGGCACGGTCCATCCGCCGTCGTCGCGCCTGGCAATCGATGATCCAAGCAGGTGTCGTGTGGGCCGTCGACGACGAAGGCAACGGTGCCGTGATCGACCACGGCCGGCTTGTCGGTTCGTGGAGCGAAGGCGGCTCGCCGCCGCTGCTGCACCCGGAGGACGATCGGCCGTGGCCGGAGACGCCGCCGTCGGTCGCCGCCGCCGAAGAAGCCCACCTGGTGTGGTCTTGGATGACTCGCCCCGGAACCAGACTCCTCGACGCCTTTGGCCCGCTTGGCCTTCCCGTGCATCGAATCCCGGATCCGGTGCTCCTGTCCTGAATCGGGTCCGGCGACCTATTCCCTGCCGGCGGTCCGCCACGTAGAGTGGTGGTAGGGCGTGGCTGAGGGGCGCGTCGAGCACGGGGCTGGAACTGCCTAGGCACCGACCTTTCCAACGCCCCTCGCCATGCCTACGATGACGCGCATGCGTTTCGTCGTTCGTCCCGGTTCCGATCCGATCGCCGGCGCCGACGCGTCGCTTCTCGCCGCGATGGGCCTGCCCGGCGGCGGCATCATGCGGGTCGCTTCCACCCACACCGTGGTACGGCCGGCAGACGTCACCGAACCTACGGCGCTGCTTCTGGGATCGGAGACGATCACCAACGCGGGGGTTTCGGTCGGTCAGACCGTTGAGGGAAAGCGAGCGTTGCTCCCTCCCGCAGCGACGGTGACCATCGCCGGAGAAGCCCTGCCGCTCGATGCACGAACACTCGTCCACGCCCTCCAGGGCCGGCCGGTCACCAGCGGAGATGTCATCGCTGTCGATGGCTCGTACGCCGACGGCGATCCCCGACCAGTACCGCTGCGGATCGTCTCTGTGACCCCAAGCCCCGCCGGCGTGATCACGCCGGCGACCCGGTTCGTTCCGGAAGCGGCGGCTCCAGAACCGACGGCACGAGAGAGGCTTCACCCGGAATCGTCCGAGACGACCCTCCCCCCTGTGCTGTCCGGCCTCGAGAACGAACTCGAGATGTTGTCGGGATGGCTCGCACTGCTCACGTCGCCGGGAGACCTGCCGGCGACCTGGGGGCTCCCGAAGGTGGCCGGGGTGATCGTGGAGGGCCCGGTCGGCTGCGGGAAGTCAGAGCTGGTTGAAGCGGCGGCCGCTGTCGCCGGTGCCGCCGTTTCGAGTATCGACCTCAACCTCGTCTTCAAACCCGAGAAGCTGCTTTCGCTCTTGGAGCAGGCCCTCAAGGCCTCGAGCGGCCCGTCGGTGCTGTTCGTCGACCGGGTGGAGGCGGTCGCCGGCGAGGAGGGTCTGGCACCGTATCGGACGCAGGTGGCAGCGATCCTCCGCTGGTTTCTCGACGCGGTCGCCGAGCGTCCCGGCCTCGCCTGTGTGCTCGGCGTATCGTCGATTTCGGCCCTCGGCGAGACCCTGGGCAGGTCCTCCCTGCTGCCGAGGACGCTGACCATCCCTCCACCGAACCTCGAACGGCGCCGCCTGCTCTTCGAGTCGGCGACGGCGAAGGTGCCCTCCGACGATCTCGACTTCGACCTTCTCGCCGCCAGGTCGGCAGGCTTCTCCGGCGCCGACATCACCGCCGCGGTCGTTCACGCGTCGGCGCTGGCACTTCGACGGGACGGCAGGCTCACCACCGACCTGTTGCTCGACGCCGTCGAGTCGACCGTCCCTTCGCTCGGTTCGGCACCGCTCGGCGAGATGCCGTCCTACGGCTTCGAAAAGGTGGCGAACCTCACCGAGGTGAAGCAGCGGCTCACCGAGTCGGTCATCTGGCCGGTCACCGACCCGGCACGGTTCGCCCGCATGGGCATCGAACCGCCACGGGGAATTCTGCTGTACGGACCTCCCGGCACCGGCAAGACGTATGTGGTGCGGGCGTTGGCGCACGAGTCCGGAGCAGCGTTCTTCCCGATCAAAGGCGCCGAGCTGTTGGACAAGTTCGTCGGAGAGTCAGAGCGGGGTGTTCGGGAGGTCTTCTCGAGGGCCCGGGCGGTAGCCCCTTCGATCCTGTTCTTCGACGAACTGGACGCACTCGCGCCCGTCCGAGGTCGTTCGACAACATCGGTGACCGATTCGGTGGTAGCCGCGCTGTTGACCGAGATGGACGGCATCTCCGACCGAGGGGACGTCGCGGTGATCGGCGCGACGAACCGTCGCGACCTGATCGATCCGGCGTTGCTACGCGCCGGCCGGTTCGAGGTGCACATTGAATTGGGGTTACCGGGCGTCGAAGCCCGGCGCGCACTGTTGGGTCTGTCGGATATTCCGTTCTCCGATGACGTCGACCTCGACGAGCTGGCTCGCCGTACCGACGGGCTGTCGTTCGCCGACCTTTCCGGCATGCTGCGGGAAGCCGCTCTCAATGTGCTGAGGGAAGGTAAACCGGACCTGACGGTTGGCTGGGCGGAACTCGACGCAGCTCTTCAGCGCTTCTGACGAAGCGGCTCAGGAGGAGGACGCTTCCTGCCGATAGCGGCAGCATGAGAGCAATCGCCGTGCTCGTGCTGACATCGATACTGCTGGCCGCCTGCGCCCCGTCGTATGACGCCGACCTGCTCGCGTCGATCGAAGGGCGCTGGATGTGCGACGTGCAGCGCTACACCTTCGACACGCAGGCCGACATCCAGGCGGAACTCGACCGTCGTCTGGAAGGCAACGGGGTCACTCCGGAACAGTACCGGGCCTTCAAAGACGATCTCATCGAGGACGCCGGCCTGAGGGCCGCCGTCAAAGCTGCATATGCGCTGCGCTGCCCGGCCTGACTCAACTTTTCGGCGTCGCTGCCGATACCTAGGGCATGAAATCGTGGATCGTCGCCGCGTTGACCGTCCTACTGCTCATTACCGGGATGCCCCCTGCCGCAGCCAAGGGCAACGGACCGGCGAAAGTCGACATGCTCACCGTGCAGACCGGGACGGTGTTTGCCGGCGACTCGGCATGGGTCGAGATCCTCTGGGAGGCTTCCGGCAACGACGCGGACGACTTCCAGGTAGTCGTCAAGAACCCCGACCCCGGGTGGGAGATCCGCTACCCGGAGAACACCGGCAGCTACACGTCACTGTACGCAGATGCCACACTCACCGACGGCGAGATCGACTTTACGGCCATCCACGTCACCGTTCCCTACGCAGCCTCAGGTGACGCCAAACTGCACCTTCAGGTTTCTTGGACCACCGACGGCAAGCCACACCAGCAAAGCTATCTGGTGAAAGTACCGGTGGCCCAGTACAGCGGAGACGACCTGACCCGGGTGACGACGCAAGCCGACGTGCCCGTCCCGGGAGGTTGGGTCAAGGTGGCCTTCGCGGGCAGCGCACCTCGTCTCGACGCCTTCCAGATGACCGTCACGCCACCCGAGGGCGTCTCGGTCGAGCTACCCCAGGGCACCTACACGAGCCTCGCCAGAGACGCCCGACTCGAACGTGGCGAAACCGACTTCGCCGCATTCCATGTCGAAGCGCCGCCGGGAACCTACGAGCTCCAGCTGGCCGTCAGCTACACGAAAGACGCGACGCCGGGGAGTTGGACGGGGACCGTGACAGTGAAGGTGTCCGACTCGTAGCGACGCTGCCGGCTGCCTCGGTCAAGAGTGCTGAGCTCCGAGTCCTCGACTTCGCCGCCATGGGCCGGCCGGCTCCCTACATCGACATCGAGCCCTTGCGGAAGTCGGTCACGCCGATCCTCGCGTTGATCAACACCGGCCGGCCTGTCGCCGCGGCCTGCTTCGCCTCGGCAAGCACACCGTCGATCTGGTCGGGATCGTCGAGGAGCAGGCCGACGCCGCCGAACGCCTCCGCCACCTTGTGGTAGTCGGAGGGCGCCAGCACCGTTCCGACGTCGTCGCCGAGGATCGTCACCTGGTCGCGAGCGATCTGCGTCCATCCTGCGTCGTTGCCGATGACGGCGATGACGCCGATGCCGTGACGGGCGAAGGTATCGAACTCCATGAGCGAAAACCCGGCAGCGCCGTCGCCGTAGAGCAGCCACACTTCGGTTCCCTGCCGGGCCAGTGCCGCCGCAGCGGCGAACCCACCGCCGACTCCGAGGGTGCCGAACACGCCCGGGTCGAGCCACCGCAGCGGCCCACGCGGCCACACCACATAGGCCGCCGAGGCGACGAAGTCGCCGCCGTCGGCGACGATCACGCTGTCGGTATCCATGGCATCGTCGATGCGTTGCAGCAGATGCAGCGGGTTGATCGGCTCAACCGGCAGTGCTGCCTGTCGGGCAATCTCGGCATCTCTCTCTTCGTCTCGTTCACGGAGCGTGTGCAACCAGACGCCCCACCGGCCTCCTTCAATCATGCCGGCAACGCGCTGCAGGAACCGTCCGGCGTCGCCCGGTACCTCGACGGCTGGGCGTCGGTTCTTCGACAGCGTCTCCCGGTCGCGGCCGACCGAGATGATCTTCGCCGCGCCGGCAATGGCCCTGCCGTACTCAAGCCTGAAGTCCATCGGCATCCCGGCCAGCACGACAACGTCGGCGTCCCGTAGGGCCTGGCGCCGCCGGTGACGGAGCTGCAGCGGATGGTGCACCCCCAGCAGGCCCCGCGCCATGCTGGCCAGATAGGTGGGGATTCCGAGGTCCTCGACGGCGGCCGCCACCTGGCCTGCTTCCTGGGGAATCGCCATTGCTCCGCTCCCGACGATCATCACTGGCCGTTCCGCCTTGCCGAGCAGCTTGGCGGCCCGTTCTACCTGTATCCGGGGAGGGTCCGGGATCGACGGCGGTTTCCGCAGAAACTCGGTGTCGAGATCGGAGAAGAGGCGGTCGACGTGCCAGGCCAGGTACCGTTGGGTGAGTCGTCCGGTGAAGCTCTTCGGGGCCTTCTGCGACAGGTACAGGCTCCGGACCGTCTCCTCGTCGTAGAGGAGATCGACCGGCACCTCGACGAACACCGGGCCGGGTACACCTGACACCGAGAGGCGAAATGCTTCGGCCGCCAGCGGGTCGAGGTCCCGGACCCGTTTGGCACGGAACACCTCCTTCACGTGGGGCCGAACCACTGCCTGCTGGTCGATGTCCTGCAGGGCGCCTCTCCCCTTCAACGCCGTGGCGGCCGCTCCTCCGAAGATCACGACCGGCGACTGGGCCAACATCGCGTTCTGCATCGCCGTCAACGTGTTGGTGACACCAGGGCCGGCCGTGACCGCGGCCACGCCCGGGATACCGGTCAAACGCGAGGTGGCGTCGGCGGCGAACACGGCAGCGGCTTCGTGACGGACGTCGACGACGTCGATCCCGGCGGCTTTCGCCCCGGTGAGGATCGGCGAGATGTGGCCTCCGGTCAGGGTGAACACCGTCTCCACGCCGTGCTCGACGAGCACCTGAGCGATGCGGTCGCCTCCGTGCATCATCCAGCCTCCTGCAAGACGTGACGATCGAGAACGAAACAGGTGAGCGTCCCGGTGAGTACCGTCGACCCATCTTCCACCGTGGCCTCCACCTCGACCGTCCGGCGACGACCCTGCTCTCCGACGACTCGGGCGGTGGCGGTCACCACGTCGCCGACCCGCACCGGCGCCTCGAAACGGACTTCGGCCGAACCGAGCACCACGTTGGGATGGTTGACCGCAAGCATCGCCGCATGGTCGGCTGCGCCAAACACGAAGCCGCCATGGACGAGCCCTTCCTCGTCTACCCGCATCGCGTCCGTCGTCTCGAGGCGGACGACCGCCTCGCCGTCGGTCAGACGGTCTGGTTCACCACATAGGGTTCGGTCGATGAGTAGGTGGGTTCGCGGCTCCATAGGGAGCAGCATACCGGTGCCTCTGGCTGCGAAACCGGCCGAAGCATCGCTACGCTGCCCCTTCGTGAACCTGCAGGACTTCCTCGTCACCAAGACCGGAACCAGGCTGGCGATCCGGCTGAGCACGATGATCCCCCGTCGTCTCGCCTACGCCGTGCTGCGGCCGTTCACCCGCAGGATCGCCCGCAAAGACAGCCGGCTGATCCGGACGATCCGGGAGAACCTGTCGGTGGTGCTCGGCACCACTCCGGAAGACCCCCGTCTCGACGGCATGGTTGCAGAGGTCTTGTTCGGTTCGGCGGTCGGCAACTTCGACTTCTTCCGCGGGCTGGGGCTCGGCCCCCACAAGACAGGGCGCATGGTGACGATCGACCAGAAACTGTGGGACGCTTTCGAAGAGGCCAAACGACAGCACCGCGGCCTGGTGGTGGTGGCGCCTCATCTGGCGACGCTCGACATCGGTGGGCTGGCGTTCATCGGTAGCCCCTATGAAGTCCAGGTGCTGTCTGCTGCCCTCCCGCCCGGCGGCTATGAAGTCGTCAACGGACTTCGAGAGACCGAAGGCCTCATCTTGACCCCTTCATCCAAAGCCGCCCTCGCCGATGCCGAGACGCGACTCCGCAACGGCGGGTTCGCCTTTACCGCCGTCGACCGACCACCACCGAAGTCGAAACGGGCGGACCGCATCCAGTTCTTCGGCAAACCAGCCCGATTGTGGCGCGGCTGGGCCGAGCTTGCCGCGGCAACCGACGCGCTGCTCATTCTCGGATGGATGGAGAGACTGCCTGATCGCACCTACGTCGCCCACATCGGAGAACTCCTCGACCCTCGCGACTACGACCACGACCCGGACCGACTGGCCCAGGCGACCCTCGAGCAAGTCGAAGAAGCCATTCGAGCCCACCCGGAACAGTGGTCGATGTTCTTACCGGTGTGGCCGAAGGAGGAGACGTCGACATGAACGACGACCAGAAACACGAACGGGTCAACGACATCCTTCTCGGACCGTTGGAACGACCCGCCCTGCAATGGTTGGCGGCACGGATGCCCGCGTGGGTCACCCCCGACGTGCTCACCCTCATCGGCATCGCCGGATCGGTCATCACGTTCGCTGCCTACTGGGCGACGAACCTCTCCCCCGTCTGGCTGTGGGTCGCCTCCCTCGGCCTCGTGGTGAACTGGTTCGGCGACTCTCTCGACGGGACGCTGGCCCGCTTCCGGAAGATCGAACGGCCCAAGTACGGCTACTTCGTCGACCACGCCGTCGACGCGGTCTCCGAGTCGCTGGTCGCGCTCGGCCTCGGCCTGTCGCCGTATGTCTCCTTTTCGGTGGCAGCGATGGCGCTCATCGGGTATCTGCTCATGTCGGTCCACGTCTATCTGACGACCTACGTACGCGGGCTGTTCAAGATCTCCTACGGGAAGCTGGGACCGACCGAGGTCAGGGTCATCATCATCATCGCCAACGCAGTCCTGTTCTTCATGGGGATCCCGGCGATCGACATCGCCGGCCGATCGGTGGTCGTGTATGACCTGTTGTTCGGTCTGCTGGCTGCCGTCCTCATCGTGGTGTTCATCGTGTCTACGATGCAGGAAGCCCGGCGCCTGGCCGTTGAAGATCCAGGCAGACGATGATGGGAAGCACCGTGCGTATCGAACAGGTCGACGTCGCCAACAAAGACCAGGTCCGACGGTTCGTCGAGATCCCCTACCGGCTCTACGCCGACGATCCCAACTGGGTGCCGCCGATCAAGGGCGACATCGCCACGATGCTCAACCCCAAGAAACATCCCTTCTACGAACACTCGGATGCAGACTTCTTCATCGCTGTCCGGGATGGACGGGACGTCGGTCGTATCGCCGCGATCGAGAACAAACGGTTCAACGACTATCACGGCACCAAGGAAGCCGACTTCTATCTGTTCGACTGCGAAGACGATTCGGAAGCGGCCGAGGCCTTGTTCAACCGGGTGTTCGAATGGGCAGCCGGCCGGGGACTCGACGCCGTGGTCGGACCGAAGGGCCTGAGCCCATTCGACCCGTACGGAATCCTCGAGCGGGGCTACGAGTATCGACAGACGATGACGATGCTCGCCTACAACCACCCGTACTACATCCGACTTGCGGAGGAGAACGGGTTCGCAAAAGAGGTCGACTTCATCTCCCACCTCATCGACCCGTCGTCGTTCGTCGTTCCCGAACGGATCTTCCGAGTCGCGGAACGTGCGGCCAAGAGGAGCGGCCTTCGAGTGCACCGATTCTCGTCTCGGCTCGACATCATCCGCTGGGCGCCCAAGATCGCTCGCACCTACAACAAGGCCTTCATCGAGAACTGGGAGTACTACCCACTCACCGACGCGGAGATCGACTTCGTCGTCAAACAGATCATCCCGGTGGCGAAACCCGACCTGCTGAAGATCATCGTCGACGCCGACGAGGAACCGGTCGGCTTCGTGTTCACCTTCCCCGATGTCTCCGAAGCGCTCCAGAAGATGCACGGAAAGCTCATGTCCCGCGGGACGATCAGCCTGCTTCGCCAGTTGCACCGATCACGGGCGGTGGTCGCCAACGGCATCGGAATCCTCCCCGAATACCAGCGTCGGGGCGGCAATGCGCTCCTCTATGCGGAACTTGCCGAAACGTTCGAACGGGCGAAGTTCGAGCAGTACGAGCTCACCCAGGTGGCCGAGACCGCTGTGCAGATGCGACGCGAGCTCGTCAGCATCGGCGGGATTCCCCACAAGAACCACCGGGTGTTCCGGAGAACGCTGTAGACGTACCCTGGGCGACGGCCGGAGGCTTTGGTACCTGGTACCTGGTACCTAGTACCGGCAATCCCCTGGGCCTCCCCCGAGGGTCTTACCTGCCGCTCACGCCAGCTTGTCCGCCTTGCCGATCACCACGATGCCTTCCGCCGACACGGTGAACCGTTCGGCGTCCCGGACCAGGTCTACACCCAGTTGAAACCCGTCGGGGATGGTCACGTTCTTGTCGACGATCGCCCGACGGACCACTGCACCCCGCCCCACGGTCACCCCTTCGAAGAGCACCGACTCCTCGACCCTGGCGTATGAATTGACCCGCACCTGCGGGAAGAGGATCGACTGGCGGACCTTGCCGCCTGACACGATCGCGCCGTTGGCGACCAGCGAGTTGACCGCTTCTCCCCGTCGTTCGCCGGTGTCGTGAACGAACTTCGCCGGCGGCCGCGGCATGTCCCAGGTGAGAATCGGCCATCTTCGGTTGTAGAGGTCGAACACCGGATGGACTGCCACCAGGTCCATACTGGCGTCGTAGTACGCGTCGAGGGTGCCGACATCTCGCCAATAGCCCCGCTCCCGCTCGGTCTGTCCAGGCACGACGTTGATCGCGAAGTCGTAGACGTACGACTCGCCCCGTTCGGTCAACAACGGGATGATGTTCCCGCCGATGTCGTGCTTCGACGCCTCGTCGGCTGCGTCGATCGCCAGCGCGTCGAGGAGGGCGTCGGTGCGGAAGATGTAGTTACCCATCGAAGCGAACGCCCGATCGGGGTCGCCCGGCATCGGTGGCGGATCCGCCGGTTTCTCGAGAAACGACCGGATCCGGCCGGTCTCGTCGGCATCGATGACGCCAAACGCGGACGCTTCTTCGATCGGCACCGGGATGCCGGCAATGGTGACCCCGGCGCCGGTCTCCAGGTGCTGGTCGAGCATTTGTCGGGGATCCATCCGATAGATGTGATCGGCGCCGAACACGATCACGTGCTCAGGTCGTTCGTCTTCGATCAAGTTGAGGTTCTGGTAGACGGCATCCGCGGATCCGGCGAACCAGTGGGGACCGCGTCGCATTTGTGCCGGCACGGCGGCTACATAGTTACCGAGAAGCGGTGACAGCCTCCAGGTTTGCGCCAGGTGCCGGTCGAGACTGTGGCTCTTGTACTGGGTGAGCACGACGATCCGTCGAAAGCCGGCATTGACGAGGTTCGAGAGCGCGAAGTCGATGAGCCGGTAGGTACCCCCAAACGGCACCGCCGGTTTGGCTCGGTCCCTCGTCAGCGGAAAGAGGCGCTTGCCTTCGCCGCCGGCCAGGACCATCGCGAGGACATGGGGCCGCATACCCGCAACGCTAGCGCAAGACTCCCGGCCCGATACCATGCACTCGATGAGAATCACTGTGTTCATCGCGGTCGCCCTGGTTGCCGCCGCCTGCAGCTCCGGAGGGGCGTCTCCCGTGGCGACCGAGCCGTTGCCGGCGATCGGGCCTGATGCGTTCATGGCCGAGGTGCGTGCGTCGGACCGTCCGATCGTGGTGAACATCTGGGCGTCGTGGTGCGGCCCGTGCCGATCCGAAGCACCGCTCCTCGCCGACGCCGCCCGCACCTACGGCGACCAGATCACCTTCATCGGGGTCGATGTCCGCGACACCCAAGAAGCGGCCCAACGATTCATCGCCCGCTACGGGCTCGACTTCACCCACTACTTCGATCCCCGGGAGACGATCTCGACGGCGCTTCGAGTCACCGGCGTCCCGCACACCTTCTTCTTCGCTCCCGGAGGAGAGCTTCGCTACGCCAACTACGGCGTCATCGACGAGCGCACGCTCGCTACCCAAATCGACGACCTGCTGCGGAGCAGCTAGTGGAGTTCTCACTGCTGTGGGCGGCGCTCACTGGCGTGGCGCTCATGCTCGCCATGCTGCGTCTCGTCAAGCCCCTCGCCCCCGACCAGGACCTCGTCGACCTCGCTCTCGGAGCCGGCGTTGTCGGGCTGATCGTGGGAAGGATCGGCGCGATGCTGCTGCAAGGGTCGAATCCTCTGACGAACCCCATTGACCTGTTTTTCGTCCGTGGAGGTGTCGATACCGGGTTTGCTTCACTGGGGGCGCTGACGTTCCTCGGCTTCAAGCTCAGGCACCACCTGCTGCCAACCGTCGATCTACTGGCACCGCCGGCCCTCGCCGGACTCGCCGGATGGCACGCCGGATGTCTGTTCCGCAACGCCTGCGCCGGGACCGTCACCAATCTCCCCTGGGGTATCGCCGCGCCCGGGAGCGACCTGCCCCGGCATCCGGTCGAACTCTACGCCGCTATCGGTTTGCTCCTCGCAGCCGTCGTGCTCTATCTCCTCCTCCGGAGAGGCGCTCTACCGGAGGGAGTCGTCGCCGGAGTGGGACTCGCCGCCGCCGGTGCCATCAGGTGGGTGACGGAACCATTGCGCCTGTCGATCTCGGGCGGGCCGGTCGGGTGGTACGCCGCCGGTCTCGTCATTGGATGTGGCGCCGCCATCGCCGGAATTCTTCGATCCGGTCGATCGACCCGTAGAATCCCCCGCTCGTGACCGAAGCTCTAGTGCAGTTGGAAGGGGTCGGGGTGCGCTTCGGACGCATCACCGTACTTCGTGACGTCGACCTCCGCGTAGCGGCGGGCGAAGGGGTCGGCATTGTGGGACCCAACGGATCCGGCAAGAGCACACTGTTGCGGGTGTTGGCCACCTTGTTGCAACCGACCGACGGCCACGGCACGGTGCTGGGTGCACCGCTCGGCAAGGACACACCGCCTGCGGTCCGGCGTCGCATCTCCCTGATCGGCCATCAACCCGCCCTCTACGGCGAACTGACGCTCGAGGAGAACCTCGGATTCGTCGCCCGGCTGCTCGGCCGGTCACACGACGACGTGGTGAAGACCCTCTCCAAAGTCGGGCTGGGCGGAGCGCTCGATCGCCGCGCCGACCATTCTTCGCACGGCATGCAGCGACGCGTCGAGTTCGCCCGGGTGCTCATGACCCGACCTGACTTGCTGCTGCTCGACGAGGCCCACGCCGGCCTCGACCGGCACGCAGCGGCCCTGGTCGAGGCGACGGTCGCCACCGTGAAACGTCGTGGCGGCTCGGTCATCCTCGTGTCCCACGAACCGGACCGGATGCTGCCGCTCGTCGAGCGAATCTACGAGATCGTCGACGGAACCACCGTCGAGGGGGTGCCGGAGCCATGACGGCAGCAGAGTTCTGGAGACAGGTGTTCGAGATCGCCCGCAAGGACCTCAAGGTGGAGGGTCGGGCCGGGGAGGTACTGTCGATCACCGTGCCGTTTGGGGCCGTTGCCTTGCTGCTGCTGCCGATGGCGATCGGCACCGAGAAGACCATGCTGGCCAAGATCGGGCCTGGCATGTTTTTTGGTGTCACCTTGCTCTTCGGCATGCTGGTGGCATTTCGTCAGTCGGCATCGGACACGCAAGCCCAGCGGGAGCTCCTGACGCTGCTCGGCATCGACCCGGCAGCCACCTTTGTCGGCCGCTCTTTTGCCAGTGCCTTGCTACTCCTCGTCTTCGAGGTCATCCTCGCCCCGCTCACCGTCATTCTGTACAACCCTCCGCTCGTCGACGGCTGGCCGTGGATGCTGCTCATCATCCTGCTCGTCGCCCTCGGCCTCGCCTTCGTCGGCACGCTCGCCGGCGCCGTCACCGCGGGAGTCCGAACCAGGTCCACGTTGGCGCCACTCCTCGTCGCCCCCCTGTCCGTACCTTTGCTTATCTCATCTTCTCAGGTGTACGAAGGACTGCGCCTGGGACGGAGTATCATTCCCTGGATCGTGTTACTACTCGCAATGAACCTGGCACTGGCTGTGGTGGGCGTTGCCACCGCCAAGCCACTCGAGGAGACATCTCGATGAAGAAGACCCTATCGATTCTTGCCCCCTTGGCCGTCGTCGGCGTCGTCATCGGCTTCACGTTCGCGATGACCGCTCCGATCGACGCCTACCAGGGCATCTTTCAGAAGACGATGTATGTCCACGTTCCGTCGGCGTGGCTGGCCTACATCTCGTTCGCGGTGACCCTGATCGCCTCGATCGGCTACCTCGCCAAGAAGGATCTCCGATGGGACCGTATCGCGGCCTCTTCCGCCGAGATGGGCGTGTTCTTCACCGGTCTCGCTCTGATGACCGGCATGATCTGGGGCCGCCCGGTCTGGGGCACCTTCTGGGACTGGGGAGACGCCCGTCTCGTGCTGACGGCGCTGATGTTCATCGTGTACCTCGGCTATCTGGCGCTCCGCCGGAGCATCGCCGAACCGACCACGAGGGCCAGACGTTCGGCGGTGTTCGGCATCGTTGCGTTCGTACAGATCCCGCTCGTCCACTTCTCCGTCTCATGGTGGCGGACTCTCCACCAGCAGGCGACCGTCCTGCGACCCGAGACCCTCACCGGCGCCGCCGACGCGCCAATCGACCCCCTCATGCTGCGGGCGCTGATGGTGAACCTGCTGGCGTTCACCCTCGTGTATGCGACGTTCATGGTGGCCCGGGTGTGGATCGCCAAACTGGAAGACGAGCGTGAAGAGCGGCACGCGTTGGAGAACATCGAGATTGCCGGCGCTGCAATCAGCGCCCCCGACTTCGACGGAGGATTCGATGACTGAAGGACTGTCCAGTGGCTGGGTGGTCTTCGGCTACAGCATCGTCTACGGATTCATGGTGCTGTATGCCGTCCGCCTGGCCTACAAGCTACGCAAGCTGACCAAGGAGCGCTGAGATGTCACACCGGTGGTTCATCATCCCTTCGGTGGCGATCATTCTCGTCGCCATCGGGTTCTTCGCCTGGGGAAACCTCAACAAGAACCTTGTCTACTACTTGACACCGACCGAAGCGGTCGAGAAGCGAGCCGACTTCCCTGACGGTGAACGCTTCAAACTCGGCGGCCTCGTCGTCGACGGGTCGATCCAGGAAGACGGGCAGGTGGTCCGGTTCCAGATCAGCGACGGCCAGACCACCATCGATGTAGTCCACGAAGGCACCCCGCCGCAGCTGTTCAAAGACGGCGCCGGCGCCGTCGTCGAGGGCGCCTGGCAGGGCGACCACTTCGAATCAGACGTGCTCATCGTGCGCCACGACGAACAGTACCGGGGCGTTGACGAAGAGGGTCAGCCGTACGAACCGCCGACGGGTAGCTGATGGCAGCCACACTCGGTTTTCTCGGCGTCCTCGTGGCGTTCTTGTCGGCAATCGGTATCGCTGTCCAGGGGTTTCGCTCCCAGCGTGACCCGAAGAGGGTCCCGGTCCTCAAGCTCCGACTCCCGGTTTGGGGACTCCTCGGAGGGGCCATCCTCGCAATGCTTGCTCTTGAGATCGGCCTGCTGACCGACGACTTCACCATCAAGTACCTGGCGAACAACTCGACGTCCAGCACACCGCTGCTCTACAAGATCGCTTCGGCGTGGGCGGCTCTCGAAGGCAGCATCGTCCTGTGGGGTCTGGTCCTGGCCGCGTTCACCGCCACGGTGTTCTTCTCGGTAGCGCCACGAGGAGACGACCGCCTCGGGGCGGGCGCCCTCGGCATTCTCGGCATCATCTCTGCCTACTTCTTCGGGCTGATGCTGACCGTGTCCAACCCGTTCGAGGTGTGTGTCCAGGCTGCGCAGGTCGGCTGCATCCAAGGCAGCCCGTTCCCCTGGGCCCAAGCGGTGGCCCCCCTCGACGGCTTCGGGCCGAACCCTCTGCTGCAGAACCATCCGCTGATGGCGATTCACCCTCCGATGCTCTACATCGGCTATGTCGGCATGAGCGTCCCCTTCGCCTTTGCCATGTCGGCACTCGTCCTCGGCAAGGGCGGCGCCGACTGGCTCAAACGGTCCCACACCTGGACGCTCGTCGCCTGGGTGTTCTTGACCATCGGGATCGTCCTGGGCGGCCTGTGGTCCTACGAGGTGCTGGGTTGGGGTGGCTTCTGGGCCTGGGATCCGGTCGAAAACGCCTCGTTCATGCCGTGGTTGGCCGCTACCGCGTTCCTCCACTCGGCGGTCGTCCAGCAGCGCCGTGGCATGCTGCAAAGCTGGAACTTCGTCCTGGTCATCACCACCTTTGCGCTGACGATCCTCGGCACGTTCATCACCCGCTCCGGCATCATCAACTCGGTGCATTCGTTCACCCAGTCGGCCATCGGGCCGGCGCTGCTGTGGTTCCTCGCTGTCGTGCTGATCGGCTCGTTCGGACTGTTCGCTGCGCGCGCCCACGTGGTGGCGTCGGCGCCGAGGTTGGACTCGCTCGTCAGTCGAGAGGGCATGTTCCTGGTGAACAATCTGATCCTGTCGGTGTTCGCGTTTGTCACACTGACCGGCACCCTGTACCCGCTGGTCGTCGAAGCACTCACCGGCGACGAGGTCGGGGTCGGCCGGCCGTTCTTCGACAAACTGGCCGTGCCGATCGGTTTCCTGCTGCTGCTCGCCATGGGTCTCGGTCCGGTGACCCCATGGCGTGCCGCCAACCCGAAGATCGTGTGGAACCGCGTTCGCGGACCGATCCAGTTCGGTTTGGCCATGGCCGCCGTCGGGGTGGTGTTCGAACAGCGCCGCCTGTCGGTGGTGTTGGCGATCTTCCTCGGCTCGTTCGTTGCCGGTGTCATCGTTCGCTACCTGTGGGAGATGTCCGGCAAGGTTGCCAAGAAGCGTGATATGTCGCGGTTCGCGGCGATGTGGCATACGATGCGCTCCGACCCTGGCTACTGGGGTGGACAGATCGCCCACCTTGGGGTGGCGATCCTCGTCATCGGCATCGCTCTCTCCAGCCACATGGCGCTGCGGGACCACGTCGAGTTGGTCCCGGGCCAAACGGTGAACACGGTGGGTTTCGAACTGCACTATGTGGACGCGTTCACCAGGCCGGTGCAGAACAAGGTCGTCACGGGCGCCACCATCGAAGTCTCCAAGAACGGCAAGGTCGTCGAAGTGCTGGAGCCCCGCCTGAACCAGTATTCGAACATGCGCGAGTCCGTAGCGTCCCCTGACGTCCACGGCGGCTGGGACGGCGACCTCTACCTGTCGCTTCGAGCCATCAATGCCGACGGAGTCGCCCTCGACGTGTTCTGGTTCCCGCTCATCTGGCTTGTCTGGTTCGGTGGGTTCGTCATCGGAGCCGGCGGCCTCTGGGCGTGGCTGGTGAAGAAGCCGAAGCGAGCCGAGGTCAGCGCATGACCGAACAGACGACAGAAACCACTTCGCGCACCGGGCTATGGGTCACGTTGGTGCTCATCGTCGCCATCGTCGCCGCCATGGTGGTCGTGTTCTCATCACGGTTCGGCAAAGACCCCAGCCTGATCGCTTCACCGCTGATCGGAAAGCCCGCGTCGACGATCGAACTCCCCTACCTCGAGCAGGACGGGACGTTCAGCATCTCGGAGCTGCGCGGCCACGTCGTCGTGGTGAACTTCTTTGCGTCGTGGTGCTTCCCGTGCCGCGAGGAACACCCTGCGCTGGAACAGGTAGCAGCCGCCTACGGCGACAAGGACGTACGCTTCGTCGGCATCGTCTACCAGGACCAGCGAGACTCGGCGATCGCGTTCCTCGACCAGTTCGGTCGGGCGGAGAACACCGTCTACCTCTTCGACCCGGATTCCCGGGCCGCGATCGACTACGGCGTATTCGGGGTACCGGAGACCTTCTACGTCAATCAGGATGGGATCATCGTTGCCAAGAAGACCGGCCCGTCCACGGTGGGCGAACTCTCCACGGTGATCGAGACGGTGCTGCGGGGTGAGCAGCCCGGGAACCTGAACGAAGGCGAGCTGCAACGCGGCCCTTCGGGCTAGGACTCCCTCTCCCGGAACCCGTAGGGCAGCTCCAGACGGTTCGCCGCGAGCAGGTCCTCATCACCGAGGATCTTCTCGATCGGCCCGTCGGCGACGATCCTGCCATGGTTCATCACCAGGGCGCGTCTGGTCAGCCGGGCGGCATACGGCAAGTCGTGGGTGACCATCAGCATGGTGATGTCCAGACCGGTCAAGATGTGGGCCAGTTCACCCCTCCCGGCAGGGTCGAGATTGGATGACGGCTCGTCGAGAACGAGAATTTCTGGCTGCATCGCCAGCACGGTGGCGATGGCGACCCTGCGTCGCTCGCCGAGACTCAGATGGTGCGGTGCCCGATCGATCGCGTCGATCATCCCGACCGCCTCCAAGGCGGAGACAACCCGATGCTCCAACGCTTCCCCACCAACACCGAAGTTGGCCGGCCCGAAGGCAACGTCTTTGCGGACGGTCGGCATGAAGAGCTGGTCATCGGGATCCTGGAACACGAGTCCCACACGACGTCGAATCTCCTGCAAGTGCTCTTCGGTGACCTCGAGGCCGGCGACGCGTACGGAGCCGGATGTCGGGGTGAGAATTCCGTTGAGGTGCAGCAGCAGGGTCGTCTTCCCGGCACCGTTGGGGCCGAGCAGCGCCACCCGCTCGCCCGGGTGGATATGGAAGTCGGCCCCGTCGAGCGCCACATGGCCATCCGGATAGGAGAAACGCAGGTCTCTGACTTCGAGCGCGGGGGTGCTCATCGCAGCACCCACCCGGCGAGGGATGCCACCCATGCGACGGCCGGGATGGCCATGCCCACCAGCCAGTCGCTCCGGGCGGGCGGTTCCTGGTCGAACACCGGCATCGTGCCGGTATACCCTCTGGCAAGCATCGCCCGATGCACCCGCTCTCCTCGCTCGTACGAGCGGATGAAGAGAGCTCCGGCGGCCGCAGCCATCGGTCCGGCGTCACCTGCCCAGCGGGGGGCATACCCTCGAGATGCCATCGCCACCCGCATCCGCCGGACCTCTCCGGCCACCACATCCAAGTACCGGACCATGAAGCCGGCGATGGCGATCATGAGCCGAGGCACCTTCAGCCGTTCGAGCCCTTCGAGCAGGTCGGCGACTTCGGTGGTGGCTGCCAGCAGGATCGACGCGGACACCCCAAGCGTTCCTTTGACGAGGATCGCCCACGCCCCCCACAGTCCTTCTCGAGACAGCATGAGCGGGCCTACCGGGACCCGTTCACCTCCGCCGAGGAACGGCATCATCACCGCGAACAGCACGAACGGCACCTCGATGAGCAGCCTTCGGGCGACGAAACGAGCCGGTATCTTCGCCCAGGCGATGGCGAAGGCCACGAGCACGGCTTCGACGGCGAAACTGCCGAATGCCTCCCGCGGTGTGGCAACGACCGCCGCAACGAACAGCAGGAGCGCGGCGACCTTGACGACGGCGGGAAGGCGATGAAGTCGGGTGGCGCCGTGCAGGTAGAGGGCGTGCCCGTGAGGACCACTCACCGGGCCACCTTGCGGCGTCTCCGCAGACGGACGATGCCGTAGCCGACAGCGAAGGTCACCGCGACGCCTACGACACCGGCGACTGCCGTCGC
>JANTGE010000013.1 GCA_024763085.1 Acidimicrobiia bacterium
GGTGGCGTCCGCTGCACTCGACCTCGTCGAGATTGCGCGCCGCCATCGGCTTCTCCGACCTGGCGACGCTCGAACGGTCGAGGCGGAAGCCAACGCGATGCGGGCCGCAGTCGATCAGGTGCGTCTCGATTCGCCGATCGTTCGTGATGTGCAGACCCATCGCGAAACCCGCCAGGCTTCGGAGGCCAGGTCCGGACCTGAAGGCAAGAAGGGTCCGGCCGAGTTGGCGGGCGAAGCCTCGACCGACCAGCTCCTCCGGGTCGGCCAGGCACCCACGGTCCACCTTCCCACCGGTCAGCGCGGCAAACTGCTCGTCAGTCGCTTCCCGCTTCGGTTCCGGGACCATGCCGCAGAAGGCCACGACGCGATGCGACGTGCAGCCGATGCCTGGCAGGTCGCACAGCAGCACGTCGCCGGTGAGCTCCATCCGCTCTTCGTAGCCAACCAACGACGTGGCCTCAAGGCCGGCTATGACGCCGGCGACCTGTCGCCGTATGCCGCGCTGCTGCTCGGCGCCGGCCTCTACCAGCGGATGTACGAACGTCGTGATCTCCCCACCCGCAGGGCCTACGCGGTCAGCCTGCTCATCGACGGATCCGCTTCGATGCTGCAGGGCGCCCCCCGGGCCCCCTGGGCGATGGCGGCCGCCACCCTCGGCGCCTGGACCATCGCCCGTCTGTGCGACGAACTCCAGGTCGACTTCGAGGTCGCTTTGTTCAACCGCACATTCGCCGCCCGCCCCGACGACACCGAAGCCACCTATGTGCAGCGGCGTCGCCGCACGGCCGGCGGTCTCCGCCAGCGGCGTGGCGGCGAGGCCGACCGACTCACCAACACCGTGAATCACTATCTCATCAAGACGTTCGACGAGCCGTGGCGGTCCGCAGAGCCCAGTCTTGCCGGATTGTTCTGGGCGGCGGCGGAGCCTGGACGGGCTGCTGGAAAGGCCCGCCGCGATCCCGGGCAAGCACCCCCGGTGTCGCTGTTCGAGAAGGCAGCCAACGTCGACGAGTTCAATCTCATCCATGCGGCGGAACGCATGGCCAAACGGCGCACGAACGTGCGGGTGCTCGTCGTTCTCTCCGACGGGATGACCCGAGGTTCGACGAAGGCGCTGGCCGCCGCTGCCGACGACATCGAACGAAGCGGAACCACCGTCCTGGGCATCGGGATCGGCGACGCCACGGTTGGCGACACCTACAGCCGCTTCGAGACCGCCGAGGAACCACACCAACTGACCTCTGCCATGATCGAAGGCGTGCGCGGCGCTCTGCGCCGCTCGCTGGCCCTGTGGGGCGTCGAAACCTGGTGGAGTCGTGCCGCACGACCCAAGGAGACACACCGTGCCTGAGACCGTCACGTTCCATGATCCACTCGAAGAAGGACCTCCGATCACCCTCGAGGTGTTCGAAGTCCCAACCGACGTCACCGACGCCGCCCAACGGATCGGAAAGATCCCAGAGCCGGATCCCTACTACGTCGACGTCGGCATGCTCTACCGGTTCGCCGCCCTCGAGCAGGTCAGGCGCGAATCGGGGCCTGAGTTCGTGGCCCAGCATGTGGCGGTGCGCGGCCACATGGGCACCGGTAAGGATCACGACATCGAGCAGTTCGCCGCGCTGCTCCGGCTCCCCTACTTCCGGATCCCGTTGACCGGCGAAGTGCGAGACATCACGCTGATCGGATCGACGAAGCTCCACGGCGATGGGAAAGGCGGCACCGAGAGCCGCTGGGAGGACGGCGACATTACCCGGGCGTTGCGTGGACCTGCGCTGGTCAACCTCTCCGAACTGAACGCAGCGGGCGCCGAGACGCTCTTCGCCCTCCACGGACTGCTCGATCGCTATCAGGCGCTCGACCTGCCGACCGGAGAGACCGTCCGTCTCCGCGACGACGTTCGGCTCTTCGGCACCATGAACCCGACCGACTTGCGCGACTATGCAGGTACTCAGACGTTGAACAAGGCGTTCGCCGACCGTTGGGTGATCTGGGAAAAGGACTTCCCGACCGACGAGCAGCTCACCTCGATGCTCCGCCGTCGGTACACCACGATGGCCGATCCCTATGTAGAGGCGATCGGACGACTCGCCGTCGAGGTGAACACCAGCTTCCAGGCACGCGACGCCGCAACCAGGGTGGAGACCCCGATGAGTCTCCGAACCGTGCTGGACCGGCTTCCGGCCGGTCTGCGCATGTTTCAGAGGGCGGACGATCCCCTCCGGCGGGCATGGGAAACCTTCGTGCTGCCCCACGTCGATCCATACGACCGCGACCACTACGAGACCGTGTGGAGCGCGGTCGTCCGCAAAGGACCGGGAGAACCCCCGTTCAACGACTGAAGCCCACTACCGTCCGGAGCATCATGCGCCCATACACCACTGGCGACCAGCGCCTCAACGACCTCATCGATCAGCTTCTCTCCGCCGCAGGCGAAGGAGCGC
This sequence comes from Acidimicrobiia bacterium, assembly GCA_024763085.1. GTDB lineage: Bacteria > Actinomycetota > Acidimicrobiia > Spongiisociales > UBA4744 > JANTGE01. Next base: position 2,442 of record JANTGE010000013.1, read on the forward strand.
ATCCCGACCTGGTGCGAGAGCTCATCGTGTCGGCGGTCAAGCTGTATCACGACCATGCCGACCGTGCCGACGTCAAGCTCATCAACGCTGCCGTCAAAGAAATGCGCTACTCGACCCTCGTCTTCGCGAGGTATCGAGATACCCCCAAAGTGACGATCTTCGGCTCTGCCAGGGCGAAACCCGGCGAACCGAACTACCAGCTCGCCTACGACTTCGCCCACGAGATGGTGCACAACCGCGGCTGGATGGTCGTGACCGGAGCCGGCCCGGGCATCATGCAGGCAGGCAACGAAGGCGCCGGCGCCGACCACTCCTTCGGAGTCAACATCCGACTTCCGTTCGAAGACTCGGCGAACCCGTACATCCAGTCCGACCGGATCATCAACTTCAAATACTTCTTCACCCGAAAGGTCGGCCTCGTCAAGGAGTCCCACGCGTTCGCGCTGTTCCCGGGAGGGTTCGGCACCATGGATGAGACCTTCGAGGTTCTGACGCTCGTCCAGACCGGCAAGAGCGACCTGCATCCGATCGTGATGCTCGAAGCCGACGGCACCGGATACTGGGAGACGTTCAATGCCTTCGTCCGTGAAGACCTGCTCGGCAACGGGTTCATCTCAGAACCCGACCTCAGCCTGTACAAGACCACCCATCGGGTAGAAGACGCAGCCAACGAGATCAGCCACTTCTACGCCAACTACCGGTCGCAGCGTTACGTGGACGGCATGTTGGTCCTCCGACTGGTGCAGGCTCCAGACGCCGACGAGCTCGAACGGCTGAACGACGAGTTCGCCGACATCGTGACGTCGGGGAAGATCGCCGTGATCCCGCCGACCGAAGCCGAAATTCGCGATCGCGACGCCCTCGAAGACCAGCGCATCGCGTTCGCCTTCAACCGGCGGTCGTACGGCCGTCTCCGCCAACTCGTCGACGCTTTGAACGATCTCGTCGAGCCGCGGCCGGTCGTGCATCCGCCACCGACGTTCAACGTGTAACCCCCTTGCCGGTAGCCAGACGCCGGCTGATTGGCGCCAAGGGTCCGTCGGTGCTCGTGTCGTCGTTCCGCATTTCCGGCGGCGTACCCACCGAAGGGCCGCGCCGAAGCGACTAACCTACGGGGTCGTGCGAGAGATCCTGTCCGACCTGGTAGCCGAGGAGCAGGCACTCGACCAGTTCCTCCAGAAGATACCCATCCGCGAGTGGAAACGACCCGTCCGAGAGGGCTGGTCGATTCAAGACGTCGTGGCCTACCTCGCCGCCACCGAGGACTTCGTGGCCGACGTGATCGAACAGGGAGCGCCGGTCATCGAACGAGTGACTGCCTCGAGCGTCGAGGACTTCGCACAGGAAGGGATCGAACGTGGCCGGTCCATGCGCCCGCAAGACGTCATCGAGTGGTGGCGCGCCGCGCGAGCCCGCGTCGTCGATGCCCTCTCCCGGACGTCTACCTCAGACCGTTTCGCCTGGTTCGATCGCGAGATCGCAGCCCAGACACTGGCCACGACCCGTCTCGCCGAGACCTGGGCCAGGGCGTTGGAGATCCACGCCGCCATGGGCGAGGAGGTCGAAGACTCTGCCCGGCTTCGTCACATCTCCTGGCTCGCCTGGCGGTCCCTCCCCCATGCGTTCACGAAGGCCGGCCTGGACTACCGGCCGGTGAGGGTGGAGGTCATCGGCCCTGGCTACGCCAAGTGGGTGTATGGCCCGGAAGACACCGACCATCTCATCAAGGGTCCCGCAGGCCACTGGTGCCGCCTCGCCGCGGGCATGCTGGAGCCCGAGGACACGTCGCTTCGTGCCGAAGGTGACGCGGCCGAACAGGCTCTGCGCGTCGTCGACCTGTCGCTGTGATGCAGCTCATCGGCATGGTCCATCTCGGACCGCTTCCCGGATCGCCGCGATTCGGCGGCAACCTGGATGCCGTCCTCGAAGCAGCGAGGCGAGACGCCCGGACTCTCGCCGAAACCGGATTCGATGCCGTGCTCGTCGAAAACTTCGGCGATGCCCCCTTCGAGGTCGAGGTGCAGCCGATCACCGTGTCGGCGATGACGAGAGCCGTCGAGGCGGTCCGTTCGGCCATCGACATTCCCGTCGGGGTCAACGTGCTGCGCAACGATGCCATCGCGGCACTGTCCATCGCGGCGACGACCGGTGCCACCTTCATCAGGGTCAACGTGCTCTCCGGCGTCATGTTCACCGATCAGGGCATCGTGGAAGGGAGAGCGGCGCACCTTGCCCGCCTGCGCCGTCTCCTCGGAGCCGACGTTGCCGTGTTCGCCGACGTCCACGTCAAACACGCGGTGCCACCGTCCGGATACAGCCTCGAAGCCGCAGCTCGCGACCTTGCGGAACGTGCCGGGGCCGATGCCCTCATCGCGTCCGGTGCGGCGACCGGCAGCGCCATCGACATGGCCGAGCTGCGTCAGGTGCGACAAGCCGTTCCGGACGTGCCGTTGTATGTGGGTTCCGGGGCAACCACTGCGAACGTCGCTGCGCTGCTGACGGTTGCCGACGGCGTGATCGTCGGAACGGCGGTCAAACGAGGAGGCGTCACCACGGCGCCGGTCGATCCGGGGCGTTCCGCCGCCTTCGTCGAAGCGGCCGGCTCATGAGACAGGCGGTCGATCTCACCGTCGATGGCAGGATCGCCACCGTGACGATGCGACGCCCGGACGTGCGCAACGCGCTGACCGGCACCGGGGTGCTCGAAGGCCTGCTCGATTCTTTCGACCGTGTCGCCGCCGATGGGCAGGTGACCGTGGTGATCATCACCGGTGAGGGCCCTGCCTTCAGCGCGGGCGGAAACGTGAAAGACATGCGGGCCGGCCGTGACCCGTTCGGAGGTGATCCCCATCGGATCGAGCAGGCCTACCAGGAATCGGTGCTCCGGCTCATGCGGACCGTCGCGTCGCTCGACGCGGTGACGATCGCCGCCGTGAACGGTCCCGCCGTCGGCGGTGGCTGCGATCTGGCACTGCTGTGCGACCTTCGGGTGGCGTCCGCGTCGGCGCGGTTCGCCCAGCCGGTCGTGGATCTGGGTCTCATCCCGGGTGACGGCGGCGCCTGGATTCTGCCGCGTATCGTCGGCTGGCAGCGAGCCGCCGAGCTGCTCTTCACCGGACGGTTCGTCGAGGCCGACGAGGCGCTCCGGCTCGACATGGTGCTCGAGGTGGTTCCTCTCCACGAACTGTCGGACCGCGTCGCCGAACTCGCCGGCCGCATCGCCGCCAAGCCGCCCCACGCGGTGCGGCTCACCAAACGGCTGCTGCGCCACGCCCGCACCACGGACTTCGATACGTTCCTGGACATGACCGCCGCGTTCCAGGCGATCAGCCACCACACCGAGGACCACCGCCGGGCGATCGAGTAGTCAGCGGGAAATGTCGAATCCTGCTTTGACGAGCAGGTTCAGCAGCGCAGGAGCGGGGTCTTTGTAGTTCGCCGGCCGCAAGACTGCTTCGAATCGATGGAGATAGTCGACCATCGTCTCGACGATGTGGCCGACGGAGACGGTGTGGAGATCGCTCTCCCGGCTCCGTCCGAACGCTACCAGCCGAGTGCGGACCGAAGCACCGCCGTGCGTCGGCACCTCTGAAAGGCCGCGGTCTGCGACGTCGGCGAGCACGTCGTGCAGGCCTGCCGGGTAGAGCCATTCGATTCGTCGAAGCACCGAGTGCAGCACCTCGTGACGTTTCAGCCCCGGGTTGAATTCGGCTTTGCCTTCCTTCACCTCGCCAAGGATGACGTCGACCAGGCCATCGGAGAGCTCGAGGACTGGATCTTCCACGAGCAGCAGCTCGCAGTCTACGGAGTCGTGCGGGTCCCCCTGGTAGATCTGTCCAGGAAGACGCACGGCGACGATGTCGACGTCGGTGGCGGTCTCGTAGGTACCGTCGGGGAGGCGGCGTTGCACCTCGAATTCGGTCATCGTGAGATAGCCATTTGCGTTCAGGTAGGCCTCGACGAGGTTGACGGCGATATCCATGGGCCCATTATGCCCGCTAGGACGAACGACTCATTTCCCTGGACGCCACCCATCGTCAATGTAACACTACGGCGCGTGACAACACTTGTAGGGCGTGCAGGGAATGATTGAAGAGTTCACCGATCTGATGTGGAGCCACGGCGAGTGGCTCGCCGAACACGGCACCCGGGTCGCTCGCCTGGCGACCTCCATCGGCGGTCAGCTCGGCATGCATCGAGAAGAGCTTCGGCGCCTCCACATCGCCGCCCATCTCCACGACGTCGGGAAGGTCCGTGTCGACGCCGCTCTGGTCAACAAACCCGGTCCGTTGAGCGCCCTCGAGTGGGAGCAGATGCGTCGTCATCCCGCCGAAGGGTTCTTCCTCCTCGACGGGCTTGTGCACCCGGACATCGCCACCGCCGTCCTCTTCCACCACGAACGATTCGACGGGCTCGGCTATCCCTACGGCCTGTCGGGTACTTCGATCCCGCTCTTGTCCCGGGTCTTGTTCGTCGCCGACGCCTACGACGCCATCACCAGCGAACGTCCCTACGAACCTGCCCTGTCCATCGATGCCGCGATGTCGGAGCTGATTCGATGCTCGGGAACCCAGTTCGACCCGAGGGTCGTCGATGCCGCGATCGAGCTGTTCCGCTCAGATGCTCCGGTACTCGTCGCGTAGACCCAGCTCTTTCAGATAGTCGTATCGGTAGATGCCGCTGTTGTGCCCGTCACTGAAGGTGAATCGGAGCCCGTAGGCGCCCGCTTGCTCGACGTCGACGATCTGGACCGTCGGTAGGAGAAACCGATTGGGGAACGTCTCACAGGATGCGCAGGGACAGCCGCGGCGTACCTCTTCGGCGCTCAGCTCGACCTTCGCCCCGTCTGCCCAGATCAACAGCAGCCGTGCTCCCCCGGAAACCTCGATCCGCGTCGGCAGTTCCATGCCGGGTAGGTTAGGGATGCCATGGCGGAACTCACTATTCGACCCGGACATCCGGACTTCCTCGACCTCCCGTGGGACGAGCCGCTCGCCACCTGGTCGACGTCGCGGGTGGTCGAGCTGCCGCGCGGTATCTCTCGGCATGAGGTCCGATTCGTCGCCTACGACGACGGCATCTACGCCGTCAAGGAACTCCCCGAACGAGCCGCCCGCCGGGACTACGAGATCCTCCGATACCTGGAAGAGGTGGACGGGCCGGCCGTACGGGCAGTGGGACTGGTAACGCGCCGGGACCCCGACCCAACCGTAGAGCAGTCTGCAGCCCTCATCACCCGCTACCTGGACCACTCGTTCTCCTACCGGGAGCTCCTCGAGGGAGCCGGATTCGGTGAGCGCCGAACGCAGATGCTCGACGCGTTCGCCTCGCTCCTCGTCGAGCTCCACCTGGCGGGCTGCTTCTGGGGGGACTGTTCGCTCTCCAACACGCTGTACCGGTGGGACGCGGACGCCATCGAGACCCGGATGGTCGACGCGGAGACCGCGGAGATCTACGACGAGCTCACCGACGGCCAGCGCGCCTACGACCTCGACATCATGATCGAAAACGTCGCCGGCGGCATGGCCGACATCGCCGCGGAGCACGGCATCGCTGCCGAGAACGCCGACCTGCAACTCGGTGAGGATATCGCCGGGCGCTACCGATCGCTGTGGGACGAACTCGCAGCCGTTTGGGTCGTCGGTCCTGACGAACGTTACAAGATCGAAGAGCGGGTGGAGCGACTGAACGAGCTCGGGTTCGACGTCGAAGAGGTGGTCGTCTCGTCTCGGCGGGAACGGCTAGAGCTGCGAGTGAAGGTGGGTGGCCGGGACTTCCACCGGCGCCGTCTGCGCGAGCTCACCGGTGTGGAGGCCGGCGAAGGTCAGGCCCGCCAGATCCTCGCCGACCTGTACTACTTCCAGGCGAACCGAGCCCCCGGGGTGCCTTCGCACCTCGCGGCAGTCCGGTGGCGGATAGAGGCGTTCGAGCCGATGCTGGCACGGCTGACGGCCATCCCGGAGGTCGACGACCCCGTGCAGGCCTATTGCGACCTCCTCCGGCATCGGTATCTCCTATCGGTTGAAGCCCACCAGGACGTGGGAACCGAGACTGCTTTCGACGACTGGCTGGCCGCGGGCCGCCCCGGGTATCCCCCGGGAGGTACCATCGCCTGAGGAGGTGAAGCGTGGATGTTCGAGTCGACGGCAAAGTAGCCCTCGTCACCGGCGGCAGCCGGGGCATCGGAAGGGGCATCGCAGAAGAGTTCCTGCGCAGCGGGGCCCGCGGCGTCGTGATCACCGCAAGGAAGCAAGAGGGCATCGACACAATGCTGCGGGAAGTCGACGCTGCCGACAGACTCGTCGGGATCCCAGGCAGCGCCGACGATCCCGAACATGCCGCGGCGGCTGTGGCGACCGCCATAGATCGCTTCGGCAGTTGCGACGTCCTCGTCAACAACGCTGCCACGAATCCTGTAGCGGGCAACATCGTGGACATCGACCTCGGCGCGCTCGACAAGACGTGGGCCGTGAACCAGCGAGGACCCCTCGTGTTCGCCCGAGAGGCGTGGCATCAGTGGATGCGGGACCACGCCGGCGCCATCGTGAACGTGGCCTCGGTCAGTGGCCTGGTCCCTGGCCCGTTGCTCGGCGCCTACGGGGTCTCGAAGTCGGCCCTCATCTTCATGACCCGGCAACTCGCCTACGAAATGGCACCTCAGGTGCGGGTCAACGCCGTCGCTCCCGGAATCGTCAAGACCCGCTTCTCTCGCATGCTCTGGGAGGCAGGCGAAGACGCAGCCGGCTCTCTCCACCCTTTGGGCCGTCTCGGCGAGGTAGACGATGTGGCTCCACTCGTCGTGTTTCTGGCGAGCGACGCAGCCTCATGGATCACCGGAGTCACGGTTCCGGTCGATGGTGGCATGACGGGCGCACGGCCCGGCATCGGCTAGCAGGAAGTACCTGGTACCTCGTACCCAGTACCTGGCAGTGAGGGGTGAGCCATGCGGTACACCGGCGGCCCACGGGACTCCAAGCCCAGGACTCAGAACTCAGAACTCACAACGCAGAACCCGTAACCCACAACGCAACCCCCAGAACCCGCGCTGGTACGGGTGCCCCTAATGCCCTCCCCGTTTCACGCCGCCGTACTTCATCCGCGTGTCGTCCATGCCGGCGACCCGCCCGTCGCGGCGTTTGCCCACATCCACGATTTCGCCGACAAACAGGGTGTGGGTGCCCACGTCGACAGATTGCCATACCGTTGCCTCGATCCAAGCAGCCGCATCCAGGAAGATCGGGACTCCGGTGATCCCTTCCCGAATGGGTCGACCGTTCAGCGCCATACCCTCCTTCTTGGCCGGTTTGGAGAACTTCACGAAGACCCGGGTGTCCTCCGGATCCCACAGATTGATGGAGAAGGCGCCGCCTTCGGCGATGAGCCGGTGGGTGAGTGCCTTCTTGTCGACGGAGACCGCTACCGACACCGGTTCCATCGACACCTGCGTGATCCATGATGCCGTCATGGCATTCCACTCGTCTCCGGCACGCGACCCGATGAGGGCCAGGGGGTTCGGGATCATCCAGGTCACCTGGTTGATGAGTTCCGCTTCAGGCATGGTGCCAGCATATGCGCGCTCCGGCGCCTATCGAGAGGTCTAAGCTTGCCGCGTGCACGTTCTGATCGCCACCAGCGGGGTGCTCCCGCCGGCTCCCGTGGCCGACCTGACGGCCCGACTCGTCGGCGGCGATGATCGGGTGTCGGTTGTCACCGTGATCGAAGCCCCCCTCGACTTCCTCGGCGTCCTCGAAGAAGAGGCATGGCATCCACTCGAGGCCGAGCCGGTGCCGGATCTGGAGTCTCAGCAGGCGGCCGTCCGCCGCTACGTCGAGGAGAGAGGCCAACGCCTGGCGGCGCCCCTCGTCGCGGCGCTCGCCAGTCGCGGGATCGCCGCCGACCTGATCTGCGAGGAGGGAGCCGACCCTGCTGCCGTGATCTGCAAGGTGGCGGACGCCGTCGGCGCCGACCTTCTCCTCATGGGAGCTACCCGGCAGATCTTCGGGTCGGCGTGGCGTTCCGTCTCGGCAGGCGTCACCGAACGCGCCCGCATCCCGGTGCTGCTGGTACCGCATGTGGAGCCGTCGGACGAGCGCGCCGAGGGAGCCCCGAAAGGCTCCCTCGACCCCACTGCCAACTAGATCTCTCTAGATGAAAATGATCTGACCGCCTTCGGCCAGTTCCAGGAAGTCGGAGGCGCTCAACACGTCCTCGACCTCTTCGTACAGATCGTCCTTCGTCAGTCCGAACATGTCGAAGGTCATCCGGCAGACATGAAGGTGGGCGCCGGCATCGGCGACCATCTGGATGAACTCCTTCGTGGGAGGCACCCCCTGTTCGGCCATCTGCTTCTTCATCATTGCCGTGGCCATGGCGGTCACACCGGGGAGGACACCCACCAGGTTCGGCATTCCCATCGACGGATTGGCGACCGGAGTCACCTTCAGATGATCCATCTTCTTCTTGATGACGGCGTCCATGCCGTAGAAGGTGAAGAAGACGTGCAGCTCGATGCCTTCCGACACCGCAGCGTTGCCAATTACGAACGCCGCGGTCACCCAGTCAAGAGTGCCTTTGCTGACGATGATTGAGATCTTCCGGTCCGTCTCTTCTTCGAAGATCGGAGGCACGGTCGGCTCCTTTCTGTGGTCGGGCTGCTACACGCAGCCGGTCGGCTTCGGCAGGCCGGCGATGTACGCCATCTTCTTGGCCGGCTTCTTGGGAAAGAGCTGGTAGAGCTGCTTCGTCGAGATGCCCGTCATGGTGGAAACTCTGCGAATCGTCGCCGTCTCCCCGGTCTCTTCGAAGTCCTTCCGCAGGAAGCGAATGACCTTCCAGTGGTCCTCGGTGAGCTCGTCGATGCCGATAGCCTTGGCAAGCTCTTCGGCCATGTCTTCGCTCCACTGGGAAGGATCGGCGAAGAAGCCTTCCTCGTCGACGGTGATCTCCCGTCCTGCAATGAGTTCGGTTGCCATGGTTCCTCCTATTCCTCGTCGTCGGCGCCGGCGACGCTCCGCATGGTGAGCATGAACCGGGCCAAACCTTTCTTTACCGCCGGATCGCGCATCTGGCGGATGAGCTCCCGCCAGCTGAGCTTCTCCGGTATCTCTGCGGTCCGCACCGTCTGTGCCGTGTTGCGAACCATCGTCATGATCTCGGGTTGCGTCATCTCACGGACTGCCTGGAGGATCAACACGACGTTGTCTCCCAGCGCTTCGACGTCTTCTTCCGTGAAGTTCGAAACCACGTTGTCGATCACTTTGACACCGCTGCGGGCGAACCCGAAGTAGCCGCGCCGCTCAAAGTCGGCGAGCGCTTCCATCAGGGCGATGAACGCATCCTGACTGAGCGGCGTCACCTCATCGACGAGCTGCTGAAGGCTTTCGAGCCGGTCGAGCATCTCTTCGAGGTTCTTCGTGTTCCTGATCAGCTTCTTGACCAGGTGGGTCACGTCGTCCATGGTCGCGTACTGCTCGACCTGGGCGAGCTGATCGACGGCGTACAGGTACGCTTCTCTCGCAATGGGCACGAGGTCGTCGGTAAGCTCTCTGCGCTCCTGACGGCGCTCACGTTGTGCAAGAGCCTCTTCGGTCAGGAACTCGACCTGCGCCGAGAGCCGGTCGAGTTTCGCCGACAGGTCGGCGATCGTCTCGGCGAGAGCGGCATCGTCGGTTCTGCTCGTCATGTCAGCTCCACTTCCCTGCCATGGTCATGTAGGAGGTGACCGGCATCTCTTTGCCCTTCAGCAGGATGTTCCAGTACATCCAACGGAACAGCATCTTGCCCCAGTGGTTCATCTCCGACTCGCGAAGGAGCGAGAACGGTCCGACGCCGGGCAGTGGGTACTTGCCGGGCAGCGGTTCCGTGTCGTAGTTGAAGTCGATGAGCAGTCCTTTGCCGAACCCTGACTCGATGAAGCAGTTCGCATGACCGTCGAAGGCTTCCTTCATGTCGAGTCCGTCGATGTACCGCAGGAAGTTCTCGGTCCACGTCTCGACGGCGAAGTGGGCGACCGATCCGGCCTTCGACGTGGGCAGCGCCGCCGCGTCGCCAAGGGCGAAGATGTTGGGATACTTGGCATGCACGAACGTGTGCTTGTCGACCGGCACGTGGTTGAGTTCGTCGCCGAGACCCGAACGGCCGATCACGTCGGCACCCATGTTCACGGGCACCGTCACCAGCACGTCGTAGGGAACCTCCTCTTCGTCGAAAGCGACGAGGGTGTTTCGGTCGGGGTCGACCCGCTCGGCCATGAAGTCGGTGACGAGACTGATGTTCTTCTCTTCGAGAATCCCGCCGAGCTCGCGTGCGGCGATCGGCTTGGTAAACGCTCCAGGGAGCGGCGTCACGAAGGTGAGGTCGACTTTGTCACGAATGCCCTGCTCGGTGAACCACCAGTCGGCGAGAAAGATGAACTCCAGAGGAGCCACCGGGCACTTGAACGGCATCTCCATGATGTTGAGGACCAGCTTGCCGCCTTCCCACTTCCGCAGGAACTTCTCGAGTCGAACGGCACCGTCGAGGGTGTAGAACGTGTGAACGTTGTCGGGAATCTTGCCGTCTTCGTCGACGAGTCCCGGCGTCTCGTCGAGCCGAGGATGGGTGCCGGTGGCGATGACCAGGTAGTCATAGTCGAGCCAGCGGTCGCCTTTGGCGATCTTCACCCGGTTGTTCTCCGGTTCGATCAGCTCGATCTCGGAGACGATCAGATCGACGCCGGTCGGGATGTAGTCGCGACGAGGTTTGATCACGTCGTTGCGCCCGTAGATCCCGAACGGGATGAACAGGAACCCGGGCTGGTAGTAGTGGGTCTCCTCCTGGTCGACAATGGTGATCTCCCACTCATTGGGGTCAAGGTGGTGGCTCATCTTGTTCACCACCATCGTCCCGGCAGTGCCGGCGCCGAGGACCAGTAGTCGTTTCATCGGTGCTCCTTACGTGTGTGCCAGCGAGGCGATCGCCTCGAGTTTTCTCTGTAGTTCAAGATGCTGGGTGGTGATTTCGGACACCATGTAGCCGATACGGGGAAGCACTTCGAGGACTTCCTTCCGTTCCCGGTCGCCCAGACGGTAGACCTCGTGGACATGCCGCGAGAGCTCGCCGCCGTCCAGCCCGAAGGTGTCGGAGATCGATGCGAGTGTTCCGCCGGACGGAGGCCAGTCGTCGGGAGCGATCCCCCCGGCGACGACCATTCCCTTCAGCTCGGACCCGACCCGCACGAATGAGCGGGCGCAGAGCAACCCGAGGTGGCTCGGGGTGAACTGCGGCTCCAGGTTGAGCGAACCCGCGAGGTCGTGCCAGCCTGCAATGCACTCGGCCGTTCCTCCCGGCAGCGCCGCAATCTCCGAAAACAAACCGCACGGGTTCGATACCTCGGTGACCGGCACACCGTCCATGTCGGTGACGACCAGCATCACGCCGAGCATGTCGGCGATGACGTCGAGCACCGGCTGGACACAGGCGGCGGGAATGAGACCTCCGTCAGCCACCGGCGCCGGCTGCGGACGTTCGGTGCCGGCAAGCCAACGGTCGATCGCCTCGGAAGGAAACCGCCACTGGCGGCCTACTTTCACCGCGGGGATCGAGCCGGACTCGGCCATCCGGTAGATGGTGGAGCGGTCGACTTGGAGCATCCGTTGCAGATCCCGGGAGGTCAGCATGCCCACGGCCGGATCCCTCCTTGTACCATCTCGTGCATGTTCTGCATACCCTGCATATTAGGTTGCTGCATACGCTGCACGATCGACCAAAGGTCCCGGGCGCTAGGGCCGAAAGACCCTATTTGACGTCGATCCCCCGCCGACGGAGCTCATTGAGGAACGGCAACGCCGCAACCGCACGCTCCACCGGCCACACGCCAGGAGGCACGGCACCGTCGGCCAGATAGCCTGCCATGACCGCAGCATGCCACCCGGTGAGACGCTCCATGGCGGTAAACCCCGTGGCCGGATCGAAGCGGTCGATGACCTCGAGCACCACTTCCACCTCTTCCCCGTCTCGTACCCCTACCCCGACGGCCCGCATCACGGCAACGTCCCTGGGGTCATCTGCTGTCAGGCGGGGTCCGAGGAGCCGATGGTAGAAATCCCGCGGCGCGACCGGTCGGCCGTCGATCTCGACCGGCGTGCGATCGAACAGGCCGAGGTCCTTGAACGCCCGGAACGCCGCGAGGTGACCCGGGTATCGCAGGGTCTTGTTCTCATAGGTCTGGAGCCGACCCTCCAGCGTGTAGGGCGCCGTCGAAGTGCCCCCGGAGGTGTGGAAAGCCTCGAGCGTGCCGATGCCATCGAACTCGAGCAGTTCGGGTTCGGTGAGGGTTTCGACCTCGGTGACCCGTCCTCCACGCAGCACGATCGCGTACCCGTCATACTCATTGGTCAATCCTTCGATGTTGAACAACAGCGCATAGCCCCAGGGTGGCGGGGGAAACTGCGGCAGACCGCCGTCGTAGAGCCGCACCGAGACCGGGTCGGCGTCAAGCGCCTCGAGCCGCTCGATGGCGGCCATGCCCAGGGTGTTGTTCAGACCCGGACCCATACCGCAGTCGGGAACGATCGCGACACCTCTGGCGGCAGCCTCATCGGCACGTTCCAGTTGGCCGAGTACGGTTGGCGTATGGCCACCGAGGTCCACCATCGAGGTGCCGCCGGCGATTGCCGCCTCGGTGCACGCCGGAATGTACCTATAGGGCACCGCACAGACCGCTACCTCCACCGGCAGCAGCAGAGAGGTCAGCGCGTTCGGGTTGGACGCGTCGACCACCGCCGTGGCCGGCCGAATCCCCGTGAGCGTGCCCAGCCGGTCGGCAGCAGCTTCGAGCCGCTCCGAGTCGGCGTCTGCCAGCAGGAGCCCTTCGTCGGGATGGAAACTGAGCAGGTCGAAAGCAGCGGCTGTTCCCTGGCGACCAGCTCCGACGACGGCGAGCATGCCGGCAGTCTATGTCAACCGACGACCTCTTTCGCCGGGAGACGGCGGGCCCGCCCAGGCAGTCGCACGACGAAGCACGCGCCGCCGAGTATCTCTGACGTCCGATACTCCACTTCGCCCCGGTGGGCGGTGACGATCGCCTTGACGACGGCGAGGCCGATGCCCGATCCCGGCTTGGTGGCGTCGAGCCGGTGGGCGCCTCGTTCGAATCGCTCCCAAACGGCCAACTCATAGCGTTTCGGGACTCCAGGGCCGTCGTCGTGCACCTCGATCACCACGGCGTGGCCGTCCTGACGAGCCCGAACCAGCACCTCTTTCGTCCCATAGCGGACGGCGTTGCCGATGAGGTTGACGAGGATCTGTTGGAGGCGATCGACGTCGGCCCGCACCGCAAGCTCGCCGCTCGCTTCGACCCGGAGATTGTGCCTTCGCATCTCAACGGCTCGTTGGGCCTCCACGACGATCGATCGCACCGGCACCGTTGCCTCTTGGAGTTCGATCTCTTCGAGATTGCCCCGGGCCAGCATGACGAGGTCCGATACGATCCGCACCAGGTACCGGCCCTGCTGGTGCACGATGCGGATGAACTCCTCTTTTTCGTCGTCCTCGAGAGCGTCGTCGACAATCAGGTCGAGGAACCCGACCATGGCGGTGAGCGGGGTTCGGAGCTCGTGGGAGATGGAGGAGACCAGTGAGCTCCGTTGGCGCTCCAGGGTGATCCGGTTTTCCCGGATGGCGAGCCCCTGCCGCGCGACGACCAGCACCGCGACGGCAACGCTGCCGCCGAGTAGTGTCCAGAACTCTGGCCCCTGCTCCCGGTTGGCAGCGTCCCAGAGCATGAACCCGGTCATGAACACCGCGGAGGCATATGGCGCAATGACGGATGCAATCCGGGACTTCCGCTCGGCAAACTCGATCCGCTTCGGTTGGACGCGCAGCATGAGCGCTGCCACGAAGAACGCGGCCAGCGCCGTCATGTTGATCGCCCAGACAGGCTGCGCCTCACTCAACGACGAACCGAGTCCTCGCAGGAGGAAAGCCATGTCGGCAGCCGCCTGGACGACAAACCCGACTCCGATGAGGGTGAGCCGGATGTCGAAGCGGTAGGCGCTGCGCCGGGCGACGACCGTCATGACGACGATGAGGGCAAGCACGTCGAGGGTCGGGTAGGCAAACCCGATGTAGCGTTCCCAGTCGGTTAGCTGTCCCACTCGGTCGAACACATCATGCAGGACGAGCACCCAGGCGACGATGGAGAACGAGACGGCACCGATGATCCCGTCGATGATGGTCCGGGCTCGCTGCGACCAGTCGGTTGCCACCTGAGGAAGCGAGGCGATGCCGGCGATGGACAGGGCGTAGCCGACAAGGAAGAACAGGTCGAACGGACTGAACGCCGGCACTGTGCCGGGGCTCACCATCTCAATGACGGCGATCGTGAGCAGTCCGACGGTCACCACGCCCAGTCCGGTTCCGGCCAACTGCCACGGACGCCGGCTGTTGGGCTCGGGGATGTGGCTGCCGACAACGAAAAAGGTGACCGACCCAGAGAACGCCAGGAGGAACAGCGCCATAGGTCCAACCGAGATCCCGTACTCGGGTCGGACCAGTGTCAGAACGGCGGCGGCGAGGTAGACGGCAAACACGGCGGCCGCAGCCCATCTGGACCAAACCGGATGCCGTTTCCATGCGCGCCACAGTTCCACGCCCTACCTATCGGCAGGGGTCGAGAGCGCCTGAAGCCCTCAGCGGTCGCCGGGTCCGTCCGTAAGGTCGATGACGACCTCCGTGTCGCCCAAGATGTCTGGGACGTGGCGGGCGAGCGCATCGGCGAACTTGACGATGCTGTCGTCGTCGTGAAACAGCGAATTGGCGAACCGGATGCCGGCCGAGCCGAGGGGCACCGCGGCGTAGTCGGTCGGGTTTGCGTAGAAGCCTTCGTCCATGAGTGCGTGTGACAGCGCCACGGTCCGGGCCGTCGACCCCATCTTCACGAACCAGATGGGTGTCCGGTCGTCGGACACCACGGGGAGATCTCGTTCGGCCAGGAGACGGGCGGTGAGTTCTATCCGATCCTCGATCCGTCGGCGAAGCTCCTCATGCTCAGCCGACAGGTGGATGTCTGCCGAGGCGACGGCGGCGCCCAGTTCGGCCGGGTGCAATGGACCGCTGAACGTCACGGTTCCACCAAGCATCCGAACGTGGCGAGCCTGGTCTTCATCGGGGAAGATCAGCAATCCACCGCCGGCGGCGAACGATTTCGACAACGAGGCAGCCACCACCATGCGTTCGTGGAGCGGTACCCGGTCGAGGACGTAGCCGCGGCCGTGCGCACCGGTCCATCCGAACCCGTGAGCATCATCGAAGTAGACGCGCAGGGCAGGATGCCGTTCGAGCACGTCGACGATGCCTTCGACCGGAGCCACTTCCCCGAACATGGAGAAAATCCCGTCGGTGAGGAACCAGATCTCTTCGCCACCGGCCTCGGCGTCGATCACCGCAGCTTCGAGCGCGGCAACGTCATTGTGAGGAACAAGCGTGACCGGCGAACCCGCTCCGGCGAGGATCTGTGATGCGAGGTGGAGCGAGGCGTGCGCCTGACTGTCGACGAGCACCGGGCTGCCTGGCGCGACGAGGATGGGAAGCGCCGCAAAATGGGCGAGGGTGGTGGTGGCGGCGACCACCACATGGCCCCCGGTCATGGCCGACAGGCGTGCCTCGAGTTCGTCATAGAGGTTAAGGGCGCTGAACGCCACCGAGGACGAATATGTGGCGCCGAAGCGGCGAACGGCGCCGACGGCGCCCTCGACGAGCCTGGAATCACGGTTCAGTCCCAGGTAGGCCGCCAGGCCGAAGTTGCGATAGGTGCGTCCTTCGACGGTAAGTGTCGGCCCGTCGACGGCTTCGGCTCGGAGACGCAAGATCCCTTCCCTGGCTCCAAGAATGGCGGAACGTTCAAATCGTCTGAGAAGCCGTTCGTGCCGCTGACGCGTCGAACTCATGCTGTCCTTCCGGCCCCACCAGCACGGTCGCTTCGCAGCGAAGCCCGGATCATAGCGCCCGCCATCTGGGTATTCGCCCGGCCGCGTTTCTGTCCCAGGCCGTCGTCATACTGGCCACATGACGTTCGAAGAGGCATTGCAGAGGTTCGGAGACGCCGTGATCGTCGACTGCATCGACGGCCTGGGAGGGAGCGTTGCCGTTGCGCATCCCCCGCCGGCATCGCTCGAGGGGCTCCCCGAGCGGGTCTGGGTGGCCGTCGACGGCGTCGCCCGGGTGGCGAAGGACGGTCGGTTGCTGCTGATTCAGGGGAGCCCGGCGAGCGGCTGGACGGAAGCGGCGACGTCGACCGGCACGTCCGGTGTGGTCATTCCCCTCAGGAAGAGCTCGTAGCGATAGCCCTCTTGCTCCCAAATGAGGGTCCATCCTTCGGGGAGGTCGACCGATGCCGCTTCGACGCCACCTGAGAGTTCGAGTGGCGAGCACGTACCGGTGTCGGGGCACAGGTCCGCTGCGGACTCGGCGCCGACGGCGAATCCTACGAGCAGGACGCCGCGCTGGGCGACCGACCGGGACTTGGTATATGGCTCGACCGTCCAGAGTCCGAAGGCGGCAGGCTCGGCCGGGTCGAGCCGGTCTCCCGAGTACACCAGCTGGCTGGTTACGAACCGTACGTCCGAGGGCAACACTTCCGGGAACCGGATTCCGGGCAGGGCGGCGGCGATCTCGAACCGGGAAGCTTGCACGAACCGTTCGAACGACACCCGCCGCTCCAATACTCGCGCCACCGGGTCCTCATCTTCCCCGGGGGCGCCCAGGTCGTCGTTGACCCAGGTGACGACGTCGATGGCTTCGACGGGAGCGGTGGTCGTCGTAGTGGCCGGAGTCGAGGTGGTTGTCGACTGGTCGGCCCCGTGCACCCACTCCCCCGACGCGTGGCCGACGCCGGCGAGCGGCTGTTCGCCAAGGTTGCACCCGGACAGCGCCAAGCCGGCGACGACGACGAACAGGATCCTCTTCCGCATCGGCTTTGAGACGTCCCCTGGGCTTGGAAAGTTCCGTGCGATACTTCGCGACGTGCAGTTTACGACACAACGCTTCGGGTCTGCAGCGGACACTGCCATCTCCCACGCGATGCTGGTTCGGGCATCCCGCGGCGAGGTACCGGAGGTCTTCCGGCTCTTCGTGCCGGACCGTCTGGTGGCCTTCGGACGGCGGGACACCGCTGAATCCGGCTTCGCCGCGGCGGCAGAGGCCGCCCGCCGGGCAGGGTTTGTGCCCCTCGTTCGCCTCGCCGGGGGCCGTGCGGCCGTGTTTCATGAGGCCACGCTGGCGTTCTCCTGGACCGTGCCGACCGAAGACCCTCGGATCGGGGTTGCGGACCGTTTCGAGTTCATCGCGAACTTGTTTTCGGAGGCGCTGGCCAGGCTCCACTTCGCTCCGGTCATCGGGGAGACCCCTGGCGAATATTGTCCAGGAAAGTTCAGCATCGCGGTGGACGGCCGCAAAGTCATGGGAGTAGGACAGCGCCTCATCTCGGGCGGTGCGCACGTCGGCGGTGTCCTCGTCGTCGGTGGAGCAGACCTCGTGCGAGAGGCTCTCACTCCTGTCTACGACGCGCTCGGGCTCTCCTGGACTCCGGCGACGGCCGGTGACCTACCCGACGTCGATCCGGAAGACGTGGTGGCAACGGTGGCCGAGCTTCTCGATGCCGAACCGTTCGAGATCGATGCAGAGACGAGAGCGCTGGCCGTCGAACTCGCACCGGCTCACTTGGTCGAATAGACGAACTCGAAGTATTTCTTCTGCCCGAACACGTCTTTGACTTTGACGGTGAACACCTTGTCGGGAGGTGCCTTCTCGAAGATGACCTTCAGCTCCCAGTTGCCCTCGGCGTCGGCGTACGTGAATCCGCCGCCATATTCGGAGAACACCTCGACCTTGCTGCCCGGTTTGGCGGTGCCGTAGTACACGTCGTAGGGCGGTGTCTCCGAGCAGCTTCCCCAGGTGGCGAATGCCGTGAAGTCCACCTCCTTGGGAGGATCGTAGAAGACGCGTACGGTGGCGTCGACGCTGTTGCCGGCGTCGTCGGTCGCGGTGATCCGAGCAACGTTGCTGCCTGGCGACAGCACCAGCACGATCGACCAGTGCCCGTCGACGACGTCGGCTTCGTACTTGCCGACGGTTACGGAAGCTCCCGGCTCGACGGTGCCTTCGAACAGCACGGTCTTGGTCTCGAAGCGCTCGTCTGGTCGAGGCGAGTCGATCGTGAGTGCCGGTGGAGACGTATCGAGCGTCGTCGTTGTAGCCGCCGACGGAGCGGTCGTCGTCGGCGTGCCGGACGTCGACGTGGTGGTCTGAAGCGTGGTCGACGGCGCCGTCGTGGACGGCACTGTGGTCGGTGTGGTGACCAGGGTGTCGGGGAACGTGGTGGCCGACTGGCCGGCGAACCAGCGGGCCTGCACGCCCAACACGCCGACGATCACCAGCACCCCGGCGAACGCCGACGCAAACGCCAGCACGGCACTCCCCCGCCGTCTCGGCATGCCGAGCGTCAGCTCCGACTCTGCCACGGCCCGGCGGAGAGCTTCGGAGGCTCTGGCGGCGCGTCGATCGAGGCTCATGCGGTCTCCCCGAGCTTCTCGGCGAGGGCGAGCCGGCCCCGGTGCAGGTGCACTTTGGCAGTCGATTCGGAGCAGCCAAGGATCTCGGCGATCTCCCTGACCGGCCGGTCTTCGAGGTAGTGCAACGCGATGGCTTTCGCCTGCTGCGGCGGCAGGTCCCTGACCGACTCCCAGAACTCATGATCGACTGGTTCGAGCTCAGCGAGGGGCGTCTGCCGTCCGGCCACGTAGCGCCCGAGCGCTCGGGCTTCCGCGGCTCTTCGACGAAACGCCGATACTGCCATGTTCGCCACTACTCTCCGCACCCACGCTCCGGGTGCCTCATACGTCCCGATGGTCGCCCACTTCCGGTGTGCCTCCATGAACGCCTCCTGGGCCAGATCTTCGGCCGCCCATCGGCTTCCCGAGAGGGCGTAGGCCAATCCGACCACAGACCTGAAGTCGCGCCGGTAGAACCCATCGAAGTCCATGGCGACCGTGCGGTCGTCCTGCGTTCTCATCCGGCACTCTCCACGGGACCGTACCGCCCTCCTTGACCGGTACTGGTAACTCGCATCGGCAGGGCGAAAGGTTTACTGAAGTACGCTGTCGCCGATGTCGGTGCGAAGAGCTCTTGGGGTGATCGTCCTGCTGCTCCTGGTCGGAGGCGGCGCCGTCTGGCTGGCTCCCGGTGTCGACGACCCGACTCGACTAGCTGCCGGGGCAGCGGTGCGGGTCGGATTGCTGTTCGGCGCCGTCTGGTTGGCGATCCCGGCCATCTCTCGCCTTGCGCCGCGTACTGCCGTACCGATCGGTGTGGCGGCGGTGATCTTTGCGCTCCGACCACGGACGATCCTGTGGCTCGGTCCGGCTCTCGTCGTCATCTTGCTGCTCTCTCGACCGCGACGAAACCAAACCTGATCCCGGTCCGATAGCCTGGGGTCGTGCGACGCTATCTGGTGCTGAATGGCCCAAACCTGGATCTCCTCGGGGTGAGGAGACCCGACATCTACGGTACGGCGACCCTCGACGACCTGGAAGCGCACTGTCGGGCGTGGGCTCGCAACCTGGGGGCCGAGGTGCGGACGTTCCAGTCGAACGACGAAGGTGCCCTCATCGATGCAATCCATCAGGCGCGAGAGGTGTTCGACGGCATCGTGATCAACGCCGGGGCGCTCAGCCATACGTCATATGCGCTTGCGGATGCGCTCGAGGCGGTCGCCTTGCCGGTCGTCGAAGTCCACATCTCCAACGTGCGGGCCAGGGAGACATGGCGGGCGACGTCGGTGTTGGCCCCGGTCGTCGCCCGAACGATCTACGGTCGCGGCCTCGAGGGTTATCGGTGGGCGCTTCGTTTCCTGCACTTCGCGGCAGCGAGGCCTCCGGACACCTTCGCCTACGGGACCCATCCCGATCAGGTCGCCGACCTTCGTCTCCCCTATGGGCCGGGCCCACATCCGGTGTGCGTGCTGCTGCACGGCGGCTTCTGGCGCGATCCCTGGCAGCGTGACCTGATGGACGGCCTGGCCGTCGATCTGGCTTCGCGAGGGGTCGCCTCTTGGAATGTCGAGTACCGGCGTCTCGGCGCGGGCGGCGGCCGGCCGGCGACGCTCGTGGATGTCGCCGCGGCGGTCGATGCTCTCACCGGTTTCGGCGTGCTCGACCTGGAGCGGGTGGCGGTGGCGGGCCACTCGGCGGGGGGATTCCTGGCACTGTGGGCTGCCTCGCGACATCGGCTCGACCTCGGCGAGGTCGGATCGGAGCCGGAGGTGACGCCTCGGCTTGCGGTTTCCCTGGCCGGTGTCACCGATCTGGACACTGCCGTCGACACCGACCTCGGAAACGGCGCCGTGACGGCATTTCTCCGCGGCGGCAGCGTCGCGATGCCGTTCCCACCGACCGGTGTAAAGACGCTCCTCGCCCACGGTGAACGCGATTCCGATGTGCCGGCGACGTTCTCCCTCGAGTACGCCAGGGCTGCCCGAGCAGCCGGAGACGCCGTGGAGGTGATCATGGATCGGGAAGCCGGCCACATGTCCCTCATCGACGAGTCGACGTCGCTGTGGCACCAGGTGGCCGAAGACATCGTGGAGGCACTCGCATGACATGGATCTTCACCGCGATGACCGTGGTGTTCCTCGGTGTGCTGCTGGTTGGGGAGCGCAGCAACGAGACGCTCCGCAACGTCGCGAAGCCGGTCGCGTCGGCGGGTTTCATCGGCGTCGCAGTGGCTGCCGGCGCGATCGACTCCCACTACGGCACGTGGATCCTCATCGGCCTCGTTCTGGGCGCAGCCGGAGATGTGTTCCTCCTCGGCGTCTCCCGCTGGTCGTTCCTCGCCGGGTTGACCTCGTTTCTGCTCGGCCACGTCGCCTACGTGGTCGCCTTTTCCAGCCTCGGGTTGGATACGACCGTCACGGTGGTGGCGGCAGCGGGGTCGGCCGTGATTGCCATGGTGGTGTTCCGCTGGCTAAAGCCCCACGTCCCACCGGAGCTCACATGGCCCGTCGTCGCCTACATCGTGGTGATCTCCGCGATGTTGGTCTCCGCCTTGGGAGCCGCCGGTCTAGGAGCCCCACTCGTCATTCCGTTGGCGGCGACCGCGTTCTTCCTCTCCGACTTGTTCGTTGCCCGAGATCGCTTCGTCCACCCCGGGTTCGTCAACCGACTGTGGGGGCTGCCGCTCTACTACGGCGCCCAGCTGCTCATCGCCTGGTCGACGATGCCCTGATCACTCCCCCGATCCGGGCGACCTGGCTCCGAGTTCCCGGTCGAGGAACAACATCGCGGCGCCGTTGTCCCCGGCCATGCGAATCTGTTCGACGATCTGCGACACCGAGGCTTCCTCTTCGACCTGCTCGTCGATGAACCAGTGCAGCAACGGCAGCGCGTGGTATTCGCCGGCTTCGGAGCACATCCGGTAGAGGTCGTGGATGGCTGCGGTGACCTTCTGCTCATGGGCGAGCGACGCTTCGAACACTTCGAGCGGAGACGCGAACTCGGTGGGAGGCGCCGGAATCTCACCCAGCTCGACCGTGTTGCCGCGCTCCAACACGAAATCGAAGAACTTCAACGCGTGGGTTCGCTCCTCATCGGCTTGCAGCCGCATCCATTGGGCAAACCCGGGCAGGTCATTGGCCTCGAAGTAAGCCGCCATCTGCAGATACACGTATTCGGAAGCAAATTCCAGGGTGATCTGGTCGTTGAATGCCTGTTCGAGGTCGGTGCTCATAGCCATCGGTTCGCTCCTTCGGTTCGGTGTACAGGGGCATGCTATCGGACGTAGACCGGGCGAATGCCGTAGCCTCTGAGACAACCGACGAAGGGGACCCTGATGCGCGATCTGTCGATGCACGGCATCCAACCAACCGGCACTGTCTTTTGGGATCTCGCCACCCCACAGCTCGTCGAGCATGCGCTGCGGAAGGGGCAAGGCATCCTCGCCCATCACGGACCGATCGTCGTAGAGACGGTTCCGTACACCGGGCGGAGCCCGAAGGACAAGTTCATCGTGCGCGAGCCCGACACCGAGAGCGACATCTGGTGGGGAGACATCAACCATCCCATGGAACCCGAGGTGTATGCGGCGCTGTATCGGAAGGTGACCGAGTACCTGTCCGGGCGGGACCTCTACGTGCAGGACGTCTACGCGGGCGCCAACCCCCGGTACCGGATCGCGGTCCGGGCCATCACCGAGAGTCCATGGCATGCTCACTTCTGCCGCAACATGTTTCGGCTGCCACGGACGTTCGACCACGACGACGAGATCGAACCGTTCGTGCCGGACTTCACAATCGTGCACGCCCCGGACTTCAAGGCGGTGCCGGCCCGGGACGGTACCCGGAGCGAGGTGTTCATCGTCATCAACTTCGCCGAACGGGTGCTGCTGATCGGTGGTACGACCTATGCCGGAGAGATGAAAAAGTCGGTGTTTTCGGCGCTCAACTACCTGATGCCGAAGCAGGGAGTGTTGACGATGCACGCCTCGGCCAACGTCGGCCCGGATGGCGATTCGGCGGTGATCTTCGGCCTGTCGGGTACCGGCAAGACGACATTGGCGACCGACCCGTCCCGTTCGATGGTCGGCGATGACGAGATCGGCTGGGGCGACGACGGCATTTTCAACATCGAAGGCGGGTCGTATGCAAAGGTGATCAACCTGAGTGCGGAGGACGAACCGCTCATCTATGAGGCGGCCGACCGGTTCGAGACGATCCTCGAGAACGTCGTGGTCAACCCGGAGACCCGCCGGCCGGAGTGGTGGGACGGGTCGAGGACGGAGAACACCCGTTGTTCGTATCCGCTCGAGCACCTGCCGAACGTCGTCCATACCGGCGTCGCCGACCATCCGAAGAACATCGTGCTGCTGTCGGCTGACGCGTTCGGTGTGTTGCCGCCGATCTCCCGACTCAGCAAAGAGCAGGCGATGTACTACTTCATCTCCGGGTATACGGCCAAGCTGGCCGGCACCGAGCGCGGCGTGACCGAACCGGGTGCGACCTTCTCACCGTGTTTCGGTGCCCCGTTCCTGCCGCTTCCACCGTCGCACTACGCCACGGTGCTGGAGGAGAAGATCGATCGGTTCCAACCTGGGCTGTGGATGATCAGCACTGGCTGGACCGGCGGTCCCTACGGGGTGGGCCGCCGGGTCCGGATTCCCCACACCCGGGCGATGCTCAACGCCGCTCTGGGCGGGGAACTGGACGAGGTGCCGTATGTGGCTGATCCGATCTTCGGCTTGGAGATCCCGACGGTGGTGCCTGGTGTGCCACGAGAGATCCTCATCCCGCGGGACACCTGGGCCGACGCGGCGGCGTACGACCGGCAAGCAGAAGCTCTGGCGGCGATGTTCCGAGACAACTTCGCCCAGTACGCCGACGGTGTCGATCCGAGGGTGATCGAAGCAGGTCCGTGAAGACCCGACGGGCCTTCACCCCCCTACCCCCGTCGCTACGCTCCGGCGGTACCTTCCCCCCTCCGCTCGCTTCGCTCGCTAGGGGGGACCAGTTCACCGAAAGTTGCGGGTCTTCACTCCGACGGCAGGCCACGGTTCGAACCGGCGAGCAACGAGGTTGGTGACCCCGTCGCGGTATTCGACGACCCCATCGATGAGCAACCCGACGTGCCGGCGGGCAACCTCACGGTTCCGTTCCCACACCTCCGGGAGCACGACGATGTTGAGCAGCCCGGTCTCGTCCTCGA
>JANTGE010000014.1 GCA_024763085.1 Acidimicrobiia bacterium
AGTCGGGCGCGCTCCAGGACGTCCTCCCACCGATGCCACGTTTGGATGCCTTGGGCGCTGTCGGCCCCAAGGATGAGCGTCAGTTCTTCGTTGACCGGGAACTCGGCCAGCGTGGCGACGGTGAACGTCCATCCTTCTCGCCGTACTTCCCGGTCGTCGGCCTCGAAATAGTCGACCCCATCGACAGCCAGCCGGGTCATCTCCCAGCGATGCTCCGGAGCCGACACCAGCCGCCGGGCCTTCTGCCAGGGGGCTCCCGCTGGTATGAACGTCACCACATCCAGATCGAGGTCGCGATAGGCCGCCTCACCGGCAACCAGGTGTGCCAGGTGAGGCGGATCGAACGTGCCACCAAGAATGCCCCTTCGCACGGAGTCAGGATAGGCGCGCCTCAGGATGCGAGTGGTATCAGCCTCGCCAACGCCGGCGGGTGGGTACACCGAAGCCACCCCATCGGGTCGACATACCGCCCTCGAACCCGGACCGACAAGTGGAGAGCGGCCAACCCATGGTCGATCCCACTCATCCCCACCACCGCTCCGGGACTCGCGCGCTCTCCGGGTTCGACGCTCAACGATGCCAGGTACGAGTATGAGGTCTTCACTCCTCCGCCGTGGTCGATGGTGACCGTCGCCACCCCGGCGACTTCACCGGCGAAGGTGACGGTTCCGCCGGCGACGGCGTGTACCGGTGAACCCCTTTCGACGGCAAAGTCGACTCCCCAATGGCCGGCGTAGCGTCCCTCCGGAGCGAAGGGGCGCACGACTGGACCATCCACCGGCGGCGACACACACAACGCGGCTACGAGCATCAGTGGTACGAACACGTTGCGACCGTATCCGATCGCAACGCAGGAAGGAAGGGGGCTGTCAGACGTTCGAGTGCACGCTCTGGCCGACGTGTCGCAGGACTTCTTTGCGGAGTTCGTGCGGCTGGAATGGCTTGGTGATGAAGCCGTCGGCGCCGCCCTCGTCGGCACGTCGGCGCGATTCCTCTTCCGCATGGGCGGTCAGCACGAGCACCGGCAGTTCTTTCGTCGCCGGGTCCGAACGGAGGCGATCGAGGACTTCCCAACCGTCCATCTCGGGAAGACCAATGTCGAGGATCATCAGATCTGGCGATTCGCTGATGGCGGCCTCCAACGCACCCGGGCCGTCTTCACGCATCACGATGTCGAGGTTCGCCGGACGCAGGCACACTTCGATGAGGCGCCGGATCACCGCCGAATCTTCAACCACCAGAATCCGCTGTCCCACGTGTTCCTCTCCTCTCGGTGCACCGCAGGTATCGGCACCGGCGCTGCCCGACTTGAGTCAAATGACCTCTTCCACGAACGACTCGAGCTGTCGAAGGGTGCGTACCTCCACGACGTCCCGGCAGTATGGCTCATAGACACGAATGACCGAATCGCCGGTGTTCCAGAAACGCTTCGGCTCAGGATTCAACCAATACACCGCTTTCGCCTCCTCGGCGATGCCTGCCAGCACTTCAGGTCGGGGATCTCGATAGTTGGTCCGGGCGTCGCCGGTCACGATGACCGTCGTCTTCGGAGTGAGTCCCCGCACCTCCCAGAACCGCTCCAGGGCATGGCCGTAGTCGGAGTGCCCATCGAAGGCGACCACCCGAGCCTCATCACCGAGTCGCCGCATCGCCGTCTCGAAGTCCACCCCTGGACCGAAATAGCTGGTGACCTCGTCGATGCCGTCGATGAACGCGTAGGCCCGGATGCGCGAGAACTGCGTCGACATGGCGTACACGAACTGCAGCATGAACCGGGCAAACGTCGCCATCGAACCACTGACATCGCAGAGCAACACCACGTCAGGTTTCGACGGCCGGAGGCGCCGAAACCGCGGCTCGACCGGGACTCCTCCGGTCGCCAGCGACGAGCGCATCGTCTTGCGGAAGTCCAGCCTCCCCCGCGAGTGGAGCTTCCGCTTGCGGGCCAGCCGGGCAGTCAACCGTCGCGTGAGCGGGCGGATCGCCCGTTCTACGGCTTCCAGTTCCGCCCGGGTGGCGTGCATCAGGTCACGGTCGAGAAGCGGCGTGCGTCGGAGTGTCTCGGCAACCGCCTCCCTCCCACGGTCGGCGACCAGGCGCCGGCGCACCTCCGCTTCGACCTCCCGCCGGAACTCCTCCAAACGAGCATCGATCTCTTCTCGGAGCAGACGCTCTTCGAGCTGCGTCAACCCGGCTTCTACCGCTTCGGCGGCCAGAGCGTCCAGGTCGATCGCCCGCAGCGTCCGATACACGTAGTACAAGCCGCCAACAGGGCGTCCCGGTTCCATCCCGGCGTATCGGGACACGGCCAGCCTGGCCAGCGCCCGCAGCAGGTCGGTGTCGCCGGCCCGGAGCGCGTCCCCGACCATGCCCTGCAACGAGGCCGACATCGGTGGCGATGGTGCCGACTCCGGCGACGTCGCAGGATCGCCGCCATCAGGGATCGTACGGTCGTAGGCGAAGTACACCTCGAAGGCGACTTCGAAGGCTTCTGCGTCCCGCACGTTCTTGACGAGCGTCGCTCCGAGTGCCGCCTTCAACGCCGACCGGTCTCGGAGCGAGACATGTTCAACGGCTCGCATCGCGTCGATGGACTCGACCATCGACACGGGAACGCCGGCGAGTCGCAATTCGGTGATGAATCCGGTCAAGACCTCGAAGAACATCAGAGATCGGCAAGCACCTTGTCGATGTCTGCCTGGTACTTCAGCAGCACGTGGGCCGTATCTTCAATGGTGGCCGAGTCGACCGTGCGCACGCCGAGGGCGAGCAAGGTACGGGCCCAATCGATCGATTCAGAAATCGACGGAGCCTTCTTCAGTGGCAGCGACCGG
Organism: Acidimicrobiia bacterium; assembly: GCA_024763085.1. Classification (GTDB taxonomy): domain Bacteria; phylum Actinomycetota; class Acidimicrobiia; order Spongiisociales; family UBA4744; genus JANTGE01. The sequence goes on from JANTGE010000014.1 coordinate 2,835, forward strand.
ATGCTTCTCACCAGCTTGGCTATCTCATCGGCAAGCGCCGCCTCCAACCCGGGCACCTTCGTCAGCAGGATCTCCCGTTCACGGTCCGCAGACGGATAGTCCAGATGCAGAAACAGGCAGCGTCTCTTCAAAGCCTCCGACAACTCCCTGGTGTTGTTCGACGTCAGCACGACCAGCGGGACGCTGGCGGCCTGCAACGTGCCCAACTCGGGAATCGTGACCTGGAACTCGGACAGCACCTCGAGCAGCAGCGCCTCCGTTTCAACCTCCACCCGGTCGATTTCGTCGATGAGCAGCACCACCGGTTCCGGCGCCAGGATCGCCTCGAGCAGCGGCCTGGTCAGCAGGAACTCGTCAGAGAATATGTCGGCCTCGAGTTCATTCCATGGTCTCCCGTCGTCCGCCTGGATACGAAGCAGCTGCTTCTTGTAGTTCCACTCGTAGAGCGCCTTCGACTCGTCGAGCCCCTCGTAGCACTGAAGGCGCACCAGACGACGTTCGAGGACTCCCGCCAGCGATTTGGCGAGTTCCGTCTTGCCGACACCGGCGGGACCCTCCACGAGGATCGGCTTGCCGAGGCGGTCGGCGAGGAAGACCACTTGGGCTATCCGGTCGTCGGCCAGGTACCGACGTTCACGAAGACGGTCGGCGACGACGGATGGGCTGGGGAACGCAAACTCTTGCATGGACGGCGAGTGTACAGGGACAACGGTCGGACCCGGATCGGACCGGTCCTATCATGCTGCCTCATGCGCATCGTGATCGCCGGCAGCGGACGGGTAGGCAGCGACCTGGCCCATGCCCTCGCAGACCGAGGCGACGACGTCTCGGTTGTCGACTCCCAAAAGAAGGCACTCGAACGCCTCGGCTCCACCTTCAACGGGTCGGTGCATCTTGGGCTTGCCTATGACGTGCAGACGCTCCGAGAGGCCGGCATCGAATACGCCGACGCCTTCGTAGCGGTCACCAACTCCGACAACGCCAACTTGATGGCGGTCCAGCTCGCCAAGCAGGTGTTCATGGTGCCGGTTACGATCGCTCGTCTCGACGATCCGGCACGCGAACCCGCCTACCAGCGGCTCGACATCACCTATGTTCCGGCTTCGCGCCTCGTGTCACGCACCCTCTTCGAGAAGCTCGTCGAGCAGGAGTTCGAGTTCCACGTCACGTTCGAAGACGGCGAGGTGGAGATCGTCGACATGCGCCTCGGCAAGTCGGCCGATGGGACGACGGTCGGTGCCTTCGAGATCGCCGGGAAGCTGCGGGTCGCTGCGGTTCGACGCCAGGACCAAACGCTCATTCCTGACGACACGTTTGTCCTCCGAGCCGGCGATCTCATCGTCGCCGCCGCACGGGCTGGAGTGAGCGGAAAGATTCGCCGGTTCCTCGCAACCGAGGTGACCCCATGAGGATCATCGTCGTCGGCGGCGGCAAAGTCGGCGCCTATGTGAGCAGGGAGTTCGCCAGAGAGGGCCACACGGTCACCGTGTTGGAGACGAACGGCAACCGAGCGAAACGACTGTCCGCGAGCGGCAATCTGCTCGTGATCAACGGCGACGGCACCGACGTCGACATCCTCAACAATGCCGACGCGGCCCGGGCCGAATGGGTGCTGGCCGTCACCGGCAAAGACGAAGACAACCTCGTCGCCTGCCAGCTGGCCAAGACCCTCGGCGCCGCCAACGTGATCGCCAGGTTGAACGACCCCACCAACGCCCCGACGTTCGAGGCGCTGGGAATCCCGGTCGTAGCCGTTACCGACATGATGGTGCAGGTCATCCACCATGAGGTACAGACCGAAGAAACCAAACTCGAACGGGTGACGCTCCTCGGCAGAGGCGAACTTTCGCTCGTCGAGATCGACATTCCGGACGACTGGAAGTCGAGAACCGTTGCAGAGACTGCCCTTCCTCGTAACGCCGTGCTGGTGGCCATTACCCGCAGCGGTGAGGTGGCCATCCCGCATGGGGCGACCGAGATCCGACCTGGCGACCGGGTACTCATCGTCACCACACTCCCTGAAGAAGACGATCTTCGGGCAGCCTTCGGGGTGAAGCCATGACGGCGCCGTTTCGGCCGAGGTCCCGGCGTGACGACGTGGTCGGCGCGATCACCACCGTCGCCATCGAGGTGGGTCTCGTCGTCGGCCTCTTCATCCTCGCCACCGTCGCGGCCGCACTGGTACTCGTCCTGTTCGGCTGATGCTGCTCAAACCGACCCTCGACGACCTGAACCTGATCGGCCACAACCTCGGTCGCGTGATGACCGTCACCGCCGGAGCCGGTCTCTTGCCACTCGTCTGGGCGATCGCCGAGCACGAGCCGGCACCGGCCTCTGCGTTCCTGCTCATGGTGGCCGTCTACGCGATCTTGGGGGGAGCCGGTCTGCATCTCCGCTCGCAGCGGAAGCACCTTTCGTGGAGCCACGGCATGGTTGTGGTCGCCCTCGTCTGGCTGCTGGTACCCGCCGTCGGCGCGATTCCGTTCTGGCTGTCAGGACACTTCGCCGGCTACCTCGACGCCTTCTTCGACGCGATGAGCGGTATCACCACCACCGGGCTGACCGTTGCCAACGACCTCGATCACATGGCAACGTCGATGATCTTCTGGCGGCATCTGCTCCACTTCCTCGGCGGTCAAGGCATCATCATCGCCGCGTTGAGCCTGTTCGCAGGAGCCGGCGTAGCCGCCCTCTATCACAGTGAGGGACGCGATGAGCACATCTTCCCTTCGGTCGGATCTACCGCCCGGTTCATCTGGCTGGTCAGCGTCGTCAACGCCCTGCTCGGCGTCACGGTGCTCGCCATCATCGGGACCGCATCGCTGGGATTCGACGTCGGACGCTCGATCTTCCACGGCATCACCATCTTCATGGCAGCGTTCGACACCGGAGGGTTCTCGCCGCAGAGCACCAGCATGGCCTACTACCACTCCGCTCTCTACGAGGCCGCAACCTCGATACTCATGGTCGCCGGCGCCCTCAGCTTCGGCCTCCACTACGCCCTGTGGCGACGCCAGCGCCATCTGCATCGCAACATCGAAGCCCGAACGCTGCTCATCACCTTCTTCGGCACGTTGATCATCACCCAGATCGGCCTGGTCACCCTCGGCCTCTACGACACCGTCGGACCGTTGACCCGCCAGAGCTACTTCCAGGTGCTGTCGGCCCATACCGGCACCGGATTCGCGACCGTGCCTTCGTCAGAACTGGCCCTCTGGGGTGGGCTGGCGTTCGCGGGAATGGCAATCGCGATGGCCTTGGGAGGGATGGCTTCATCGACGGCGGGCGGCGTGAAGGCACTCAGGATCGGTCTCACCGCCAAAGCCATCGTCGCCCAGGTCAAGAAGGTCCTGCTTCCCGAGGGCACCGTCATCTCGACACGGTTTTGGCTCAACGGCCCGAAGGACCTGTCGTCGGACGTGGTCCAGGGAGTGATGACCGCGACCTTGCTGTACGTCGCCCTCTACCTCGTCGGTGCCGGTGCCGGACTTGCCGTCGGTCTGCCACTCCAAGAAGCGGTCTTCGAGTCGATCAGCGCCGCCGCCAACGTCGGGCTGTCGGTCGGCGTGACCGGACCGGGAATGCCGACCCTGCTCAAAGTGACCTACATTCTGCAGATGTGGGCTGGACGGCTCGAGTTTCTGGCCGTCTTCTCCCTCTTCGGCTTCCTCTGGGCAACGGTGAGGGGCCGATGATGCGCCGCCTGCTTGCCGCCATCACCCTTGTGCTCATCGCAGTAGCCCAGCCCGCGGCGGCAGCCGCCGATGACATCGACTTGGCGGACCTCCTTGCCGACCCGGCAGCGTACGCGGACGCCCAGGTGGCGCTGGTCGGCGAGCTGATCGGCGATTACGGGTTCCGCCCGGACGGCACCGTGTGGACCCAACTCAACGACGACCCCTATGCGACGGCTCCGCTGCATGCCGCCGGCGGCACCCCGTCGGGTGGAAACGTTGGCGTCGGCATTGTCGGGGACCGGTCCATGTTCCACGAACTCGACCCCCCTGGCCGGTTCGACCGGGTCGGCCCCGTTGTGCGGGCGGTCGGTGTTTGGCGGTATCACGACGACGCCAGAGGCGGCGAGTCGTATCTGGAGCTGACCGATCTCGAACCGATCTGGCCGGGATATCCCATCCAGCAGCCGCTCAGCCGGCCTGTGCTCATCGTCGCCATCGGGCTCGCCGCCATAGCGGTACTGCTCCTGGCCGGTGCCGTGCGAAAACAGCGGCACCGATAGCCGAACCGCTCAGTCCTCGTCGTCCGGAGTGAACTCGAACACCAGCTCGCCGATCTGTACCTCGTCTCCAGGTTGGGCGCCGGCAGCCTCCAGCGCATTGTCGACGCCGAGCCGCCGGAGACGCTCGGCGGCGTAGTCGGCTGCTTCGGGAACGGTCAGGTCATTGAGGGCCACCGCCCGCTCCGCGGCCTTCCCTTCTACCACCCAGCGATCGCCTTCACGCCGGACCGAGAAGCCGGGAGCGGCCGGCCGATGCAGCACAAACCCCTCCCGTTCAGGGGCAACATGACCTACCTGCTCCACCATGTCGGCGACGGCATGCATCAGATCGGCCACACCCTCACCGGTCGCCGCAGAGATGAGGCGGAGCGGTTCGCCCACATCGAGGTTCTCGGCGATCTCCTTGGCGCCGGGAAGGTCGATCTTGTTGACGACGACCAGGCGCGGACGTTCCACGAGTTCCGGCAGATGGCCGGCAAGTTCGTGCAGCAAGATCCGGTACTGGTCGGCGGCCGGGTGTTCCTGAAGCCCAGATGGGTCAAGCAGCACGACGAGCACGGACGCACGTTCCACGTGGCGAAGGAACTCGTGGCCGAGACCGCGCCCTTCGGAGGCCCCTTCGATGAGACCGGGGACGTCGGCGAGCACGAATTCGCGACCATCGACCGACACGACACCGAGGTGTGGTTGCAGGGTGGTGAAGGGATAGTCGGCGATCTTCGGACTGGCCGCAGAAACCTGCGAGATCAGGGTGCTCTTGCCGACGTTGGGAAAGCCGACGAGGGCCGCGTCGGCGAGCAGCTTCAACTCGAGCTCCAGCCACATCTCGTCGCCGTATTCACCCTGTTCGGCGAAGTGGGGGGCGCGATGTTTGGCATCGACCAGGGCGGCGTTGCCTCGCCCTCCCCTGCCGCCGCGCAACACCACCGCCTCTTGGCCGTCTTCGACGAGGTCGGCCAGCACCGTACCCTGTTCGTCCCGCACGACGGTTCCGGGCGGCACCGGCAAGATCAGATCTTCGCCACGCCGGCCCGCCCGCAGATCACCGCTACCGTGTGTGCCACTGCCGGCACGATGATGCGGATTCCGATGGTAGGTGAGGAGCGAAGCCAACGACCCGTCTGCCCGCAGGAGCACGTCGCCGCCTGGGCCTCCGGAGCCGCCCGTTGGCCGGCCCTTCGGCTTGCCTCGCTGTTTCTGGAAGCTGACGACGCCCGCGCCACCATCGCCCGCACGGACGTGGATTCGGACACGGTCGATGAACAAGGGCCGGCCGCTACTCCGGGATGACGTCGACAAGACGCCGTCCGCGGCGCCATCCGTACTTCACGGTTCCGTCAGCGGTCGCGAAGAGGGTGTCGTCGCCGCCGACCCCGACATTGTGGCCCGGATGAATGCGGGTGCCTCGCTGCCGGACGAGAATCGATCCTGCGGCTACGGTCTGACCGTCGAAGACTTTCGGACCGAGCCGCTTCGCGGCCGAGTCACGACCGTTCTTGGACGACCCGCCTGCTTTGGTCTTGGACATGTCAGCTCTTCTCCTTGGTGTCGCCACCTTCGATGGCGGTCACCTCGATGGTGGTGTACGTCTGTCGGTGGCCTTGCCGCCGGCGGTAGCCGGTCTTCGACTTGTACTTGAAGATCTCGACTTTGGGTCCTCGGCTCTCACCGAGCACCTTGGCCCGCACCTTCATGGTACCAAGGGCCTCACGATCAGTGATCGTGGTGCCATCTTCGTCGACGACGAGCAGCGGCGTGAAGGTGACCTCCTCGCCGGCATCCTTGAGCCGTTCGACGTCGATGACGTCGCCGGGACGTACCTTCGCCTGTTTGCCGCCTGTTCTGATGATCGCATACATAGGAAAACCTCGCTGTGAGCCGGGTAACTCTACCTGTTCTGTGACGATTGCCAATCCTCGCTGTCAAGCGGCAGACCCAAGGTGGCTGCCTCTTCGTGAAGGACCACCCCTCGGCCCCCGCAGCAGGTGCACACTTCCGAGAAGGTCTCGATGAGACCTTCCGAGACGTTCTTTCTCGTCATCTCGACGAGGCCCAGCGGCGACACGTCGAACACCTGGGTCCGGGTCTTGTCTTTGGCGAGGGTCTCCTGGAGCTTACGGAGGACTTGGCGCCGGTTCTCTTCGATCTCCATGTCGATGAAGTCGATGACGATGATCCCGCCGATGTCGCGCAGCCTCAGCTGCCGGCCGATCTCCTCGGCGGCTTCGAGGTTGTTCTGCAACACGGTTTCTTCCAACGACGACGACCCGACGAACCGGCCGGTGTTGACGTCGATGACGGTCAAAGCTTCGGTCCGGTCGATCACGAGGTGGCCCCCCGACGGCAGCCACACTTTGCGGTCGAGGGCCTTGCGGAGCTGATCACCGATGTGGAATCGCTCGAACAGCGGCAGCTCGTCCTCATAGAGTTGCACTTTGGCCACGAGATCGGGATCGGTCTCCTGCAGATAGGCTACGACCTGGTCCCTGGCCTCGGCACTGTCGATGAGCAGCCGCCGAAAGTCCGGGGTGAAGTGCTCGCGGATGACCCGCAGCAGCAAAGGTGGCTCCTCATGGATGAGACGCGGCGCTCCGCCTTTGCGTGCTTCGGCCTGGATCTCCTCCCAGTCTGCGGTGAGTTTCTCCAGGTCGGCTCTGATCTGCGCCCGGCTGGCTCCCTGCGCCGCGGTGCGAACGATGACTCCGCTGCCTTCCGGCTGCAGATCACGGACGATGTTGCGCAAACGGTTCCGCTCGTCGTCGGGCAGGCGCCGGCTGATCCCATTGGCATCGGAGTTCGGTACCAGGACCACGTAGCGGCCGGCGAGGCTCACTTGGTTCGTGAGGCGAGCTCCCTTGTGACCCATGGCGTCTTTGACGACCTGGACGAGGACCTCGTCACCGACGGACAGCACCTCTTCGATGCGAGGCCGACGTTTCCTCGACGAGTCACGCTGCAGATCACCGACGTACAAGACGCCGTTCTTGGGTTCACCGAAGTCGACGAAGGCAGCCTCCATACCCGGCAGGACGCTGCGCACCTTGCCGAGGTATACCGAACCGACGAGCGAGTCTTTGTCTGGACGGGCTACGTAATGCTCGACGAGCAGTGGGCCTTCCATGACGACGATCTGGGTCTGGTGAGGCAACACCCGCACGAGCATCTGTTGGCGGTCCCGCTGCGGAATGATGATCTCGTCGTCGAGCGGGCGTCGGTCGGCCCGGGGTTTCGGCGCCCTCTTGGACGGCTTCTGGGTCTTCTGAGGCTTGGGCTTCTTGGCTTTCTTGGGCGGCGCTTGTTGTTCGACACGGACACGGGTGACCTCCAGGGTCTTCCCTCGGACCTTCTTCGTCTTCCGTTCCTCGAACGCCTTGTCGCCCTTGCCTCTGCGCACAACCTGCGCTTTTCGGCGAAACAGCGGCATGTATCGACTCCTTATGTATGGCGGCCCCTACCCGCCTGGCGGTTCCCGGGGGACGCGCCCATCGCGCACCTCCGGGTACGACGTCGTGCGGATGGCGAACAAGAGGTGCCACCGCACGGGCAGCGCCCCCACAGTAGCACGACTTGACTCTCCCGCCGGTACCGGCGGTTGAAGTCCTAGGAAACGCCGAGACTCGGCTGCTCCGGCTCGGTCGGATCGAAGCATAGACGGCAGCGGGCCTCATACGCGTCGGTCGCTCCGAGAACCACCAGCCCGTCCGCATGAATGATCCGCTGGGTGAACGCGGCCGGGGCGCCGCATCGGTGGCACACCGCAAGCGTCTTGGTGACATATTCGGCGTGGGCTGCCAGCTCGGGTATCGGCGAGAACGGCCGTCCGAGATAGTCGAGATCGAGTCCGGCGACGATCACCTGCCGGCCTGCTCTCGCCAGCCGGTCGGCGACCTCGACGAGTCCCTCGTCGAAGAACTGACCTTCGTCGACCCCGATGACCACCGTGCTCTCCTCGATGCTTTCCAGCATCTCCTGCGAGTCTGCGACCGGCAAAGCCTCGACCGACAGGCTCGAGTGGGACACGACCTCCTCGTCGGCGTAGCGCGTGTCGATCACCGGTTTGAACACTTGCACGGGAACTTTGGCGATCCTCGAACGGGTCACCCGTCGGATCAGCTCTTCGCTCTTGCCAGAGAACATGGGGCCGCAGACGACCTCGACCCAGCCTTGCTCACCTCGTCGGTACATGCAGACGACGATAGTCGGGTCGGATGCAGACCAGACCGCAGCCGGCAGCCGGCAGACCGCAGCCGGCCGGACCACAGCCGTCTTCAGACGGCGTCCTTCTACAAGCAAGCGTCGAAGCCAATACGCGTAATCCTTCTCCCCTGCCATGAAGTGGCCGAGGCGAAGCCGAGGTCGATGGGGGTGTCTCCCAGCAGCCGGCAGTCAGCAGTCAGCAGTCAGCAATCAGCAGTCAGCAATCCGTTCCACACCGGGACACCGTCGCGCGTCTTGCCGGTAGCCGGCAGCTGGAAGCTACCGCCCCGGGACCGGCGTTCTGCGCATCCACACCGAGTTCGCGATGCCGAGTGCCAGAGCCGTCGTCAGGTAGGCGGAACCTCCGGCGCTCAGCAGCGGCAGCGGAAGGCCGGTGACCGGCATGATGCCGATGGTCATGCCGATGTTGACGAACACCTGGAAAGAGACCATCGCGGCGACTCCCACGGCGAGCAGCGTCCCGAACCGGTCCCTTGCGTTGGCGGCGATCACCAGCAGTCGCCATAGGAGCAGCGCGTAGGCGACCATCACCAGCGTCCCGCCGACGAACCCGAGCTGTTCACCAACCGCGGTGAAGATGAAGTCGGTTGGCTGAGCCGGTACATAGCTGAGGTTGGTGAGAGCGCCGCCGAATAGCCCCTTCCCGAAGAACCCGCCGCTGCCGATGGCGATCTCGGACTGGATGCGGTTGTAGCCGATGCCGAGCGGATCGGCGCTCGGATCGATGAGGGACTGGAGCCGGGCAAGCTGGTAGTCGCGCAGCAGCTTGAGTTTGAAGACGGCCACGACGCCGGCGGCGCCAGTCGCCAGCAACGTGACGAGCTGCGGCATGGTGGTGCCGGCCACAAACAGCACGACCAACGTGATGAAACCCAGTACGAGCATCGTGCCGAGATCGGGCTGGATGAAGATGAGCGCTGCCGGAACCGCCACGAGCGCCAACGCGGTGAGAAGACGACGCCACTTCATGCCTTCTTCCCTGGCAGGCGCCAATACCGCTGCGAGCACCACGATGACCGTCAGTTTCGCCAGCTCCGAAGGCTGAAACTGGAACGGCCCGATCTGGATCCACCGCTGGACCTCCAGCACCGGTGCGGTCGTCAACACGAATCCGAGCAGTGCCAGGGTGATCACGTAGAGCGGGACCGACCAACCGGCCAGGTCCCGATAGTCGATCACCGACATGAGCAGGAACAGGACGAGGCCGACCACCGCGAAGATCGCCTGTTTGACCATGAGACTCGACGGATCGAGCCCCTGCGTCTCGAGGAGGGCTCGCGAAGCCGTGTACACCATGAGGATTCCGAATGCCGACAGGGCCGCGAACGACAGAAACAACACCAGATCGGGTGTCGGCCGGGGACGATCCCCGACGACCGCCCGGTCCAGTGAAGACGTGGCAGCCATCAGTACTCGTTCCTGTCGCCGGCAACGATCTCGGTCGTGTCCAAACCGAGGAGGTACTGGAAGAGGAAGCGGGCGGCAGGCGCGGCAACCTGCGATCCGCCGCCACCTTCGTCAACCATGACGACGACCACATACCTCGGATCGTCGATCGGAGCGGCACCGACGAACCACGAGGTCCGATCGGAGTCCCGATACTGCAGGCACTTGTCATTGGCATCGCGAACGGCACAGACTTTCGGCATCTGGGCCGTCCCTGTCTTTCCTCCGACCCGCGCTGCGGCACTCCCCATGGGAGCGAACGCCGACGCGGCGGTCCCGACCGTCGTCACCCGACGCATATCGTCCCTGAGCATCTGGACCGTCTCGGGATGCAACGGCACCTGCCGCACCGCCGTCGGGACGACCTGAAGCACATCGTTTCCTTCAGGGTCCGTGATCCGTGCGACAACGTGGGGCTCCCACACCGTCCCCCCATTGACGAGCGCCGAGTAGGCGACGGCAAGCTGTAGCGGCGTAGCCAGCATCGACCCCTGGCCGACGGCCATCTGCAACAGGTCACCACCGAACCAGGGGCTGGCGGTCGTCAGACGGTCCTCTGCGAGCAGCCCGATGTCCGGGTTCTCGAGCTGGAGCTGCTTGTAGCGTTCGAAGAGCGCCCGGTCGGGAACGAGCCCATCTTGTTCGCCAGGAAGGTCGATGCCTGTCTTGGACCCGAATCCGAGATCCCGGGCCCACTGCTGGAGCAGGTCCTCTCGGTCGGTGCCTTTGTAGGTGTTCCAGATGTCGAGAGCAACCTCCCAGAAGTAGACGTTGCACGACCGGGCAAACGCCTCGTGAAGGTTCAGGTAGCCGTCGTCCCGCGGATAGGTCCAGTTTCTCCATACCTGCTGGCTACCGTCGCTGAACGGCGCTTTGAGCTGCGCGGAGCACTCGGTACGGTCCTCGGGCCCGGTGACACCTTCTGGCCACATGTCTTCCTCTGCGGCCGCCACATACGTGACGGCCTTGAACGTCGAAGCCGGCGGATACTGGCCGGCGATCGCCAGGTCGTTGTAGGAGAACTCGTCGCTGTCGACGAGCGCCTGAAGCTGACGCGACGTCACCTCACGAAGCAGCGCCGGATCGAACGCCGGGACTGCCGCCATCGACAGCACATCTCCGTTACGAGGATCGAGCACCACAATGGCTCCCCGCCGGGCTAGGCCGTTGTACGACCCCGACTGCCGCTTGATCTGGTTGGCCAGATCGATGGCATCCCTGAGTGCCTGTTCAGTCACCTGCTGCAAGTCCAGGTCGATGTTGAGGTGAAGGCTATTGCCGATCACCGGTTCTCTGCCCTGAAGCTCCTCGAGGATCGATCCGCGTGCGTTGACCCGGAACGCCTCGAACCCTGGTGTCCCCTGGAGGTAGGTGTCATAGGCTGCTTCCAGGCCGCCCTTGCCGACGGCGGCATTCGGGTCAAGCTCGGGGTCGGCCTGTAGCTGCTCCGCCGAAGGTTTCCCGGTGTAGCCGACGATGTGTCCAGCGACAGCACCCAACGGATACCGGCGCTCCGGCGTCTCGACGATGCGCACACCGATCAGGTCGCTGCGATGCTCCCATATGTAATACGCGGTGTCGGTGTCGACCCCTCCGAGGTCGACGAGGGCCCCCGATCCGGCAGCTTCGAACTTCGTCCAGATCTCGAGCGCCGGGATCGACAGCAGACCGGACAGCTGCTGTACAAGACGGTCCTCGTCAACCGCCGGGACCTTGCTTCGATCGACGAGCACATGTGGCACAAACACGGAGGTGACCAGCGCACGCCCGGAACGGTCGACCATCAACCCCCTCGGTGCAGGAATCGATTCGATGTCGACAAGCCGGTTCTGTGCCTGCCGCTCGTACTCGGCCGAGGCGGCTACCTGGACGAACCACAGCCGGACGAACAGCAGAGTGAACATTCCGACAAAGATGATGCCGAGAACCCCGAGACGCCATCCGGTCTTCACAGCAGCGCCTCCCGCCTTCGGGTGGTTCCCAAAGCCCAGCTGACGGCCGGCAGTACGACAAGCGCCAGCACCAGGTCGTAGGCGGGACCGAGCAGCAACTGTCGCACAACGCCAGGATCTCGCAGGGTGCCTTCTCCAAACAGAGTACCGACCACCGCGAGGAGCACCGTTCCCATCAGAGCGATCCCGTAGACAGCCAGACCGAGGGTCGGAATGGCCACTTCGAAACGATCCCGAGTCCGGACGGTGGCATAGGCGACGATCGTATAGACGAGCGCGCGGAGGCCGAGCGGGGCGGTGCCGAGCAGGTCGAGGATGATTCCGGCCGTAAATCCGAGCAGCACGGCTGGTTCCGGATCCAAACGCCGTGCGGCCGCGATGACGGTCAGCAACACGAGGTCGGCGGCCACCCCGTAGATGGAAACCCTCACCACTAGGGTCGTTTGCAGCACGATGGCCAGTCCGACCAGGGCAAGTCCGACGAGGATCCGACGGCCGCTCATCCCTCACCTCCCGTCGTCGAAGTGGTGGTTTCCGGGACGGTCGTCGTGGTGGTCTGGAGCTGCGTCGTAAAGGTCCACTGCAACACCACTACGAAGTCGAGCTTGCCGAACTCGGCGAGCGGTACGGCGGTGGTCTGCAACCGTCCTGCCTCCGGGCCTCCATCTTCCAGCACCCGACCCACGGAGATGCCCGCCGGGTACCGTTCGCTGCCGGCGGTCACGAGGAGCTGGTCGGCGAAGACCGCTTCGGTAGCGTCGAGCACCTCGAAGTCCATCACCCGTTCGCTGCCTCTCCCCCGGAGGATCCCCACCTCACCGGTAGGGGTCTTGACCCGCACGCCGTCTGCCGCAGCGGAGATGATCGGAAGGATCGTCGCTGCTTCGCCGGTCGCCTCGGTGACCACCCCGATCAGCGCGCCGGTGTCGTCGACGACGGGGTTACCGACCAATACACCGTCGCTGGTGCCCCGATCGATACGGAACGAAGCGTCGAAGGTGTCGCCACGGGCGATCACATGCGCAGCAACCTTGCCGACGCTCTCGTTCGCCGGCGTCAGGTTCAGAATCCGTCGCAGCGAAGCCACCTCGGCTTCGAGTCCCGCGACGCTGTCGAGCCGTTCTTCCAGCTCCCCGATTCGGGCGCGGAGGCGGGCGTTCTCGTCGCGAAGGCCGGCGAGGTTGGCGATGGCATCGACGAAGTCGATCGCCGGGTCGACCACGGCGGTGGCAGCCGACTGGAGCGGAGAGAAGATCGTCTGTGCTCCCTGTCGAAACGTGCCGACGACTCCTTCGCCTTCAGCCCGGATGTCGATCGTCATCGCGACGAACGACACGATGACGAGGATGATCAGAAGGGACGTCGCCCGGTCGGAGGTGCGCTGCTCCCGCATCGGGGGTCACCTCACGGGCGGCTGGAGGAGACGAGAACCCCCTGCAATGCGTCGAACTCCTCCAGGCACCGACCTGAGCCGAGCACGACCGACTGGAGCGGCCGGTCGGCGGTCACGATCGGCATGCCGGTCTCGTAGGCGAGGCGTTCGTCGATGCCTCGCAGCAGGCCCCCTCCCCCGGTGACGATGATGCCACGCTCGATGATGTCGGCAGAGAGTTCAGGAGGGGTCTTGTCAAGGGTGTATTTGACGGCGTCGACGATCTGCTGGACTGGTTCTTCGATCGCCTCGCGAATCTCCGGCGAGGTCAGGATGACGGTCTTCGGCAGGCCGGTGACCAGGTCCCGCCCCCGCACTTCGGCTGCCGGCTCGTCGGGGAATGGAAATGCCGACCCGATGGCCATCTTGATCTGCTCTGCGGTCCGTTCCCCGAGCAACAGGTTGTATTCCTTCTTCACCCATTCGATGATGGCCTCGTCGAGTTCGTCACCGCCGATCCGAATGCTGCGAGACACCACAATGCCTCCCAGAGAGATGACGGCGACCTCGGTGGTACCGCCGCCGATGTCGACCACCATCGATCCCGACGGTTCCCCCACGGGCAGACCCGTTCCGATGGCAGCAGCCATCGGTTCTTCGATGGTGTATGCACGACGGGCACCGGCGTGATAGGCCGCCTCTTCGACGGCTCGCCGCTCCACCGGGGTGATCCCCGAGGGGACGCAGATGACGATCCGTGGCTTCGCCCAGCGACGCTTGTGAACCTTGTGGATGAAGTAGCGCAGCATCTTTTCGGTGATGTCGAAGTCCGCGATGACGCCGTCTCGCAGAGGCCGGATCGCCCGAATGTACGACGGGGTCCGCCCAATCATCCGCTTCGCCTCCATACCGACAGCCAACGCCCGGTTGGTGCGCACATTGATCGCCACCACCGAAGGCTCATTGAGCACAATGCCGCCACCCCGGACATACACCAGCGTGTTCGCGGTGCCCAGGTCGATGGCCATATCTTGGCCGGCCATTGTGAAAAGCGATTCAGCCACGTAAAACGGCCTCGGATCGGGACCGCCGTAGCTTAGTTGACCGCCGGGGCTTCTCCACAGGGCGGGCCAAGGGCCGTCGGTTTATCCGAAGAACAGGGCCAGTTCCCTCGCAGCGCTCTCCGGGCCATCGGATCCGTGGACCAGGTTTTCGGTGACGGCGAGACCAAAGTCGCCGCGAATGGTTCCTGGAGCCGCCTTCTTGGGGTCGGTTGCCCCCATGAGGGTCCGTGCCACGGAGATCGCGTCCTGACCAGACCACTGCATCGCGACGACCGGACCGGAGGTGATGAAGGCGAGGAGGTCGGGGAAGAAGCCCTTCTCCACGTGTTCGGCATAGTGCCTGCGGGCCAGCGCTTCGTCGATCGTCAGCTTGCGGATCTTCTCGAGGGTGAGGCCTTTCCTCTCGAACCGGCTGATCACCTCGCCGACGAGTCCCCGACGGACACCATCGGGTTTGACCATGATGAAGGTGTGTTCCATATCTCTCCTCTATCGAGCGTCGGATGCTACCGCTCCTGGGCGAGGAGTTTGGCGACCGGACGGGCCTCGCCCGCCACGTAGAGAGATCCGGTGGCCAGCACTCCCCCCTCTTCGCCTGCCAGCTCCACGCCGCGACGAACGGCATCGGCGACCCGGGGGACCGCTTCGATGGTCACACCATCTCCGAGCTCGCGACGGGCCACGTCGGCAATCTGCGCGGCAGGCACGGCACGCTCACTGTCCGCCTCCGTCGCGACGACCGCGGCGATCGTCCCGTCGAGTCTGCGGAGCATCGACGGGAGATCCTTGTCTCCGAGTACACCGAACACGACGGTCCACTCCAGTGGCGGAAACTCCTCTTTGAGCGCAGAGGCCAGCACCTCCATGCCCTCGTCGTTGTGAGAGCCGTCGACGATGATCAACGGCTGACGGTCGATGACCTCGAGCCTGCCCGGAGAGGTGGCGTTGGCCACCCCTTCTCGAAGTGGCTCCTCCCCCACCGCCCGGCCGAACAGCTCCTCGACGGCGGCGACAGCGACGGCCAGGTTCCTGGTTTGAAATCGACCATGGAGTGGAAGGTACAGGTCGGGGTAGGTTTCATACACCCCGTCGATGTCGACGAGCCACCCGCCGACCGCCATCGACGTGGCTCCAAGCCGGAAGTCCTCTCCGAAGGCTCGTCGGGGAATACCAAGCGTCTCGGCATGTCGCGCCGCCTCTTTCTCGGCCTCTTCGGGAAGCGGCCCGGTGATCAGCACCGAACCGGGCTTCGCGATGGCGAGCTTCTCACGAGCGATCTCTGCATGAGTGTCACCGAGATAGCTGACGTGTTCTTTCGAGATGCCGGTGACGACGGCCACCGCCCCATCGGCCACGTTGGTGGCATCCAGGCGTCCACCCAGCCCAACCTCGATGACAGCGACGTCGACGGCCCGTTCGGCGAACCACTGGAAGGCTGCGGCGGCGGTGAGCTCGAAGTAGGTGGGTCGCTCGCCGGATTCGGCTTCGAGGAGATCGGCGAACGGAGCTATGTCGGCGATCGCGGCGGCGAACTCCTCGGCGCCGGCATGCTTGCCGTCGACGCCGAGCCTTTCCTCGACTCGCTCCAGGTGGGGCGAGGTGAACGTACCAACGTTGAGACCGTGCGCCGAGAGGATCGACGCCACCATCCTCGCCGTGGATGTCTTGCCGTTGCTCCCGGTGATATGAATGATCGGATAGGCAAGCTGCGGGTTGGCGAGGAGGTCGAGGAAAGCCCGCATCCGTTCGAGGCCCGGGCGAACACCCAGGCCGATGTGACCGTCGAGAAAGGCAAGCGCCTCTTGATAATCCAAAACAGCCTCGCTTGCCGGGTCAGCCGCCGAGCTCTGCGAGCTGGGCTTCGAGTTTCTCCAGGGCACGGCGCGCCTCGGCGGCCTTTGCCTCTTCTTTGGCGACGATCTCCGCGGGCGCACGGCTTCGGAATTGCTCGTTGGCGAGTTTCGCTTCTGCCTTTTCGAGGTCTGCCCGTGCTTCGAGGACGGCGCGTTCGAGCCGCGCCCGTTCGGCGTCGACGTCGATGGCGTCGGCGAGCGGAACGAAGCCCTGCACCGAACCGGCAACGATGCGGGTGTGTCCAGATGCGCTGTCTGGGGCTCCGAGCGCCACCTGTACCCCGGCAAGGTTTCGGAGCTGCTCGGTCCACCAGGCCTTTGCGAGGCCGTCGGGGTCGACCAGCAGCAGATGCAGCTCGGTTTTGGTTCCGAGATTGTGTTCGGCTCGGAAGCGTCGGATCCCTGTGATGAGCTCCTGAAGCGTGTCGACGCCTTCAGGGAGCTGGTAGGACGGCACTTCGGGCCATGCGGCGCCGGCCAGGAGGCCATCGGCGACGAGTTCCGACCACAGTTCTTCCGTCACGAAGGGGATGGCGGGGTGGAAGAGCTTGAGCAGGTCCCTGAGAACCACGCCGAGCGTTTGCCGGGTCGGGCCCGCCAGATCCGGGTCGCGCAGCGGGGTCTTCGCGAACTCGAGATACCAGTCGAACACCTCGGACCACGCGAAGTTGTAGAGCTGGCCGTACGCGTCGGAGAATCGGTACTGGTCGGCCAGCTCGTCGAACCTGGCCGTCACCTCGCCGAGCCTGGCGAGGATCCACTGGTCGGCCTCCGATGGATTGTCCGGATAGCCGCCTTCGGCAGGCACGCTGCCACCCTCCAGGTGCAGCAGACCGAACCTGACCGCATTCCACAGCTTGTTACCGAACTTGCGGGCTCCTTCGACCCATTCGACGTCGAAGGGGACGTCGTGGCCGGGAGCAGCGGCTTGGATCAGTGCCAATCGAAGCGGATCTGCTCCGTGGGTGGCGACGATGTCCAGCGGATCGATCGCGTTGCCGATCGACTTCGACATCTTCCGGCCCGAGGAGTCCCGCACCAGTCCGTGGATGATCGTGTCCCGGAAAGGGACATCTCCCATGAAGTGCAGTCCCATTTGCATCATCCGGGCGACCCAGAAGTAGATGATGTCGAATCCCGTGATGAGAATCGAGTTGGGATAGAACCGTTCCAGGTCGTCGGTCTCGTCGGGCCAACCAAGCGTCGAGAAAGGCCACAGGGCCGAGGAGAACCAGGTGTCGAGCACGTCCTCCTCCTGGCGCAGCGAGGTCGAACCACAGGCTGGGCAGGCTGTGGGGTCTTCCCTGGCGACGGTCGTCTCCCCACAGTCGTCGCAGTACCAGGCAGGTATGCGGTGACCCCACCAGATCTGCCGGCTGATGCACCAGTCGCGCAGATTCTCCATCCAGTGGAAGTAGTTCTTCTCCCACCGTTTGGGCACGAACCGCATCCGCCCATCCTTGACGGCTTCGATGGCCGGAACCGTCAGAGGGCGGACCTTCACGAACCATTGCAGCGACAGGTACGGCTCGACGACGGTACCGCAGCGATAGCAGTGGCCGACCGAGTGCTGGTGGCTTTCGATCTTCTCGACGTAGCCAAGCTCGAACAGCGCTTGCTTGACGGCTTCGCGAGCTTCGTACCGATCCATGCCCTGGAATCGGCCGCCTTCGGCGGTCACCTTGGCTTCTTCGTCGAGCACTTTCACCGCCGGCAGGTTGTGCCGCTGCGCGATCTCGAAGTCGTTCGGGTCGTGCGCCGGGGTGACTTTCACCGCGCCGGTGCCGAATTCAGGGTCGACCGCGGCGTCGGCGACGATCGGGATCTCTCTGCCGACGAGCGGCAAATTCACCGTCTTGCCGATGTACCTGCGGTAGCGGGCATCGTCAGGATGCACCGCGACCGCGGTGTCTCCCAACATCGTCTCTGCCCTGGTGGTGGCGACGGTGATGCCGCCTGGTTCACCGACGAACGGATAGGTGAGGTAGACGAGCTCGCCTGGTTCGTCCTGGTACTCGACTTCGATCTCGGCAAGGGCGGTGCCGCAGCGGGGACACCAGTTGATGATCCGGTCGCCCCGGTAAATGAGGTCCTCTTCATAGAGCCGGACGAAGACCTCTCGGACAGCTTTCGACAGGCCGTCGTCCATCGTGAAACGTTCCCGGGTCCAGTCGACCGAGTCGCCGAGCCGCCGCATTTGGTGGCTGATCCGGTCACCGAAACGGCGTTTCCACGACCAGACCTGTTCGACGAACGCTTCCCGGCCGATGTCGTGACGGGTCAGCCCTTCGGCGGCGAGTTCCCGTTCGACGACGTTCTGCGTGGCAATGCCTGCATGATCGGTGCCGGGCAGCCACAGCGCGGCGTAGCCCTGCATCCGTTTGCGACGCACGATGACGTCGTGGATGGTGTGGTTGAGGGCATGCCCCATGTGGAGCTGGCCGGTGACGTTGGGAGGTGGGATGACGACACAGAACGGTTCCCCGTCCGGGCGGTACTCAGGCCGGAAGAGACCGGCTTCCTCCCAGCGGGGATACCAGTGCGACTCGACGGTCTTCGGGTCGTACGTCGGCTGCATCGCGCTCGTCACTCATCGTGCGCCACATGCTAGTACCTCAACCGGCCACGTTGGCCACGATGTCTTCTTCAGCCAGCGGCACTTCGGCGACCGTTCACGACGGCGAGCCGCCCAAAAGGTGAGGGCCCCGGACCTGCCGGGACCCTCACCTCGTGTGCAGGGATCAGATGATCCGGTAACGGCTGAGGCGTTCGGCGACCTCGGTCGTCACGTCTTCTCGCCGCCTCACGACCAGCAGCAAGAGGCCACCGAGCAGCACCAGCGCGACGCCGGTTCCACCCATACCGCCGGATTCTGCGCCGGTAAACGGCAGCGTCTCCGGTGGGGCGGTCGAAGTGGTGGCGAGCACCTGGACGACCGTCACGTCATCGCTTGCCTCGTTGTTCCCGGGGTTCGAATCTTCGACTTCGCCGGCCACCACTGCGACGTTCTCATAGACACCCTGCGTCGGGCCGTTGACCACCACGATGATGGTCGCAGAGGCACCGGCTGCAAGCGTTCCGAGTTGACAGGTGATCACACCACCCGACTCGGAGCAGGTGCCCTGGCTCGGCGTCGCCGACTTGAACACCAGCCCATCGGGCAGCGTGTCGGTCACCACGGCGGCGGGCTCATCGAGTGGCCCGTTGTTGGTCGCCGTGATGGTGAACGCCGCGTCCTCGCCTTCGTCGATGCTCGACTCGGGCCCCACCTTGGTGATCGACAGGTCGGTCACCGGTGTCTCGGTGATGTCCACGTCTGCGGAGTCTTCGGCTGTCACCTCGTTCTCGTCGTCGTCGTAGCCGATGGCCGTCACGGTGTCGGTGTGCGTGTCGCCTCCGGTACCAGACACCTCACCCTCGAATGAGCACGTGAAGTCCTCACCCGGAGCAAGGTCGAACGGCACCGCGCAGGTGCCCTGTCCGTCGAGGTCTCCGTAGACGTCGTCGACGAGGCTGGTGATCGTCACCGTGTCCGTCAAAGAGATATTCGACACGACAACGGTGAACGTCACCGTGCCGCCGGGCTCCTGGATGGCAACCGGATCTGCCGTCTTGTCGACGGTGATCGACGATGCAACGTCGCTGACCGTCACCGTCGCGTCGTCATCGTCCGACACCGAGTTGCCATCGTCGTCGGTTCCCGACGCCGTCACCACGTTGGTGTGGGTGTCTCCAGAGTTGCCGGACACCGCACCGTCGAACGTGCAGGTGAAGTCCTCACCAGGTTCGAGAACGATGCCCTCATCGACCCCGCACGTCTCCGCCAGGTCACCGAAGATGTCATCGACGAGGCTGGTGATGGTCACCGTATCCACCGCCGAGGTGTTCGTCACCACCACCGTGTAGGTGACCGTGCCTCCCGGCTCCGGAACCGATGTCGGATCCGCGGTCTTCTCGACGGTGATCGACGAAGGCACATCGGTGATCGTCACGATCGCATCGTCATCGTCCGACACCGAGTTGCCATCATCGTCGATGCCCGACGCCGTCACCACGTTGGTGTGGGTGTCTCCGGCATTGCCGGACACCGCACCGTCGAAGCTGCAGCTGAAGTCGGCACCAGGAACAAGCTCGATTGGCACTGCACAGGTGCCCTTCCCGTCGAGGTTGCCGAACGAATCGTCGAGCAGGCTGGTGATCGTCACCGTGTCCACCGCCGAGGTGTTCGTCACCACCACCGTGTAGGTGGCCGTGCTTCCCGGCTCCGGAACCGATGTCGGATCCGCGGTCTTCTCGACCGTGATCGACGAAGGCACATCGGTGATCGTCACGATCGCATCGTCATCGTCCGACACCGCGTTGCCATCATCGTCGACACCCGACGCCGTCACCACGTTGGTGTGGGTGTCTCCGGCGTTGCCGGACACCGCACCGTTGAAGCTGCAGGTGAAGTCCTCGCCGGGAGCGAGGTCGAAGCCTGCGCTGCAGGTTCCCTCGTTGCTGAGGTCACCGTACGTGTCGTCGAGCAGACTCGTGATCGTCACCGTGTCCACCGCCGAGGTGTTCGTCACCGTCACGGTGAATGTGACCACGTCGCCCGGTTCGGCGACCTCATCGACGCTCGGCGTCTTCGTCACCGTGATCGACGACGGCACATCGATGATCGTCACCGTCGCGTCGTCGGAGACCTCGACAGGCTCGGAGTCGCCGTCGGTGATCGATGCCGTGACGATGTTGGTATGGGTATCACCGGCGTTGCCCAAAACGTCCCCGGTGAACGTGCAGGTGTACGTCGTCGGCCCGTCAGACGCCGTCGCCAGGGTCGCCGGCAGGTCGCAGGTTCCCTGCCCGTCGAGATCCCCGAAGGTGTCATCGACGAGAGACAGGATGGTCAACGGTTCCACCGACGACGAGTTCGTCACGACGACCGTATAGGTGATCGTCCCACCTGGCTCGGCAATCGACGTCGGATCCGCGGTCTTGGTGATCCCGACCGAGAAACCGACGTCGGTGATCGTGACCGTGGCGTCGTCGAACGGCTTCACCGTGTTGCCATCGTTGTCGGTCAGCGTCGCGGTGATGATGTCCGTCAGACTGTCTCCGGCGCTACCGGAGAACGGCCCTGTGAACGAGCAGGTGTAGGTTCCGCCCGCGGGAATGCTCCCACCAGTGGCGCAACTGCCCTTACCGTCGAGGTTCCCGAAGACATCGTCGACGAGTGCGTCGAGGGTCAACGCCTCGACCGACGTGTTCGTGACCACGACATCGTACGTGACCGTGCCGCCCGGTTCGGACAGCAATGTCGGCGTGGCCGTCTTGTCGAGCGTCGCCGTCGGCAACACATCCGTGAACAGGACGGTGGCGACGTCGAAATCGGTCGCCTCGTTGCCCTCGTTGTCCTCGGCGGTGGCCGTGACCGTATTGCTATGAGCCGGCCCGGATGCATCGCCGACGAGCGCCTCGGTGAACACACACGTGTACGTCCCACCGGGTGCCAGCACGGTTCCGACCGCATCGGCACACGCCGTGGACAGATCGAAATCAGTGTCGGTCAACGACGTAATCGTCACATCCTCCACCGACTGGTTCGTCACCGTCACGGTGAACTCCACCTCGCCGCCCGGCTCGGGAACCGAGGTCGGATCAGCCGTCTTCGTCACCTGAATAACCGGCAGCACGTCGGTGATGGTCACATCGGCGAAGGCTGTATCGGTGGCCCGATTGCCCTCGTTGTCGGTACCGGACGCGGTCACCACATTGTGAATCGTGTCCCCGGCATCGCCGGCTATGTCGGACGTGATCGAGCATTCGTAGCTGTCTCCGGCCACGCCTGCCGGGGCAAGCACCCGCGGCAGCTCACAGGTCGTACCGGGCACCAGCGTCAGGTCGCCGTAGATGGAGTCGTCGAGGGTGTCGATGGTCACCATCTCGGCCTCCGACAGGTTGGTGACCGTGAAGGTGTAGGTCACCGAGCCCCCGGGTTCGTCGACCGACGTGGGATTCGCCGTCTTCGTCACCTCAATGACCGGCAGCACGTCGGTGAACGTCACCGTCGCCGAATCGGAGTCCGTCGCCTCGTTGCCCTCGTCGTCCTCGGCGA
>JANTGE010000015.1 GCA_024763085.1 Acidimicrobiia bacterium
TCGATGTCGTCATACACGTACGCCTCGCCGGCCGTCAGGTCGCTCGGGGGCAGCAGCAGCGCCCGCAGGGCGCCGGGGTGCTGCAGCACGATGGTGGCGGCGGCTTCGTCAGGCCCCCAGTGGTCACCTTCCCAGCTCCTCATCGCCGGCGGGTTCGGTGCGGTCGCAGCGATGATGTCGTAGATCTTGCGACTGATCGCCTTCGGATCTCGGGTCGCCATAGCCTCGAATCTACAACTCCTAGGATGCAGGCGAGGAGGTAGTTGGTATGGGCGTGCGGATCGGAGTCGTAGGCGGCCTCAACATGGACATCCACCTGTTCGGTGTCACCGAAAGCGCCGATCAGGCCATGTTTCACGCCGACCGGTATCTGGCCGAGCCTGGCGGCAAAGGCGCCAACCAGGCGCGTGCCGCGGCGAAGCTCGGAGCCGATGTGCTCCTGGTCGGCCGCGTCGGCGACGACGAGTTCGGTCGGGACTGCCGCGACGCCGTTGACGGCGACGGCGTCGACACCAGGTACGTCTCCACGAGCACTGGATCAAGAACTGGCTTCGTGGCGATACGGCTCGTCGAAGGCCACCACCAGTCCATGATCTACGTGCCTGGAGCCAACGATCTGCTCACCTGGTCCGACGTCGAAGCTGCTCTCTCCGATCTCGGCGAATGTGACGTGATCTTGGTCCAGGCCGAAGTACCCGCCGAGGTGCTCGACCGGCTCACCGTCTGGGCGGTGGAGCACAAGTTGCCTCTGCTCCTCGATCCTGCACCACCGCAGCACGTGACGAGGCAGATCCTCTCCAGAGCGACGGCGATCACCCCAGACCTGGACGAAGGCGCCGCGCTGGCCGGGCGAGTGCCATCGTCGCCGATTGCTCCCATGCTCGCTGCCCGAGACCTACGGCAGACGGGCGCCCGGACCGTGTTCCTCAAACTGGGCGCCGCAGGCGTGCTCGTCGCCGACAGCGACGGAATCGTGCGGATCCCAACGTTGAGCGTCGACCCGGTCGACGAGACCGGTGCCGGAGACGTGTTCATCGCTGCGCTGGCCGTCCGCCGAGCACAGGGAGCCCCGTGGCATGAGGCGGCCCGGTTTGCCAACGCTGCCAGCGCATTGTCCGTGTCGCGACCAGGTCTTGCCCTGCCTGACACGAATGAGACGACGACGGCGATGACGAGGCTTCCCCCGAACGACGAGCCAATCGAGCTGTAAACGCCTACGGCTTCGGAGCTGCCGACGCGTCGAACGCCGGGGGTCCGAGGATGTCGCGCAGTTCGCCGTCTTCAACGGTCTCGTGATCGATGAGGGCTTCCACGAGTCGGTCCAGGAGGTCCCGGTGCCCTTCCAGGATGGACCGGGCATAGTCGTGCTGTTCGGAGATGATCGACTCGATGTCTTTGTCGATCCGGGCCTGGGTCTCCTCACTCACCGTCCGACCGGTCGCCATCTCGTAACCGAGGAATGGTTGCTCCTCGTTGCCATCCACGGCTACCGGCCCCAGGCTGCCCATCCCCCAGCGGGTCACCATCTTTCGGACCAGTTTGGTGGCCTCGACGATGTCGTTCTCGGCCCCGGTCGTGTAGTCCCCGAACACCAGCTCTTCGGACGTACGGCCGCCGAGCATGACGGCGATCCTCGTCTTCAGGTAGTCGCGGCTGTAGTTCACCCGCTCCTCCGCGGGGAGCTGCTGCGTGACACCCAGTGCCAGTCCGCGAGGGATGATGGTCACCTTGTCGACCGGGTCGGCGAGCTCAGAGAACCAGGCGACCAGGGTGTGGCCGGACTCGTGGTAGGCGACGACCCGTCGGTCATGCTCGCTCATCGGCGTGTGCCGCTCTGCACCCAGGGTCACCTTGTCGATGGCGGTGTCGAAGTCCTCCTCGGTCACCATCTCTGCCCCGCGCTCGGCGGCAGCCAGCGCCGCTTCGTTGGCGATGTTCGCCAGATCGGCGCCACTCAAACCGATCGTTCTCCGGGCGAGCTTCTCCAGGTCGACGTCCGATGCCAGTTTCAGCTTCCTGGTGTGGATCTTCAGGATCCCCAGCCGACCCTCTTGGTTCGGAAGCGGAACGACGATCTGCCGGTCGAACCGGCCGGGCCGCAGCAGGGCCGGGTCCAGGACGTCGGGCCGGTTCGTCGCCGCGAGAACAATGACGCTCTCCCGCTCGTCGAAGCCGTCCATCTCGGTCAGAAGCTGGTTGAGCGTCTGTTCCCTCTCGTCGTTCACGGTTCCCAGTCCGGCTCCCCGCCTCCTCGCCACGGCGTCGAGCTCATCGATGAACACGATGGAAGGCGCAACTTTCTTGGCCTTGTCGAACAGATCTCGGACCCGGCTGGCCCCGACCCCGACGAACATCTCGACAAACTCCGAAGCAGAGATGCTGAGGAACGGAACCGACGCCTCGCCGGCGACCGCTTTCGCCAGCAGCGTCTTGCCGGTGCCGGGAGGCCCGACGAGCAGGAACCCACGGGGAAGCCGGGCGCCGATGCGGTGAAACTTCTCCGGGTCCTTGAGGAACTCGATGACCTGTTTGAGTTCCTCTTTGGCCTCGTCGGCTCCTGCTACGTCCTCGAAGGACACATCGGGCCGTTCGGTGATGTATTCGCGTGCCTTGCTCTTGCCGAAGTTGAACATGCCGGCCTGCCCCTGGAGGGTGCGCTTGCCCATCCACCACAGCAGCCAGATCAGCAACGCAAACGGAATGAGGTCGATGAGGATCGTCCCCCACGTGGTGCTGACCGGCGTCACGTCGACCACGACACCGTTGGCTTCGAGCAACGGCATCAGCCGGTCGTCACCGACGCTCTGCGGGAATGTCGTCTTGAACTGGGTGAACTGCACCGGGACGGTCGTCGTGGTGGTCGCCGAGGTCTGGGTGGTCGTCGTGGTTGCTGGTGGCCGGGTCGTCGTCGTGACCTCGTTCACCGCCTCGACGTACGCCAAGTCCACCGGATTCACGAACGTTCCGGTGATCGAGTCTCCCTTGATCTCCACCCGAGCGACGTTGCCCGCTTCGACCTGCTTGATGAATTCGCTGTACGGGAGCGGAGCGCGCTGCGCGGTCGGACCCCAGATGATCAACGCGTTCCAGATGAGCAGCCCCAGGAGGATGATCCACCAGATCGGATGGATCTTCGGTCGCTCAGGCAGCCCACCCGGCCCCTGCGGCGGCGAAGGCTGCTGTCGATCGTCGCCATCACCCGTGCTGACGCGAAGCGGCCGGCCTCGCCTCTGTTCCCGATGTGTCACCGGCACCTCCGTGGCTCCATCCTACCGACCGGGCCAAACGCTCCCCCTGGCCCGGACGTCGACTGCCACCACCCCTTCGCTTCGGACCACCAAAGGGTTGATCTCTAGTTCAGCGAGTTCCGGCAGCGCCTCCGCCAGCGCTCCGACGCCCACCAATGCTTTCTCGACCGCCGCGACGTTGAAGGCGTCTCCCCGGCCGGACCGAAGTATCCGCCCAGCGACGGTCAAGCCGAGCAGATGTTCGAGGTCTCCGGCGGTGGGCGGGGCGATGGCGAAGGCCACGTCGCCGGCGGCTTCCACCCCGGCTCCGCCGCTGCCGAACATGAGGAGTGGGCCGAACTGAGGATCTCGCACCACCCCCACGATCACCTCGAGCCCGCCACGAGCCATCGGCTGGATGATCACACCCCGGACCTCGCTCCCCGCCAACCGTGCCCGCTTCATGAGCCGCTCGAACGCCTCGGCGACAGCGGCCGAGTCGGCAACGTCGAGGATGACACCTCCGATGTCGCTCTTGTGGGCAGCCCCGTGGATGTCGGCCTTGAGGGCGACCGGGTAGCCGACACGATCTGCAGCCGCCACCGCGTCTCCGACGGAAGCGGCAACGGTGATTTCCAGAGCCGGGATGCCTGCGGCCCGCACCAGATCGAAGGCCTCGGACGGTGGGAGCCAGCCCTGGTGGTCCACGTTCCAGCCGAGATGAATCGTCGGCCGAATCGGCGTGTGGTCCTGGCGAGTCCATGATGCCCGGAACGCCATAGCCCCCAGGGCCGCAGCAGCGCGTTTCGGGAACCGGTAGTCGGGGATGTTCGCCGAGCGAAGCCGTTCTGCAGCAGCATCGACCAGCCGTCCTCCCATGGTCACGGCCAGCACCGGTTTGCCGGATTCCTGTACGACAGGAATCAGCGCGTCGGCGACCGTACCCGCCGGGTACATCGGAGGTGGCGGGATGATCACCACCACCGCGTCAACCTCGTCGGCCTGGAGCAGCACCCGAAGCGACTCGGCATACTGCTCGGGTGACGCCGACGCCAGCATGTCGACCGGGTTCATCACTGAAGCCGCGGGCGGGAGCAACCGGCGCAACTCGGTCTGAACCGTCGACGAGAGCTCATCCACGGAGAGACCGGCAGCAACCAAAGCGTCGACCGCAGCCACTCCGGGACCGCCGGCGTTGGTCAGTACTGCAACCTTCCTTCCCGCTGGGAGCGGCTGCCATGCCAGCGCCCTGGCCGCGTCGAACATCCCTTCCAGCGAATCGACCCGGATGATGCCTGCGCGCCGGAACGCAGCGTCGAAGGCGACATCGTTTCCGGCGAGTGCGCCCGTATGGCTACTCGCCGCCCGGCTTCCAGCGTCCGAGGCGCCGGCGCGAAAAGCCACCACCGGCACCGGCGAGGCGGCGGCCGCATCGATGAACCTCCGACCATCGGAGACCTGTTCGAGGTTCAGCGTCACCACTCGTGTCGCCGAGTCGCCGGCCACAACCGGAAGGAGATCGGTTTCGGTCACGTCGGCCTGGTTGCCGAGGGAGACGATACGGCTGAATCCAAGCCCCTGGGTTCGTGCCCAGTCGATGACTCCGGCGACCGTGGCCCCACTGTGGCTGAGGAACGCGACCGGCCCCTTCTGCGCGCCCGGTGGTGGCAGGAAGCTGGTGTCGAGTGGCGTCGAGGTGTCGATCACGCCGATGCAGTTCGGTCCCAAGAGACGCATCCCGTGTCGGCGGGCGATCTCGAGGCAGATGCGTTCGAGTTCCTCGCCCCGCTCCCCCACCTCTTTGAAACCGCCGGACGCGACGATGGCCGCACGAACCCCGAGCCGCCCGCAGGCGTCGAGGATCTCCGGTACCGCCTCCGCCGGGACGAGGATCACCGCCAGGTCGATTCCATCGGGCAGCGGTTCGATGGACGTATGGATCGCATGTCCCAGAACCTCACCCGGACTCCTGCCCACAAGCCGGACCGGACCGGAGAAACCGCCGACCAGATTCCTGGCGACGCCGAACCCCAGCTTCTGGGGATCGGTCGTGGCACCGACGAACACCACGCCGTGGGGTCGGAAGAACGCATCGAGAGTCACAACCGGCGATGGTAGCGATCGGCGATCTGCCCGACTGCCGTGCTATACATGCCATGTCGAGGAGGCGTCCAGATGATCGAAGACCCGGCCGTCGAAGTCGTGTGCGCCTATCTACGTATCAACGGCTACTTCACCCTGACCGAATTCGACGTCCATGAACTCGGCCCAGAGGGGTATCGCGCCGTCACCGACATCGATGTCATCGCGGTGAGGCTGCCATCGAGCCGTGCATCGGGCCGGTACCAGGGCAAACGGCCCAAGGTCGAATCAGGCATCATTGCCTCGATCGACCCTGACCTTTCGATCGCCGAAGGCCACCTCGACATCATCTTCGCCGAAGTCAAACAGGGCGAAGCCCGTTTTAACCCCGGCCTGCATACGCCCGCGGCCCTCCACGCCGGTCTGCGGAGAGTAGGTGGCGACCTGGGCGCCGACCTGAACCACATCGTCGACCGTCTGCTGGACCATGCCGAGTTCCACAACGACCAGGTCCGTGTCCGGCTGGTCGGTTTCGGCAGCTACGGCAAGGTACAGGAAGGCACCACGATTTCCCTCGGCCATGCACTCACCTTTGTGCGGCATCATGTCGTCAGATACCGCGACGTCCTCAAAGCGATGAGCGTCTCCGACCCGATCGTGGCGTTCTTCGAACTCGCCGAAAAGGCCGGATTTCAGCTCTAGCCGTACCGGTAGCATTGCCCATCGGAGGTCACATGGCAACCAGCACCGATCGATTCGCCCGGCAAGACACCGACGAGGTTCTGCGACAGCTCGGCGTCCGCCCCGACCAGGGGTTGTCTTCCGAGGAAGCGAGACAGCGCCTCCAAACGTACGGGTACAACGAGATCGAAGAAAAGGAAGAGCCGCTGTGGCATCGTCTCTTCCGGCGCTTCTGGGGACCGATCCCCTGGATGATCGAGACCGCCGCCGCGCTGTCGGCCGTCGTCGGCAAGTGGGAAGACTTTACGATCATCATGATCATGCTCCTGGTCAACGCCGGGATCGACTTCGCCCAGGAGCACCGAGCCCTCAGCGCCGTGGCCGCCCTCAAGCAACGGCTGGCACTCAAATCCCTCGCGCTCCGAGACGGCGCATGGCAACAGCTCCCGGCGAGAGAGCTGGTACCAGGCGACATCATCAAACTGCGCATCGGCGACATCATCCCGGCCGACGCCAAGTTGGTCGATGGGGAATACCTCCTCGTCGACCAGTCCGCCATGACCGGCGAGTCGCTTCCGGTCAGCAAGCGAGTTGGTGAGGTCGTGTACGCCAACACGATTGTCAAACAGGGCGAGATGCTCGCGGTCGTAGTGAACACCGGTACGAACACCAACTTCTCGTCAATGGTCTCGCTCGTCGCCAAAGCAGAACGCGAGGAACGCAGCCACTTCCAGAAGATGGTTATCCGTATCGGCGACTTCCTCATTGCCGTTACTGCCGTGCTGGTTGTCATCATCGTCATGGTCGGCATCTTCCGCCGCCAGGATTTCCTCGAGCTGGCCCGGTTCTCGTTGGTTCTGACCGTCGCCGCGATCCCGGTGGCGTTGCCGGCCGTTCTGTCGGTCACCATGGCTGTCGGAGCCATGGCGCTGGCGCGCAAACAGGCCATTGTCAGCCGTCTCGTCGCCATCGAGGAACTTGCCGGCGTAGACGTGCTCTGTTCGGACAAGACCGGCACGCTCACCATGAACCAGATGAAGGTGGCCGACCCGGTCGTGTTCCACGGACACGACGAACAAGAGCTCTTCCTCTACGCCGCCCTGGCGTCCCGTCTCGAGAACGACGACCCAATCGAACTGCCGATCTTCCACTACATCGACGAGCACTTCCCAGACCTCGACTGGAAGAGTTACCAGCAGGTCTCGTTCACTCCGTTTGATCCGGTCGGCAAGCGCACCGTCGCCACCGTCGAGAAGGACGACAAACGGCTGACCGTCACCAAGGGGGCTCCGCAAGTCCTGATCCGCCGGACCGAATTGCCAACAGGAGCAGTCGAGCACATCGAACACGAAGTCGAGCTGCTGGCCGAGAAAGGTTACCGAACGCTCGCCGTCGGGATCGAGCGCAAGAACCACGTTGATCTCGTTGGGCTCATCCCGCTGTTCGACCCGCCGCGAGAAGACTCGAAAGATGTCATCACCGACCTGCACGAACACGGGGTCGCCGTCAAGATGATCACCGGAGACAACCTGGCGATCGCTCGGGAGATCGGACGCCTCCTCGGACTGACGGGGCGTGCCATGCGTTCCACCGAGCTGCGGGCCGCCGGCAATCAGGAGCTGGCGACACTTGCGCGAATCGTTGCCGACGCTCTCTACGAGCGCCTCAAGCCAGAAGCCGATAAGGCCGAGGCCAAGCGGTTCGCGGAGGAGGTCGCCGAGAAGGTATCGGAGGAGTTCCAGACCGAAGGACTCACCGAGGGGTTCATCACCGCCCACGAGTCTGAGATCCTGGAGATGATCGAGGACGTCGAGATCTTCGCCGAGGTGGTCCCTGAGGACAAGTACACGATCGTCAACCTGCTGCAGAAAGCCGACCATATCGTCGCCATGACCGGCGACGGGGTCAACGACGCTCCTGCTCTCAAAAAGGCCGACGCCGGCATCGCGGTGTCGAACGCAACCGATGCCGCCCGAGCCGCCGCCGACATCGTGCTGACCGCTCCGGGTCTCGGCGTCATCAACGATGCCATCAAACAGGCGCGGATCACCTTCGAGCGGATGAAGTCGTATTCGATCTTTCGGATCGCCGAGACGCTCCGCATCGTCTTCTTCATGACGCTGGCGATCGTCGTCTTCAACTTCTATCCGATCACGGCGCTGATGATCATCATCCTGGCGCTGCTCAACGACATCCCGATCTTGACCATCGCCTACGACAACACGCGGGTTCGCAAGCACCCGGTTCGATGGAACATGCCGGAAGTGCTGTCAATGGCGACCGTCCTTGGTGTCGCCGGCGTGATCTCCTCGTTCCTGCTGTTCTACATCCTCGTCAAACAAGGCCTACCCGATCCGCTGATCCAGTCCATCTTCTTTGGCAAGATGGTGGTCGCCGGACACGGAACCATCTACAACACCCGCACCAATGACTGGTTCTGGCGCAAGCCCTACCCGGCCGGGATCCTGTTCGGAGCGACCTTCTCGACTCGAGTGATTGGCACGCTCATTGCCGTCTACGGGATCTTCATGGAGCCGATCGGCTGGGGTTGGGGCGCTTTCGTCTGGGGATATGCCCTGGCGTGGTTCGTGTTCAACGATGCCGTCAAGATGCTGACCCTCCGAACGCTCCGGAAACGCGGCGTCATCGAGTAGCCCGTGCCCGTTCGTGTCGACCACAGCGTCGGACGGTGATGCCAGGCTTGACGAGCACGAGGACATCAACCCACTATGTTGTTTGTGTCAGGATGGAGACCATGGCGACGGTGAGCCCCAAGCGGGCATCCCGGATCTACGACGTGCTGGGCCGCACGTACGATCTGGCGGAACGGTTCGAAGGCAGGGCCAAAGAACGTGGACTGGACCTCCTCGAGGTGCAGCCGGGCCACCGGGTACTCGAGGTGGGGCCTGGTACCGGTCGGGTCTTGCAGCACCTGGCCGGCGTCGTCGGATCCGAAGGCCTCGCCGTCGGCATCGACCTCTCCCCCGTCATGGCACGGCTCTCTCGGGATCGAGCCGGGGTGCCTGTGGTGGTCGGTGACGCCAGAGCGCTGCCGTTCGCCGACCGCTCTTTCGACCGAATCTTCTGCTCCTACGTTCTCGACCTCATCGCACCCGCCGAGTTTCCGACGGTGCTGTCTGAGTTCTTCCGGGTGCTTCGCCCGGGCGGCGTTCTGGTGAACGTCTCACTCACCGAAGGCACCACCGGACCCAGCCGTGCGTTCGTCGCCGCCTGGAAGGCCCTGTACCGGGTCAGCCCGACGCTGTGCGCCGGATGCCGTCCCATCAGACTCCGCGATGCCGCCGGCGCCGCCGGATTCGACCCGGTGACCGCTGAAACGATCGTCGAGTGGGCGGTGCCGTCGGAGATCGTCACCGCCACCCGCCCCAACCGCCGGGAGGCTTGACAGACGTCGCTACCCCCAGACCGGCAGGTCCGACGGCCGGTAGAACCCGGGGGCCAGCTTGGGAGCGATGGCAAGGCCCCGCACCACGCGGGCAACCGTCCCCTCATCGCCTGGGTACCCGTCCTCGACGGCCACCGCCAGATGAGGGCTACCGTCGATGATGACTCGGTCCTCGGGGCGTTCGAGTCCCCACGCCATCGTCAGGTCATAGTGCAGCGACCGCCCGTCGTCGGTGGCACCATCAAACGTCTGATGGAGGCCGGCGACCTTGCCGCCTTCACCCAGGACAGGTTCAACCACCTCCCGTTCGTCGACGAGTTTCCAGCCCATCCCATCGGCGACGAGATGGGCCGACACGTCGAGGCCGACATGTCCCAACCCCCCAGCCTCGACGCCGGCTGCAAATGCCTCAGGACTGAGTCCATAACCGGTTTTGCGAACCAGCGGTTCTCTTCGAGTCGAGGTGTCCACCCGGCGTACGACGGCGACTCTCCGTACGTTGCGGGATCCTCCTGCCAAGAGGAGTGGCAGACGGTCCATCACGAACCCGGGGTTGGCGCCGGTCGCGATGGCCACCTTTCCCGCTCGCCGGGCCGTCGCGATGAGATCCTCCCGCACGTTCTCGGGCGGGTCGGCGAGCTCCTCACAGGTGGTAACTACGTGAAATCCGGAACGCAGCAGGTGACAGACCGCCAACGCGGTGACGCCGGCACGAGACGAAAACGCCACGATGGCAACGGCCTGGTCCCCTACGAGTTTCAGTTCCTCGAGATGCGGGACGCCGGCAGCTCCCAGTGTCTCCCCGGCCCGCCTCCGAGCCCCATCGTCGGGATCGACGACGGCGGCGACCGTCGCCACCACGCCGTCGTCCAAGGCAGCACGAGCCGACGCCACACCGATCGGCCCTGCGCCTACCAGCACGAGTGCACGTTCCATATCCTGAAAGCTACCGAAACTGCCAACAAGCTGAGAACGGTCCGCCCACACCCATCAGCAGTCCCCTAAGGTGCACGGCATGACACAGTTCGCCTATTTCTGCGGCCACGAGCAGTGGCAGCCAGAGCAACTCGTCGAGCACGCCGTGGCTGCAGAGGCCGCCGGTTTCGACATGATTGTCGCCTCCGAGCACTTCCATCCGTGGGTCGACGACATGGGCGCCGCGGGGTTCGCCTTCTCAACACTCGGCGCCATCGCTGCCGCAACCGAACGCGTCGGGCTGGCCACGGGCGTCACCACTCCTCTGTGGCGCTACCACCCTGCGGTCGTGGCTCAGGCCGCGGCGACGATCGACCGACTCTCCAACGGCAGGTTCCATCTCGGCGTGGGAACCGGCGAGAACATCAACGAAGGGCCACTTGGCTATCACTTCCCCGGGTATGCGGAGCGAGCGGCACGTATGGATGAGGCACTCCAGATCATGCGGCGGCTCCTCGACGGAGAGAAGCTGGCCTTCGAAGGCACGTACTACCGGACCGACCGGGCGAAGCTCTACAGCCCACCAGTCGGCGAGGTGCCTGTCTGGCTGGCGGCCGGCGGGCCAAAGTCAGCCCGCCTCGCGGGTCGCCGGGCGGAGGGCGTCATCACGTCGGTCAAGGATCCGTCCGCCACGCTCGATCGGGTCGTCGAACCGGCGATAGCGGCGTCCGCCGACGCCAACCGGGCACGCCCAACGATCGTGACGACGAGATGGGCGGTGTATGCGCAGGACGAAGACGAGGCATGGCGGGCTCTGGGCCCATGGCGGGGCCTGCGGGCCCCGGGACGCCTCGAAGCGGTCGACCCGGCGGAGCTTCGGGAACGGGCCGACGCTCTCCCACGTCGAGAGATCCTCGATCGATACAGCATCGTGCACGACGCCGATGACATCGTTGCCGTCTACCGTCCGCTGATAGAGGACCTCGGAGCCGACGTCGTGGTGATCCAGATGACCTCGCTCGATCAGCGAGCCCTCATCGACCTGGTTGGACGAGAGGTGTTGCCGAGACTCAAAACGTCCACTCGTCCCTCCGAGTAGGGCCGGATAGCCCTAGCGCCGCGGGGCGACAGGCGGCATCATGCAGGGTGGAGGTGCCATGAGCGAGCACATCTCTCTGGAGCTCGACATTCACGAGGAGGGGGAAGAGACCACCGCCCATGCTCGATTGGACCTCCATGGTGACCACTTCGAGTCGTACGGCAAAGCGCGCCGCAACCCTTCGGATCCCGACATGCCACTCATCGGTGAGGAACTGGCGGTAGCACGCGCCCTCGCTTCGATCGCCGCCCAGGTGATGGAGACGGCACGAGGCCGCATCCACCAGTTCCTCGTGTAGCGCACGGACGTCCCTGTTCAGCAGCGAGGGTCAGCCGCCGGCGCCGACATCGACCAGAAGACCACGGATCTGCTGGGCGACTCCCGGTTCGATCGGACCGAGCGGCTGCCGTTGCAAGGCAGCGAGCAAACTGGGACGCTGCCGGGCGATCGCTGCCTTCACCGTCTCGGTGTCCGGTCCAGCGGGCAGCGTGGCGAGCCACAGCCGCAACGGCAGGGCGACGACCGGCCCGAAGGTGGCGAACAGATCGACCTTCCAGCGGCCATCGACCTGTTGCACGATCCAGTGACTCACTCCTGGCTCGGCTCGGAACGATACGTCAACGGTGGCGAAGTGGACCTCTTCGATGGTGAACATCGAGTCTTCCGCCACGATCAGATCGGCGAGGTGCTCGCCGGTCGACCGGGGAAACGTGTCACGAAACGACGTCCAGAACAGCTCCTCCGACGTCTCTGGGATGCCTCGTTCGAGCATGGCCGCCACCTCACTTGCCGACGCTCCTTCGAGGGCGATCATCAGGACGACCTGATCTTCGATGACCAGATCCTCGACGGCAACAACCTGCTCGGCGTCAAGAGCGGCGAACAACTGCCGGACCGCCTCCCCTGGCGTAGGGGAGCCGGTGGCCACCGTAGTGACGGTCGGGGCCGTCGACGGTTCGGTGGGTGTCGTACATGCGGCCACTAGAACGATGGCAACGAGCAGCAAAGCGACAAGGCGCATCGTCGGGACGTTAGTCCGCCGTGCTACTGGTACAGCGCTTCGATCAGATCGCCGTACCGTTTCATGACCTCGCGACGTTTCACCTTGAGCGTCTGCGACAAGATGCCGTTTTCCTGGGTGAAGTCGTCGGCGATCAGCACGAAGTCTTTGATCTTCTCGTATGGTTTGATGTCCTGCGAGTAGGTGTCGATCTCCTCGGCGTACCGATCCCGGACCCGCGGGGCGGAGAGCAGTGCGGCACGGTCGGTCGTGTCGACTCCCTGTTTGGCGGCCCAGCGTTCCAAGGTGGGCCAGTCGGGCACAACGACGGCGACGTTGAATGGCCGGTTCATCCCGTACACCATCACGTTGGCGATAAACGGGGACAGGCGGATCTGCTCTTCCAGGGGAACCGGCACGACGTACTTGCCGGTCTCCAGCTTGTACTGCTCTTTGACCCGTCCGGTGATGTACAGATGGCCATCCTCGTCGAGATGACCGATGTCGCCGGTCCGCAACCCACCGTCCGGGGTGAAGACCTTGGCGTTCTCCTCCGGCAGGTTGTGGTAGCCCTGCATCACACAGTGGCCGTAGATGATGACCTCGCCGTCGTTCGGGTCTGCGGTAGCGACATGGTCGAGTTCGATGCGGACCCCCGGGATCGGGGGGCCGACTGACCCGATCTTGCGGTCGTCGATCCGATTGACGGTTGCCACCGGTGACGTCTCTGACAGTCCATACCCCTGAAGCACGGTGATGCCGAGCGCATCGATGAATCGGTTCACCTCGGGTGACAGCGCCGCCGATCCGCTCGCCGCCATCCTCAGCCTGCCGCCGAAGCGCTCCCTGATCTTCGAAAACACCAGCGCATCGAAGAGCTGATGTTTCAGCTCGACGGTGGTGCGCCGTTCGCCGCGTTCGGCGAGTTCCATCCTTCGGTACTCGTTGGCCAAGGCCGCATCGAAGAGCCGCTTCTTGAAGCCGCCTTCCTCTTCCATGATCGCGTTCACACCGTCGTAGACCCGGTTGAAGATGCGGGGTACGGCGACCAGCACCGTCGGCCGCACCTCCATGAGGTTGTCCGGAATCTTGTCGGGCGACTCGGCGATGGCCATGGCGGCGCCGACCGCCATCAACCCGTGCAGTTCGACCGTCTGTCCGAACGAGTGGGCCCAGGGTAGGAACGACAGCGACACATCGCCGGGGCCGACCGGCAGGAGTTCGAGAATGGCATTGAGATTGTCGGCCAGGTTGGCGTGGGACAGGACCACGCCTTTGGGTCTTCCGGTGGTGCCGGAGGTGTAGATGATGTCGGCGATCGTATCGCGAGAGATCTCGACCGAGCTGTGTGGCTCGACTGATTCGAGGCGACTCCGCAGGTCGTCCCCAAAGGTCACGACGTGTTCGAGACCGGGGAGTTCATCACGGAACGACTCGACGGTGTCGGCAATGTCTGTGTTCGCAACGAACAGCACCCGGGCGCCGCAGTCTTCGATGATGTACCGCCAGTCTTTGGCGAGCTGACTCTCGTACATGGGAACGACCGTGGCGCCGAGCTGGTAGGCCGCACCGGCAACGACGGCCCACTCCGGACGGTTGTTGGAGATGATGCCGACGCGATCCCCAGGCTCGATCCCGAGGCCGTGTAACAGGCCGCGCATCTGGTCGATCTGCCGCCCTACCTCCCGGTAGGTGATCCACTGCCAGGAACCGTCCTTCACGCCAAACAGTGGCTGATCGGCGTACTGTTCGACGCTGCTCCGATACAGGTCGGACAGCGTGTCGTAGACCGGCGTGAACGCAGACATGATGCTCCTCCCTCTTTGCACCCTACCGGAGCGCATGTCTGCTGTCTCTACACTCCGCAGATGCGACGTACGCTCATCGCGGCGGGCATCGGCCTGGCAGCCGGCACCGCCTCAGGCCTCTTCGGCATCGGCGGCGGCTTGATCTACGTCCCAGGCCTCGTGCTGCTCCTCCACGTATCACAGCACCGCGCCCATGGGACCTCCAGCGCCGCGGTGGTCGTGACGGCAGCCGCGGGCATGGCCCGCTTCCTGGTTGCCGGTGCCGTCGATTGGTGGGCCGCAGCGATGCTGGCCATCGGAGCGATCCTCGGTGCTTCTGTCGGCGCAAGAGTGATGGGCCGCATCCCGGCGATCTGGCTGAAGGCCATCTTCGTCACCTTTGCCCTGGTGGCGGCAGCCCGACTCATCGTCGGCGTCCCCGATTCTGTCGAACTCCTCACCCGCCTCCCCCACTCGTGGCATCTTGCGCTGCTGCTGGCAGGCGTCGGGCTGTTGACCGGCGGATTCATGACGTTGCTCGGCCTCGGCGGCGGTCTCGTCTACGTTCCGGTTCTGGCCCTCGGGTTGGGCCTTCAGCAGCACACGGCGCAGGGCACCTCCCTGGCCGTCGTGGTCGCGACCACCGTGACCGCGGCCTGGATCCACTTGAAGCGCCGTCGGGTGGACGTACCGGCTGCGGCAGCTTTGGGTACTGCCGGGATCGCCGGAGGTCTCCTCGGATCGTCGATTGCGCTCGCTTTGCAAGCCGGCACCCTCCGGGTCTTGTTCGCCGCCCTGCTGGCCGGCGTGGCCCTCCTCATGCTCGTCCGAAAGGGTCAGGCGTCGAGCGCCTGATTGGCGAGCCGATCGGCATCCTTGTTTCGAGCTCTCGGAACGTGTTCGATGGTGACCGAAGGGAACGTCGCCAGCAGCTGCCGGGCTCGCTCGTAGAGCGGTTTGAGGTTGTCGGCTTTGACCCGATACTCGCCATTCAGTTGTCGAACCAGGAGCTGGCTGTCGAGCCTCACCAGCAGTTCGTCGGGTGCGTGAGCGCGAGCTGCCTCCAGACCGGCGATGAGCGCGCGGTATTCGGCGACGTTGTTGGTCGCCTCCCCGATGGCTTCCGAAATCTCGACTACGGATCGTCCAGTGCTGTCGTAGAGGACGGCACCGATAGCCGCCGGTCCGGGGTTGCCTCGGGCCGCGCCGTCGGCGTAGAGGGCATAGCGCGCCATCAGGGAACCAGGATCCTCCGACAGTGCGGACAGCGCGGCGGTTCTTCGGACAACGCTTCCTGACGTTCCGCCGCCGAAAGTTTGAGATGGCATCCGCCGCAGATCCACGACTCGTCGAGCCGACCCACCGCCACGCCTTCCTTCTTCTCTCGGAGTCTCTCGTAGAGGGCGAGGAGATCCTCGGGGATCAGTTGCACGGCGGCAGACTTCCGCTCCTCTTTGCGGGCTATCTCGGCGTCGATCTTCGCCCACGCCTCCTTGATGATCTCCGAAAGCCGCGACTCTTCGGATCGGGCTGCCTCGAGCCGCTCCGCAACGCCGACTCGTTCTGCTTCGAGGCGTTCGCGCTCTTCGAGCAACTCCAGCACCTGGTCTTCGAGTTCACCCACTTTGCGGCGGAGCATCTCCACGTCCTGTCGAAGGTTTTCGGTCTCCTTGGCGCTCATGCCACCGGCAAAGAGACGCCGTTCCTGCTGCACGACCTTCGTTTCGGCGAGTTCCAACTCCCCGTTGGCCTTGTCTACCTCCAACCCGATGGTGCGCAGCCGGTCATCGAGCTCTGCGAGTCGTCGAGCCACCGTCTCGGCTTGTTCGTGGGCGGCACGGTATGCCTGCAACTCCGGGAGAGATGAACGCTGTTCGAGCAGCCGGTCGAGCGCCAAGTCGAGGGACTGGAGGTCCAACAGGTCCTCGAGGCTTTGGAATGCTTTCATGACCGCCACACCTCCCGTGCCGGTACCAGGCGGCACTCGTCGACGAGTTCGTAGACCGCATCGTACAAGGCCACGAGCGCGGGTCGTTCGGTGGGGACATGGCCGGGATCGATGACGGCCACGCCTCGGTCGACGGCCGCAGCAGCCCGGTGGTGCGAGACGTCACCGGTGACGATGACGTCCACCCCCTCTGCTTCACCGATCAGGTCGCCTCCGGATCCGGGCACGACCGCCACCCGCTGTGCGAGGCCGCTGCCGGCGACCCGGACGTGGGTGGCGTCCAGGACCCGGCCGACCTTGTCTGCGAACCTGTCCAGCGGCATCGGCTCAGGGAGTGACCCGACACGCCCGGCGAATGACACGGAGCCGTCGGTTCGGTAGACATCGATGGCCGGCTCCTCATAGGGGTGAGCCGCCGTCAACGCGGCGAGTACGGACGCCAACCGGCCAGCCGACACGACCATCTCGAGCCGTACTTCGGGCACTTCGTTGATCTGTCCTCGAACACCAACCGCCGGGTCTGTCTCGTCTCCGGCAAAGAAGGTTCCAACGCCCTCTACCCGGAACGAACAGTCGGTGTAGGCGCCAATCACCCCTCCTCCCGCAGACGCCATCGCGTTTGATACCGTCGCTGCGTCACCGGAGGGGACAAAGGTGACGACCTTGTAGCCGTCGGCGGTCTCGATCCGTCCAAACGGTCTCACCTGTTCGAGCCCGATCGCCCTGGCGAGTTCGTTGGCTCCAAACGTAGCATCCACGTTGGTGTGCAACACCAACAGGTTGAGCCCCTCGGAAGCGACGCGGAACGCGCGCCCGTCGGCGCCTGGACCGGCGACGATTTGCCTGAGCGGCCGAAAGAGCAGCGGGTGATAGGACACGATGGTGCCCGCTCCGAAATCGTCGGCGGCGTCGATGACATCGTCGGTGACCTCGTGGCAGACGACCACCCGTCCGATCTCAGAAGCCACATCTCCGATCTGGAGACCGACCGGATCCCAGGCTGCGGCTCTATCGAACGGCGCGAGCCGAGCAAGTGCGTCGAGGAGAGCTCCGACCTGCATGGCGGCATCGTACCCGAGGCGTGCCCTCTCCTGCTCCTAGTGGTGTGTCGCCCAATCAATGTCTGGGCATCTGCGAGGGCTCGGCGTCATCTGGCAAGGACACGGGTCGAAGACGCACCCCCGGCGGTGCTTCGAGAGCCGAGGACGTAGCCAGGGGCGTCGAGAGCCGCAGAGACCCGGCAGTCATTTGGGCGACGCTCCACTAGAGCGCCACCCAGACGGCACCACCGATCACCGCGGCG
This sequence comes from Acidimicrobiia bacterium, assembly GCA_024763085.1. Lineage (GTDB taxonomy): Bacteria > Actinomycetota > Acidimicrobiia > Spongiisociales > UBA4744 > JANTGE01. The sequence continues at coordinate 17,449 of JANTGE010000015.1, forward strand.
GGGAGAAGCGCCACGCCGACCGCCACGGCCAGTTTGCGATCACCAAGGACCGCGGCGAGGACTGCCTTCACGACCGTGTTGACGACAACTGCGGCGAGGACCGCTTTGGCCGCCGGAACCGGGTCGAGTCCGGTGCGGGTGACCAGGTCGGCCATCGACAAGGTGATGGCATCGACGTCGTTGATGCCGCTGATCGCGCCGACTGCGCTCAGGGCCGCGTCGGAGAACCGGTCGTGCAGCGCTTTCGAAACGAAGATCACCGCGCTGTAGAGAGCACCGAACTGGAGTGCCGTACTCAGGGTCAGTGGGTTCTTGACTTCGAGATCGCTGTCGGCGTCGGCTCCCTGTGGGCGAAGCCACCAGTAGACCGCGATCCCCTCGACGAGAACGAACAGGCCGACAAGTGGCCACAGCAGAATCCTTGCCAGATCAACGGCGAAGGTCGCGGCTTCGATGAGGACCCGCAGATACATGAGTCCGGAGGCGGCCACGATGCCGGCGATGAGTGCCGAACGGAATCGCGGTTCGTCTTTCGACATGCGGCTGAATCCGAGGGTGACCGCCGTCGACGACACCAGACCGCCGAGGAAGCCGGTCAGCGCCAGGCCTCGTTGCCCGCGCAGCCGCAGAGCGACGTAGCCGACGAGTCCGATGGCGCTGACAAACACCACCATGAGCCATACCCGCCGAGGGTTGAAGAATCCGAATGGTCCGTAGTCGGCGTCCGGCAGCACCGGAAGAATGACAGCGGTGAGGACGGCAAACTGGACGAAGATACGGACGTCGCTGTCCGAGAAGCGCATGGTCATGCCGTGGAAAAAGTCCTTGGCCCGTAGCAGCGCCGCGACGCCAACGGCCAGGCCCCCGGCGACGAACGGTTCCCCGGCCCACACCATGACGCCGATCCCGAACGAAGCGAGCGCGGCGACCTCCGATGTCGTACCCCACTTGCCGCTCGACTTGGCCGACAGCCGGTACTCGACGACGATCAGCGCACCGAGCAGCGCCGCCAGGACGGCGAAGCCGAGCTCGCCGTATCGGTCACCCGCATACCCGCTGAACGCCCCCCAGGTGGCGTAGAGAGCGAACGTGCGGGCACCGGCGGTGACGTCCTTGCCTTCCCGCTCAGACAACTGCCGTTCCAGCCCGATGAGCGCGCCGAGACCGGCGGCGATGAGGAACGGGATCATCGTCGACGAATACTCCACGCGCCCAAGCTACCCGATCGAACCCAGGTCCCGCTATTCTCTCGGCGCCGGGGCGCTTAGCTCAGCCTGGCAGAGCACCTCGCTTACACCGAGGGGGTCGGCGGTTCGAATCCGTCAGCGCCCACCCTCAAGACGATCGTCCTCGACGCCGATATACACTCCATCAATTTTCCACTATCGGTATGATGCATACTCCTGCCGGGAGGAGCCTGTGACGGACGATCGCCAACTGGGAACCGACACCGTTCGGCGATACCTCGACGAGATCGGTACGTACCGGCTGCTCACCGCCGAAGACGAGGTGTTACTGGCGAAGCGTATCGAACGCGGCAACCGAGCCGCCGAGATCCTCGAGCATGATCCTCCCGAGGCTGACCAGGACCGCAGAAAGCTCGAGGCGTATGTTCGGCAAGGCGTCGAAGCCCGTCAGGAGTTCATCAGCACCAACCTTCGCCTCGTGGTCTCGATCGCCAAACGGTACGCGAACAACGGACTGCCGCTGCTCGATCTCATCCAGGAGGGCAACCTTGGTCTGATCCGTGCCGTCGAGAAGTTCGACTATCGGAAGGGATTCAAGTTCTCGACCTACGCCACTTGGTGGATTCGGCAGGCGATCACCAGGGCGATTGCCGACAAGGGGCGCACCATTCGCGTGCCGGTACACATGATGGACACCATCTCCCAGGTGCGCTCGGCAGAGAACCACCTCATCAAGCAACTCGGCAGGAGCCCGACCCCGGAAGAGGTCGCCGATTTCTCGGGCATCGAGGTCGGCAAAGTCATCGAAGCCGGCAAAGTGGCTCCTGAGCCCGTGTCGATCTTCGAACCCGTCGGCGAAGACGACGCCGTGCTGGGCGACTTCATCGAAGACACCGATGCGCCGGAGCCGTTCGAGATGGTGGCCTCCGGGATGCGCCGAGAGGACCTGACGGCAGTGCTCGATGCCCTCCCGGAGCGGGAACGCATCGTGTTGACTTTGCGCTACGGACTCGACGACGGCATCCCCAAGACGCTCGACGAGGTCGGGTCCCGATTCGGCCTGACAAGAGAACGGATCAGGCAGATCGAAGCGAAGGCACTGGCCAAGCTCCGCCACCCGGCGAACCCATCCGCAGCTCGGCGCATGCTGGCACCTTGACAGCTCTATCGACCCGGCCGGCGCTGGAGCAGCGCAACCGTTGGCCGAAGGACTAGCTTGGAAGCATGCAGTACGTTCATGTAGCCGAGTTCCATGTCGATCCTTCCCAGATGTCGGCGTTCCTCAACGCCGTGCAACAGTGGGAGCGGGCTGCGTTCGAAGACAAGGACGGGCCGATCGCCCACGAGGTGCTCATCGATGCAGACACGCCAACGAGGGTTCTGGTGCTGACCCACTTCGACGACGAAGGGCACGCCGAACGGTTTGCCCGATCGTCACTCCCCAACCGTTTGATGGCGGAGGTGCTCCGCTGTTGTCAGTCCACCGAGTCGTCTCGACGCTACACGGTCTACTACGCAGCAGACCGTCGAGGCTCACGAGTGATCTTCGGTGAGACGCCACCGTCACGCTGACCGGACGAGCTGCCACAGTTCATCGACCGCCACTTCCTGAGGTTGCCCGTCACCTCGCCGGGGCCTTCCCCGTCCCCGTCTGCGGTAGTACGGCTGGGCTTCCCAGAAGATCACACCTCCCCAGACGCCCCATTCGATCTCGTTCTCGAGAGCGAAGCGGAGGCAGTCGACGCGTACGGCACATCCGCCGCAGATCGCCTGGGCACACGCCTGGTCGCCAGGATGTTCGGAGAAGAACAGGTCGTGGCGGCCCGAGGCTGCACACGCTCCTCGTTCGATGCTTTGTTCCATCTGGTACCTCGCTTGCCCTCCGGAGATCGTCCGGCGGCAGGAGGGCCTTCAGGAAAGGTGGTGCCGCGGACGCGCCGAGCCGACCGGCTCTGTGAATCTGTTGGTGCGCATCCGCATGTCACCTCCAGGTGGGGGGACCGCCACCCTATCGCGTGCCCGGAGGCGGCGTCAAGGTTATTTCGGGACTTGTGGCCCTGGCACGGAAGGTGCGGCTTTGCTAAGACTTGAGGTGACGGAAGGAGCGTCATGGTGATGACGAAGGCTGCCGAGAAGGTGCGGTCGCTCCTCGACCAGGCCGGTGTCGGCTACACGACCGAACGGCACCGTCCCGCCTACACCGCTCAGGAGGTTGCTGCGGTCGAACATGTGCCCGGCCGGATGTTCGCCAAAGCGGTGGTGTTGATGGCCGATGGCTCACCGCTGATGGCGGTAACCACGGCAAATCGCCGGATCGACCTCGATGCTGTGAAAACGGCGACCGGCGCATCGTCGGTGCGCCTGGCGACCGAGTCGGAGTTCGCACCCCTGTGCCCGGACTGCGAACGGGGGGCAGAGCCTCCATTCGGGAACGTGTACGGGATGCCGGTGTGGCTCGACGAGGCGTTCGACGCCGAGGAGATGGTGTTCAACGCCGGCAACCATGTCGAGACGATCCGGATGAAGACCGCGGACTACCTTCGGCTCGTACAACCGAAGCGGGCGAAGCTGTCGTAGCGACCGCGCATTACCTGGTACCTGGTACCGGTGGTCCATGCGCGATACGGGATACAAGGTATGAGATACCGGGTCCTAGCGGATCACCCAGCGATGGCCGGCTAGGAGGTGGTCGGCTGCGGCCGGCCCCCAGGTTCCGGGCTCGTACGGGTAGACCGGGAGGTCGCGTCGCCCGTCGACGATCGGGGTCCACAACCGCCATGACTCCTCGACCTCGTCGGCTCGAACGAACAAGGTCTGGTCTCCTTCGATGACATCGCGAATGAGGGTGGTGTAGGCGTCGGGCAGCGGACCAAACTCCTCTTCGTAGAAGAAGTCGAGCGGCAGGGTGCGAAGCTGTATCCGCTCCCCGGGTTCCTTGACGTCGAAGAGCAGTTCGAACCCTTCGTGCGGCTGCAGGGTGAGCGCCAGGATGTTGGCGTGGACCTGACACGACCCTTCCCGGTCGAAGAGGCACACGGGTGGGTCTCGAAATTCGATGATCACCTGGGTGGTGCGTTTCGCGAGGCGCTTACCGGTTCGCAGGTAGAACGGGACGCCTTTCCATCGCCAGTTGTCGATGTCTATCCGCGCGGCGATGAACGTCTCGGTGGTGGAGCCGGCCGGCACCGACGGATCATCCTGGTAGCCGTCGTACTGGCCCCGGACCACGTCATCGACGTCGATGCGAGCAATCGATCGCAGTGCTTTCACCTTCTCGTCCCGGATCGCGTCGGCTTCGAACGTGGCAGGTGGTTCCATCGCGACGAGGCTCATGACCTGGGTGAGGTGGTTTTGCACCATGTCCCGCAAGGCACCGGCTTCGTCGTAGTAGCGCCCACGCCCCTCTACGCCAAGCTCCTCGGCGACGGTCACCTGGACGTCTTTGACTCGGTCCCGGTTCCAAGCCGACTCGAAGAGCATGTTGGCAAACCGAAAGACGAGCAGATTCCTCACCGTCTCCTTGCCGAGATAGTGGTCGATGCGGTGGACCGACGACTCCGGGAACCAGCGATGGATCAGTCCGTTGAGCTCCCGAGCCGACGCCAGATCACTGCCGAAGGGTTTCTCGACCACGAGGCGTACCCAGCCCGGCGCCTCGGCCAGCCCGGCGTTCCCGAGACCGGCGATCACGTCATCGAACACCGAAGGTGGCAGCGCCAGGTAGAAGAGCCGGTTGCCAGGCATCGAGTGGGTCGCTTCGAGCTGACGGATCCGGTCGCCAAGCGCATCGAACCCCTCTGTGGCGCGCTGATAGTGGAAGTGGCCGGCGACCCACTCGGCAGCGTCCGGGTGGCCGGCGGCAGCCAGCGCCTCGGTGGCTCTCGCCTGAAACGCCTCATCGGTGAGCGGCGAGTTTGCGACCCCAAGCACCCGACAGCTGTCCCACGCGTCGGCGCCCGCGATGAGTTCGTAGAGCGCCGGGATGAGTTTGCGGCGAGCCAGGTCGCCGGTAGCCCCGAAAATGACGAACAGGTGACGGTCCATCAGTCCGCCGCTTCGGGTTTGATGGCGTGTCCTCCGAACTCGTGCCGCATCGCCGACAGCATCTTCGCCGCCAGTCCCTCCTCGTCCCGTGAAGCGAATCTCCGGAACAGCGCCTCGGCGATCACCGGCACCGCGACGGCCAGGTCAACCGCCTCGGTGACGG
>JANTGE010000016.1 GCA_024763085.1 Acidimicrobiia bacterium
ACGTCGGGCAGCAGGCGGACGAACAGGTCATAGGTGCGGCACCATGTGCGGATGAGCGGTTCGACGTCGAACGGGTCCGCTCCCCTGGTGACCCGCAGGAAGTAGGCGAAGTTGTCGATCACGGCCCGGTCGGTGACCAGCACATCGGCCCGGCCGGCAAGTTCGAGCTCCTGTTGGATCTGCGCCATCAGCACCCACAGTTGCGCTTCGGGGGTTGCCCGCTCGTTGATGCCGAGGGGGTTGAAACGAGCGACTTCGCGTCCCACTTCAACGCTGCGGCCACTGCGGCCGACGGCACCCGCGAACGAGTGCACGGCGTTGGTCTTGCGGACCGAGTGGGATCCGATAAAGGCGATCTTGGATGTCATGGTCCTGCGTTACGACGAGCGTTTGCACGCTAGCGCGAGACACCGGCAGCGGCGAGCACACCTGATGGGGAAGGGCCGAGCGCAGCGAGGCCCGGGGTAGGGATGTGCGTGCCCATCAGGAGACGGCCGTTGTCTACCTGGCCAACTCACAACTCAGAACTCATAACTCTTCTGCGAGACACCCCCATCGACCTCGGCTCGTTCCTCGCCGAGCCCACTTCCCCCTTGGCAGGGGGAAGGATTCGCTCATGTGCTCTGACGCCCGGTTGAGGTTGGACGTGGCTCAGCGCCGAGAAGCGGCCGAGGTCGCTCTCTGAGGCCCGGTCGGTGACGGCCTCCGGCCGCCTACACGTGCCCCGGAAACCCTGCTTCGTACGGCGGGAACTTGGCGGCGAGCTGCGCAGCTGCCATCCGGATCCCTTCCAGGACGTCCTCGTCGGTTCGGTCGTGGAGCGCCCCGGCGATCAGGTCGGCGATCTGCACCATCTCGGCCTCCCCCATCCCCTGGGTGGTCACTGCCGGCGTCCCGATGCGGATGCCGGAGGTGATGAACGGCGACCGGGGGTCAAACGGGATCGCGTTGCGGTTGAGCGTGATGCCGAGGTTGTCGAGCAGCGTGGCTGCTTCTTTGCCGGTGAGTTCTTCGTCGATGCTGCGCACGTCGACGAGGAACATGTGGTTCTCCGTCGTGCCGGACACGATCCGCACACCCCGTTCGGCCAGCGCGTCGGCGATCGCTTTCGCGTTGCGCACCACCTGATGGGCGTACTGGCGGTATTCGGGCGTCGACGCCTCCCGGAAGCAGACCGCCTTTGCGGCGATCTGGTTGAACAGGGCGCCACCCTGCGTGTCGGGGAACACGGCTTTGTCGATCGCTTTGGCGTATTCGGCCCGGGACAGGATCAGCCCACCCCGTGGTCCTCGCAGTGCCTTGTGGGTGGTGGCGGTGACGATGTCGGCGTACGGCACCGGGTTCGGGTAGGCGCCGCCGGCGACGAGACCGATGAAGTGGGCAGCGTCGACCATGAAGAGGGCGCCGACCTCGTCGGCGATCGCCCGGAACGCCTCATAGTCGAGGAGACGCGAGTAGGCCGAGTAGCCGGCGAGGACGATCTTGGGTCGATGCTCGAGCGCCAGCCGGCGGACCTCGTCCATGTCGATGACTTCAGACTCGGGGTCGACGCCGTAGGCGACGAAGTTGTAGAGCTGGCCGGAGAAGTTGACCGGTGAGCCGTGGGTGAGGTGGCCGCCCTGGTCGAGGCGCATCCCGAGGACGGTGTCGCCGGGTTTGATGGTGGCGAAGTAGGCCGCCATGTTCGCCTGGGCTCCTGAGTGGGGCTGGACGTTGGCGTGTTCGGCGCCGAACAGTTCCATCGCGCGGTGGCGGGCGAGGTCTTCGACCTCGTCGACGATCTGGCAGCCTTCGTAGTAGCGGCGACCCGGGTAGCCCTCGGCATACTTGTTGGTGAACACCGAACCGGATGCCTCCATGACCGCACGTGAGGCGAAGTTCTCGGAGGCGATGAGATGGATGTGGGTGTCTTGTCGTTTGACGTCGGCTTCGATGAGGTGGGCGACGTCCGGGTCGACGGTTTCAATCGGGCGCGGGTCTGTCATGGCTTCCTTTCGACAGGCCGGAGGCTACTCCTTCGGATCCGCTGTCTCTTCAGGCGACGGGACCGGCGCGCAGCAGCACCGGAGGGTTTGCGGTGCAGTCGAGCACCGTCGACGGCTCCCCGCCGGGTGCGACCCCGCCGATGTACGCGTCGACGGCGTCGCCGAAGAGGTCCCGGGCGGCCTCGTCGTCGAGGACCGGAGGCTCGCCGCTGCGGTTGGCGCTGGTCACGGCAAGCGGACCGTAGGCGTCGAGGAGCCAGATCGCTGCCGGATGGTCCGGCACGCGCAGACCGAGCGTTCCTTCATGGACCACCACCATGTCGACGGTGGCTTTCACGACGAGGGTGAGAGGCCCGGGCCAGTGTTCGAGGGCGAGCCGGGCGGCGACCCCTCCGATCTCGGCGATCTGCTCGGCCTGGGCAAGGGAGGCGACGAGGACCGGGAGCGGATGGCCTGACCCGCGCCCTTTCAGCTCGTAGAGGCGCTGCACGGCCTCCGGGTTGGTCGGGTCGACGGCGAGCCCGTAGACGGTGTCGGTGGGCACACCGACGACTCCCCCGGCACGGAGCGCTTCGAGCGCCCGGTCCATCACACCCATGCGCCTACCTCCTCGACGGCGACGTTGTCCACCCCCAAGTTTCGCAGCTGCCCGGCGAAACGTTGCGCGTCGCCGGTGGTCCGGTAGCGGACCGGCCCGCGGTCGATGGTGCCGGCGACCCGCAACGCCTGCTGTGCGACGGCCGGCGCGGGGTCGACCACCTCGACGTCCGGGCCGGCGAGGCGGCGGAGGATCGGGACGATGTGCGAGTAGTGGGTGCAGCCGATGACGATGGTGTCGACCTCCTGGTCGAGGAGCGGCTCCACATACCGCCGGGCAAGTGACTCGACGTCCGGCCCGCCCGTTTCGATGGCGGCGGCCAGGCCGGGACACGCCTGGCCGATGACGCGGGACCCGTTGGCGAAGCGCCGAACGACCGAGGCATAAAGCTCGCCCTGAAAGGTGGCGTCGGTGGCGAGGACCCCGATTACGCCGTGTGCAGATCTTTCGGCGGCGGGTTTCACCGCCGGTTCCATGCCGACGAACGACACATCGGGGAACCGATCACGGAGGTGGTGGAGCGCCGCGGCCGACGCACTGTTACAGGCGAGCACGATCGGCGATGCTCCCTGGGAGATCAGATAGTCGCTGATGGCGACCGCCCGGCTGCGCACCTCTTCGAGGCTGCGTTCCCCGTAGGGGGCATATGCCTGGTCGGCGACGTACAGCACCGCCGCTTCGGGGTCGATCGCGCGGAGTGCCTGCAGGACGGCGAGGCCGCCGATGCCGGAGTCGAACATGCCGATCACCCGGGTATTTCAGCAGACACACGCCGGGATCCGGCCGATCCTTACGTGAGGAGGGCTGCTCGCGCTGTATTGCGGCGCGAGTAGACCGGTACCCTGAGGTCATGACACCGGAATCGATCACCGAGTTTCTTCGCACCGTCATGCCGAGTTCTGACGACATGGGGTTCGTCTGCACAGCCGTCGGCGACGGTACCGCCACCGTCACGTGGAGCTACGACGACCACTGGACGAGGCCCGGCGACTACATCTCCGGACCGCTGCTGATGAGCCTCGCCGACACCGCCCTCTACTGCGCCGTGTTCGGCGCCCTCGGCCGCATCGAACCGATGGCGGTCACCTCGGAGATGTCCACCCACTTCCTGCAACCGGCGAAGGGCGGCGATGTAACCGCCGAGGCCACCCTGCTACGCGTCTCGGACAGGGTTGTCTACGGCGAAGTCCACATGAGCGTGCACGGCGAACTCGTCGCCCACACCACCGGGACCTACATCGTGCCGACGTAGGCGCCGGCCGAGAACACTGGGGACACCCTGGCCGAGACCAGGAAAGCGAGAATGGGCATCACTCTGGAGAGGACGGGGCCTTCAGCCAGAGAACGAGCAGCCACGCGCCAACGAGAGCAACTATGAGGCTCACCACGGCGGAGATCCCCCTCGTCGTCGCGGTACCGTTCCGGTCGAGGAGCAGCCAGCATCCCGCGCCGATGACAAAGGCAGCGATGACCCACCATCTGAGCCAACTGCCAATCCGCTGCCTCCTCCTGCTGTCCACGAGAATCTCTCCTCTCTACCGACCCGTCAGCCACCAGACGCCTGCCCAGAAGTAGCTGAAGACAATACCGCGAGGCAACCCTGCTACGCGTCTCGGGCAGGGTTGCCTACGGCGAAGTCCACATGAGCCTCGACTCGGACCCGACAGTCCTCGTCGCCCACGCCACGGGAACGTACATCATCCCTGCGTAGGCGGCGCGCCACATTCCTAAGAACCTGCCTGGTAGCAGTACTCGACGGCGTCGCTCCCGCACCACGACACCGAGAAACCCTTCACCTTGGCCGTGTACCAGCGCAGGCCAATCTGGTAGTCGACGAGAACACCATCGAGGGTCCCACCGCGACCGTCCACTCGGTGCAAGCCGATCACGATGTCCGGAATCATCGTCGGATCGTCGTCCCGACAGCGGCGTGTCACCACAAACCCTTCGACCGGTTGCAGATCGTCGAAGAACGGTCGCCCGTCCTGCATTGGCGGGAACCCGTACAGCGCCCCCAGCATCTTGTTTGCCCCCCGGACGTCACGTAGTCGTGCCCTTGCACCGAGGAACTCGACGCCGGAATCCATACGGGCGGGACGGACCGACCGGATCGTGACCGGCCATGGACCGGCGATGCACGGCGACAACTGGCCGAACGTCATCCTGTCCGGCCCGTGCACCGCTCCCACGCCGACCCGGGAGCCCGATGCGATCCGAAGGTAGCCGCCGTCGGCGTCATGCACCCGATCGACGCCGTACACCCAACCGGAGAGCAGAGCGACGGCAACCACGATGAGTAGCAGAACACGAATTAGGATCCTCCCGGTCGTGAGCGGCCGCGGGTAGGCGCCGCCGTGAAGTCGGAGCCCTGACACCCCGTCTACCTCCTGGTCGCTCAACGCTCCCGATCCTAACCTGGTGGTTACTGGCATGAGGGCGTGGGCGACCCGACGGGGTCCGGGCGGCAGCGAGTTCGACGGTCAGGCGGTTGGGCGAAAAGGCGGATCTCTCCAAGCCGTTGTCGTGCCGATGCGAGACACGGCAGCACCCGCTCGCCCGGCCCACCACCCCCACGCAGGCAGCTCCCCGAGGATCCGAGTTGTGCGTGTCGCCGTCTACTCACCAACCGCCCGGTCCGGCCGGGATCGCAGAACCAGAACAGCGGCGATCACGGTGACAACCAGCGGCACCCACATCCCTTGCACGACGATCGGCTCTACCGATGCGTAGTCGCCAGGAACCGAGAACAACGCCGCACCGGCCAGAAACAGCAGAGACCCCAACAACATGCCGACGCCAACCCCAAGGAGGCGCACCCGTACCGGTGCCCGAGCGCCGGGGCGACGCATGTTCAGCCACGCGAACGTTTCCAGGATCGCAAAGGTCGCTGCACTGAACAGAAAGAACTGAGCCGGCGACTCAACCGCCTCAGGTGCAAACAGCGACACCACCACCCAGAAGGCCGTGTCGAGCACGAGAAGCGCCACGCCTACCAGCGCCAGGACCTGCCCGAAATCCAGACGCCCTACAAGCCGTTCCGATCCCATGTGCTTCTCCCTTCAGCCCTCCCAGCCTTCCGACTTCCCTTTGCCGTCACCATCATCTGGCGAGAGGGCCACGATCAGGACCAGCACCCCGGCACAGCCGGCAACAACCGCAGACCAGAACTGGGCTGCACCAGACCACACGAACGTTCCGACCAACAGCAAGGCAGTCGCGAACCCTCCGAGAGACACCACGACCCTTCGCCTCGCCGATGTCGACCACCGCTTCATCGAGCACCTCCGGCCTGAAACCAGCCTACTGGCGGGGCGGTTCATCCGTTCGGCGGAACCTCGCAGGTTTCACGTCGAAGAAGACCACGAGCACGAACAGGATCGCCAAGCCCGTGAGGCTGCCGGCCAGAGAAGCCACGAATGCGCTGCGGTCGTACAGACCGACCCAATAGAACAGAATCGTCATTCCGACGAACACACTTCCGATCACCCCGAGAAACTGAAGCGGAGTCAGCTCCTGCCGCTGATCAGCCATCCATTCCTCCTCGCCGGGTCACATCCCAAGCTACATCGCCCCCCTACCGCTGCGGCTCCGCCTTGCGGTGCCTTCCTCCCCAACGCTCACTCCGTTCGCTGGGGTGACAAATCCTCACCTGGTTTGCCGGAGAGACATGCGGAGACACTCTCAGCGATCACTCCCATCGCATCGTCGAAGCGGCCCACCCACACCTTGCCGTGGGCCGGGGTACGGATCGGGTCGAGATGATGGACGAGATGATGGCCGAGTTCGTGGGCGAGTGTCCGCAGGCGGGTCACCGTCCCCAGCCTGATCTGGCCCTGCTCGGGATACGGACGCCCCCTGCCTCGTTCCCACGCCGAGACGGCATCGGCCCCGTAGAGGGCTTCGAGGTGCCAACGGGGGGCCCGGCACTGGCCCGTGTCCGCTCGACGCCGACGATTGAAGGCCATCTCGGGCATCGGGGCACCCAGCCGACCGACCACCAGGCGAGCCAGTCTTTCTGCGTCGGCGGCCTCGACGGCGTAGGCGTCGCCCACACGAACGATGAGGTCATAGTCCCGACTGAACGTGCGGACCCGATGTTCGTGCCTGGGAACCCGACCCGACGGAGTGAACTCGTGCACTTCGATCATGCGGTCATCGTACGAGCCGGCACCGACAGATACTGGCCGATGAGCCGTCGCGGCACTCTGCCGGCCGTCAACGCTCCTGCCCCGGCATCGACACTCCGAACGAAGGGGTTAGCAACACTTGGCGCCCTTGCGGCCGACGAGTATGCGAGGCTTGCCGGCCAGGTCGTTGCGTATCTCGCAGAACAGCCACGGGCTGAACAGGTCGAGCGCCTGGTCGGCTTGGGTCTCGCCGATCTCACACAACAGCCAGCCGCCTTCCGCCAGCCACCAGTACACCTCGTCGGCGATCCGTTCGAGGATCTCGATGCCCCGCTCGCCACCGACGAGCGCCAGGCGAGGCTCATGGTCGCGAATCTCCACCGGCAGTTCTGCGTACTCATGCTCGGCCACATAGGGCGGGTTGGTGACCAGCAGGTCGATCCGGCCTTTTGCAGCCTCGGGTAACGCGTCGAACAGGTCACCTGCGAACAGTTCGATGTCCAAACTGTTGCGTTCGGCGTTCTCAGCCGCCAGCGACAGCGCCTCCTCCGACACGTCCGTGGCTATCACCCGCGCCTCCGGGAACCGGTGCCGCAGCGCCAGTGCCAGCGCCCCGGTGCCGGTGCCCAGATCGACGATCGTGCTCCCCGGTCCCGCTCGGCCAAGCGTCGACGCCGCTTCGTCGAAGAGGAACTCGGTCTCCGGCCGAGGGATCAGCGCCCGGCGGTCGACGCGAAGCGTGACGGGCCCAAACGGGATCGTCTCTTCGAGGTGCTGCAGCGGGACGCCCCGCCGCCGCTGAACCACCAGGATGCGGAATCGGGAAGCGTCCGCTTCGGCCACATCGATGCGGTACAAGTCGGCGCGGGTCCGGCCGGTCACCGCAAGCAGCAACCGCTCGGCCTCATGCGGTGGGAGCTCAGAAGACGCCATCAACTCACGGGGATCCACATCGTCGATGTTGCCACGGCTCCAGCCTTAGCCAACCCTTAACCCACCCATAGCGAGCCCTTAGCACGGAGCGTGATTGCATGGCGACGGAGGGAAGAACCATGCGAAAAGCCTCAGCCCTGCTGATCGCTGGAGTCCTGGCGATCGGTGTCGCCGTACTGGCCGCCGGAGGCGCAGCGGCGAAAGACAAACCCGAGTTCCTGCCCGCGTTCGAAGCCACCTATCCGGCAGCCGTCGGTTCGCGCATCGACTCCTGCTACCTGTGCCACGTCGACCTGACCTCCTATCAACGAAACCAGTACGCGAAAGATTGGGACGACGCCGAGGAAGAGGGGCGCGAAGGCAGCTTCCGCGCCATCGAGAACCGGGACTCCGACGGTGACGGGTTCACCAATCTCGAAGAGATCAACGCGCACACCTTCCCGGGCGACGCCGCCGACAACCCCAACACGACACCGACCACCCAGCCGGGTGCCACCACCACCGCCCCGCCTCCCGGGTCGGGAGGAGATCTGTTCAACCAGCACTGCGCTTCCTGCCACGGTGCCAACGGAGGCAACCTCGTACCGACCAGCCTCAGCCGGACCGACCTGATCAACGTGATCAGCAACGGGCGCGGCGGCATGCCCGGCTACAGCGGCACCCTGTCCTCGACGCAGATCGCCTCGATCGCCGACTTCCTCCTCGGAACGAGCTCTACCACGACCACCACCCAGCCAGGGGCCACCACCACAACCACCACACCCCGCAGCGGAGCCCAAGTCTGGAACGCCACCTGCTCCGGCTGCCACGGCGCCGCCTCCACCATCCAAAACCGCAACCTCGACCCCACCCGAGTCCGCACCGTCATCACCAACGGCACCACCGGCATGCCCGGCTACGGAAGCACCCTCACCTCAACCGAAATCAACAACCTCGTCACCTACCTCGCCGCATCGGCCGGAAGTTCCGCAGAAGACGGTGGCGCCGGCGACGGAACCCAGAGCGGCTCCGGCAGCGGCATCTTTGCCCAGCGGTGCGCCGAATGTCACGGTCCGGCCGGCGGCGACCTCGCCGGACGGGTGCTGAGCTTCACCCAGATCCGATCCGCGATCGAAGCCGGGACGGCCGGTATGCCGGCGTTCCAGCTCTCCCCGGCCGAACTCGACGCAGTCGCCGGCTATGTCGCCGCCCTGGCAGTCATGCCTTCCGCAACCAACCCGGGCGACCCACACGGCGCCGACCTCTGGGTGCAGCTCTGCTCGGCATGTCACGGCATTCACGACGCCGACCTCCCACAGGTTTCGGCCGACGAGATCCGCACCGCGGTACTGTCCGGCATCGGGTCGATGCCCGGCTTTGCCGACCAGCTCGACGAGGCCGAAGTCGAAGCGCTCGTGACGTTTGTGCTGAGTCGGGAATCTGACTCCTCCGAGGAGACTGCCACCTCCTCGACAATCGCCGGCTCCGCCGGCACGGCAGACACCGGCCCGAGCCAGCTCGCCCTGGCGCAGACCGACGAGACCGAACCGAACGGGGGACCTCCGATCGCTCTGGTGCTCGGCGGAGGGCTGGTGGTGGCAGGCCTGTTGTACGCATGGTTCCGCGCGGCCCGCACCTTGTTCGTCGGCTAGGAGTCTGCTGAGTAGCGCCTCCGGGGGTACCTTCTCCGCACGGTCTAGCGGCGACGCCGCCGGCTCACATCCAAGCCAAGTTGCGGCCATGACTCCTCAAGTGATCCATGTCGATTGCCGAGATCCTGGAAGAACGCCACTTGGCGTTCTACGCTCCGCGAGAAGAGAGCCAGAACAGGGGACTCCGTTGAAATACATGCGCATCCGTTACTTCGCCGTCGCCGCGGCCGTAGCCATCGCCGCCATCGCGGGATTCGCCATACGACAAGCAAACGCCTTCGGGTCGCCGTCCATCACCTTGTCCAAATCGATGCCGGCCAACACCCTCTACGGCTCCCAGACAACCGTAACGCTCACCGCCTCCAACCCGTCCGGTACGAACGGCTACAACCTGTCTTTCAACGAAGTACTGCCAGCCGGCGTCTCACTGGCGAGTGCCACCCCGGCGCCGACGCGCGTCCTCGCCGATGCACCGAACCCCGGGCAGACCACCCTCATCTGGGAGAACGTCTCGGATCTCCCCCCTGGTTCGGCCTTCAGCATCTCCTACACGCTCGACCACAGCACCACCACCTACGCGGTCGGCGCCAGTATCTCCACTTCGGCAGGTGCCTACCTCAACACCGACCCCCGCCTGGTACCTGACTTCGACCCGGTGACCGGCGTCGCCACCGGCGACTACACCGGTTGGGACACCGCATCGGCGAACACTCGACTCGTACCGTTCCTCCTGACGAAGACCGAGCCCGAAACCGAAGCCGAACTCCTCCGGGGGCTCCACGACCACCAGACCGTCTACACCCTCGAGATCCAAAACAACCTCGTCGATCCCACCAACGCCTTCGAAGTCCACGACTGGGTTCCCGCCGGCATGGAGTTCCTCGGCTGCGGCGGCGTCGACAACTCCTCGACCGTCGAGTACAGCGGTTCCGGTCCCATCAACCCGGGTAACGAACCGGCGATGGCCAACACCTGCGTCGACCCTTCGACGGTCGAGACCGTCAACACCGATCCGGACGGCACCGGGCCGATGCCGACCGCCGTCTACACCCACGTCGTATGGGACAGCACCGCACTGGCCGCCGGTTTCGGCTCAGCCGACCTGCCCGCAAGCGGCACCCTCCGCATGGACTACATCGCCGCGATCCCGATGAACGCCAACACGACGACCTGGCCGGGCGGCACCCCTGATCCGGCCAGCGGACTCCAGGCGTCCAACATCGACAACAACACCGGACCCTCGACCGAAGAGACCGCCACGGAGCAGTCGTTCACGAACTATGCCCAGGCCCTCGGCACCTACACCGGGAACGGGATTCGCTACAGCGACGACGACACGACACAAGTCAGCTCCGAAGACGTCTCCATCCACAAGAGTGTCGACAACGGAACCATCGCCCAGGGAGCTGATAGCACCTGGACGCTCCTGATCGAAACGAGCGAGTACGTCGGCAACACCGACCTCGGCACCGGCAACGCCAACACGATCGTCGTCACCGACACGGTCCCAGACGGCCTGTGTCCTCTCGGCACCGGCACGAACGAAGGCACCTCCGAGTGCGACTTCGCCGGCGAACCGGAACCAAACCACCCTTACACATCGGCCACCGAAAACGCCGACGGCACCTGGACCCTCGTGTGGGACTTCGACTCGATCGCCGGCCTCGGCACGATGGACCGTAGCGAGACACGCACGATCACCTTCCCGACGAAGACCCGACAGAACTACCAGGAGAACGGATCCGACGCCGACCCGGTAGTAGCACGCGACTCGTGGACGAACACCGTCGACCTCACCGCAGTCGCCGACGGCCGCGCCGTCAACGACGTGTCGAGCGCCGGTCAGAGCGCCCCGCCGCTGAGCATCCTCAAAGAGGTGGCGGCGCCGGCCACGCCCATGACCTGCGGCGACGGATCCGGCCTCACCTGGAACCCGAATTTGGAGGGCACCTTCGCCCCCGGCGATCGGGTCTGCTGGCGGCTCACCGTCAACTTCCCGAACACGCTGGACACCAAGGGGACGAGAATCACCGACTTCCTGCCGGCCGGTTTCACCTACGACGGGTACCAGCCCGGGGCGAGCAACACGGTCCCAGGCGCCCAAATCGGTTACGACAGCTCGGGTGAAGCCAGTGGCGTCCTTGCATGGGACATCGGCTCGGCGGGCTTCGTCGACGTCGCCAATACCCTGGAACTCGTCGTCTCGTCGATCATCACCGATCCAAACGCCGCCCGTACCGGCGACCTGACCAACAACCTCATGAAGCTGAGCTACACCAACACGAGCGGCGGAGTATTCCCCTTGCGCGACGACGCCGACGCCGTTTGGTCCGAGCCCGAACTCGACCTGACCAAGGGCGTCCGGCAGGTCAACGGCGGTGCGGTCAACAGCCCACCGATCGATGGCGTCCAGATCCGAGGTGGCGATGTCGTCACCTACCAAGTGGACGTGACAAACAGTGGCGGACGCGACGCCCACACCGTCGAAGTGTGGGACGTGCTGCCTCCGCAGATCTCCTGCAGTGATGTCTCCGCCATCAGCAACGCGGGCACCTGCAACGCCGGCCAGGACCGAATCGAGTGGACGGGACTGTCGGTCGGCTCCGGCGCGAACCTCGCCCTCACCTACGACGTGACCATCCCGGCGGGCATCTCGCCCAATCAGTCGCTCGACAACACCGCCGGCGTTCGCGAATACCAGTCGGATACCAACCTCGGAGGCGGCGACACGTTCACCTACGTCCCCGCCAACAACATCGACCCGACGCAGACGCCGAACACCACGGCGGCCGACGATCCGTCAAACGTGTACACGGGGACGGTGACGATCAACAAAGGTCGCACCACCGAACTCACCGAGACCGGCAACACCTCCAGTGAGGCGACCATCGGAGAGCGCGTCGACTACTCCGTCACTGTCGATGTTCCCGCCCTCACCCGGGTCTATGGTGCAACCCTCACCGATCCGCTCGGTACCAGATACACCTACCTGGGCGGCAGCGCAACCGGAACCCTCGACGGCAACCCGATCGCGGTCGACACGACCGGAAACACGATCACCGTCACCCTCCCTGACCCGTACACCGCACCGGCCGGAGGCGGACAGTTGGTTGTCGCCTACTCGGTGACCGTCGACGATGACGCCGAGAACTACATCGGCCGGACGGTTTCGAACACCGCCTCTTTCTCCTGGGCCGACCAGGACGGCACACCCGACGCGTTGTCCGACTCCACCACCACCAGGATCGTCGAACCAGCTCTGTCGATCACCAAAACCCACTCCGGCGACAACGTCGCCACCCCCGGCGAACTCGTCAACTACACGGTGACCGCCAGGAACGGATCATCGACCCACGTGTCCACCGCCCACGAACTGACCATCACCGACACGCTTCCCGACCAGATCTCCCCCGTCGACGCCGCCAACAACCCGGTGGCCGACGGTGGAACCGTTCCACCGGACAACGGAACCTGGGATCTGGCGAGTAGGACGATCACGTGGACGCTGACTTCGCTGGCGCCCGGCGCTTCGCAGTCGTTCACCTACACCGGACAGGTCGACGATCCGATCGTCGGCAGCACCACGCTCACCAACCAGGCGGCCGTCATCGGATCGAGCATGCCCGGCACCGTTGCAGGCGAACGCGATGCGACCTCACCGAACGGTGGGCCCGGTTCCGGCTACCAGGCGACGACGACCGACACGATCATCGCCCCATACGCGACGGTGGCCAAGTCGGTCACTCCCACCACGGCGACCATCGGCGACGACCTGCAGTACACGGTGATCCTCACCATCCCCGCCGACGTCATCCTCTACGACGTCACCACGATCGACGACTTGCCGGCCGGAATCCAGTTCGATGGAACCGTGTCCTCCTCGTGCGCTGCGGCCGGAGGGGGTGCCTGCTCCCCCGATATCACCGTGAGCGAGATCGGCACTGTTGGCACCGACACCGCCGCGTGGTTCCTCGGCGACCTCGACACGGCCTCCACCGAAGACCGGGTCGTGACGATCGTCTATGACGCCCATGTGCTGGATATCCCCTCCACCGGAAGCGGCGACACGCTCGTTAACACGGCGAATATCTACGGCAATCAGACCGATCAGATCACCGGCACGCCAGCGACCCCACCCGATCCGTCCGGCTTCGACCTGTCGGCGACGCCAGACACGGCTCTCGTGAATATCGTCGAACCTCGGCTCACTATCGACAAGGACGTCAACGGCCAGGTGGGCGACGTCGACTGGCGGCGAGCCCTGGCCGGCGACACGCTCACGTACACGCTCGTCGTGGCGAACACAGGTACCCTCGCAGCCCACGATGTGACCGTCACCGACACGCCTGACAGCAGGGTCATTCCCGTCGCGATCAACGACGGCACCGGCTACACCGTGACCGATGGGGACCCCAGTGATGGCACCCTGTCGTGGTCGATCGTCGGACCGATCGCCCCCGGAGGGAACGTCACGATCACCTATCAGGTGCAGGTACCGGCAGGATGGAACTCCGCACAGGAAAACCCGGCTGGTCCTGAACTCACCAACATCGCCGACGTCCCCTCCTACTTCGGTCGCTCCACAGCCGAACGGACGGCAACCGGAAACACCTACCGCGACTACGACAACGTGACCGCTGATCAGGTCGACATCGAACTGGATCTGGCCTCGATCGGCGATCGCATCTGGTTCGACGTCAACGGCGACGGCGTGCAGGATGCCGGCGAGTACGGCCTCGAGAACGTCGACGTCACCATCACCTACCTGGGCGCCAACGGGGTGGTCGGAGGCGGCGACGACGAGGTGCACGTTGCCACCACCGGACCTGACGGCGTGTATGTCGTCACCGATCTTCCCGGCGGCCAATATCTCATCGACGTCGACGAGACGACACTCCCGACGGCCGGCATGACACCGTCCTGGGACCTCGACGACGGAATCTCTTCCCCCGACGGAGTCTGGATCGGCCCGCTTGGGGAGAACGAAGACAAGCGTGATGTCGACTTCGGGTACACCGGTACCGGTTCTATCGGCGACACCGTCTGGTTCGACCGCAACGGCGACGGTGTGGTCGACGCCACCGAATACGGGCTCGAGGGTATCGACGTGACCGTCACCTACTACGGTCCTGACGGGACACCTGGCGGCGGCGACGACGTCGTCTACACAGCCACCACGGCTGCAGACGGCACCTATCTGGTGTCCAACCTTCCGGCCGGCAGCTACCTCATCGAGGTCGACACCACCGACCTGCCTGCGGGCATGGCGGCCACCTACGATGAGGACGGCGGAACCGACTCGATCGCAACGGTGACCCTCGGCGATGGCGAGAACCACCTGACCGCCGACTTCGGATACAACGGCGCCGGATCGATCGGCGACACCGTGTGGCTCGACCGCAACGGTGACGGCGTTCAGGATCCGGGCGAGACCGGGATAGAGGGTGTCATCGTCGAGCTCACCTGGCCCGGAGAGGACGCCACTCTCGGCACCGCCGACGACGAGCCTTTCACGACCCAGACCGCCTCAGACGGCACGTACCTGTTCGACGGCCTGCCGCCCGGCCAGTATGACGTGACCGTGACCGGCGGACTGCCCGCGTTCGTTGCCAACACGTTCGACGAGGACGGCGACCTGGACTCCAACACCCCGGTCACCCTCGCCGACGGCGGGACCCACCTGAACGCCGACTTCGGGTACGAAGGGACCAACTCGATCGGCGACACCGTCTGGCTCGACATCAACGGCGACGGCATCCAGGGCGTCGGCGAGAGCGGTCTCGGCGGCGTCACCGTCCAACTCACCTGGGCCGGAGAGGACGGCATCCTCGGCACCGCCGACGACGACGTGTTCGGCATGCAGACGGCGCCAGACGGGACATACCTCTTCGACGGCCTGCCGCCCGGCGACTACGTCGTCGTCGTCGCTGGACTTCCCGGAAGCCTCACCAACACCTTTGATGAGGACGGCGACCTGGACTCCTCGACGCCGGTCACCCTCAACGACGGAGACCTGCATCTGACCGCCGACTTCGGCTATCAGGGGAACAACTCGATCGGCGACACCGTGTGGTACGACGTGACCGGTGATGGCATCCAGGATCCGGGCGAGCCGGGCATCGAAGGTGTCGACATCGCGGTCACTTGGTATGGCCCGGACGGACTGCCTGGGGGCACCGACGATGTCGTCTACCCGACGGTCACCACCGACCCTGCCGGCGACTACCTGGTCGAGGGTCTTCCCGACGGGAACTTCGGGGTGCAGGTGGCCTCGGGAGTCACTCCTGGATTCGTCAACACCTTCGATGAGGACGGCGACCTCGACCAGCAAACCGACGTGACCGGCCTGTCGGGCGGAACGCTCCATGACACCGCCGACTTCGGCTACACCGGCAGCGGCGCCATTGGCAACACGATCTGGTGGGACCTGAACGGTGACGGGGTCCAGGACGCCGGGGAGCCCGGTCTCGCCGCCGTCGATGTCGCGCTCACGTGGGCCGGCCCGGACGGCTCCTTCGGAACGGCTGACGACTTCATCCAGGGCACCATCACCGGGCCAGACGGCACCTACCTGTTCGACCGGCTGCCGGACGGCGCCTACCGCGTGACCATCGACGAGGCGGACCTTCCGACCGGCATGACGTCCACGGCCGACCCCGACGGCGGTATCACCGGCGAATCGTCGCTGACCCTTGGCGCCGGCGAATTCAACCTGAACCAGGACTTCGGATATGCCGGCTCCGGGTCGATCGGCGACACCGTCTGGTACGACATCAACGGTGATGGCGCCCAGGGCCCCACCGAACCAGGCGTGGCCGGGGTGACCGTGACCGTCATCTTCCGGGGTTCCGACGGTCTACCCGGCGGCGGCGACGACGTAGCCATCGTCTCCACGACGGACACCGACGGCCACTACTCGGTGACCGGGCTCCCAGTCGGCCAATACGAAGTCGTCATCAACGAAGCAACCCTTCCTGCCGGCCTCCACGCCGGCAGCGACCTCGACGGCGGCGACCCTGCTTCAACGTCGGGGGGCCTGGCCAATGGAGAACAGAGATTGGATGTCGACTTCGGCGTTGTTGGCGATGCTGTTCTCACAGGGACCGTCTGGCAGGACACCGACGGCGACATGACAATCGATACGGACGACCCGACCGAGAGCGGCGTCCCCGGCGTGACGGTCAACGTCACCTGGTCCGGCCCTGACGGTCCCGTCGTGATCACCGTCGTCTCCGACACCGACGGACGGTGGGGACTCACCGAGCTTCCGCCCGGCATCTACACGGTGACTCTCGACGAGGCGACGATACCGGCGGGAACGATCCCGACGACGCCAACCACCGAAACGGTCGACCTTCCCGTAGGCGGCAACGACAACGTCGACTTCGGCGTCGCCACCGTCGTCGGAGTCGGCAGCACGGTGTGGATGGACGACAACGGAGACGGCGTGATCGATCCTGAGGAAGAGCGTATCGCAGACGTCGTCGTCGAGCTGCTCGACGGAACCGGAACGGTCGTCGCTACACAGACAACAGACGCAGCCGGACAGTATCTGTTCGACGAGCTGCCACCGGGTACCTACACCGTGCTTATCGACGGCGACACCCTGCCGGAGAACGCCGTGGCAGTCAGTGATCGAGACGGCACTCTCGACCTGGAGACGACCGTCACGCTGGTCGCCGGGATCCAGGTGCTCGACGCCAACTTCGGCTTCCAGATCCAGAACGTCCTGCCGTTCACCGGTATGCGCCCGATGCTCATCGCGGTCCTGGCGTTGCTGCTGTTGGCCGTGGGTGCGGCGGCGGCCGCCCGGAGGCCCGAAGCCGAGTCCATCTAGACGCAATGGCGACGGTCGGGGGCCGGCTGTCCGGTCCCCGACTGTCTCACTCTCCGGACGCGAGCCGTTGCGCCTGTTCGTCGGCGGAAAGGGCGTCAATGAAGTCGTCGAGACGGCCGGCGAGGATCTCGGGAAGACGCTTGATGGTGAGGCCGATCCGATGGTCGGTCACCCGGTTCTCCTTGAAGTTGTAGGTGCGAATCTTCTCAGACCGCTCACCGGTTCCTACCTGCTCGCGTCTCGCCCCGGCGATCTCTTGCCGCTGCTCCTCCAGTTGCTGCTGGTACAGCCGGGCTCGGAGGATACGAAAGGCCTTCTCCTTGTTCTGGAGTTGCGACTTCTCGTCTTGACAGGAGACGACCAAACCGGTCGGCAAATGGGTGAGCCGAACTGCCGAGTCGGTGGTGTTGACCGACTGGCCGCCCGGGCCCGACGACCGATACACATCGACCCTGACATCGGCCGGGTTCAGGTCCACCTCGACTTCTTCGGCTTCGGGCAGCACCGCGACAGTCGCCGTCGACGTATGCACCCGTCCCTGCGACTCGGTCTTGGGCACCCGCTGTACACGGTGCACCCCTGCCTCATATTTGAACTTCGAGTACGCGCCTTTGCCTTTCACCGCGAAAGTGATTTCCTTGAAGCCGCCGGTCTCCGACGGTGACGCCTCGAGCACCTCCGTCTTGAAGCCGTGGGCCTCCGCAAACGCTCGATACATCGCATACAGGTCGCCGGCCCAGAGGGCGGCCTCATCACCTCCGGCAGCTGCCCGGATCTCGACGATCACGTCTTTCGTGTCGTTCGGATCGGTCGGGGTGAGGGCAAGGCGTAGCTCCTGCTCCAGCTGTGCCGCTTCGGCACGACGCTCCGCCGCCAACTCCCGCAGCTCCGCCGCGGTGTCCGGGTCCTCTTCGGCGAGTTCCTCCGCCTCGTCGGCTTCGTCCATGGCCGCCCGGTAGGCGTGAAACCGCTCGACGATGTCACGGAGTTCGGCATGGCGCTTCGCCAGTTCGGTGTACCGACCCATGTCGGCGGTGGCGCCTTCCCGGGACAGCTCGGTCTCGACTTCCTGGAACGCCTGTTCCACTTCTTTCAGGCGGGTACGAAGCCGGTCATCCATGCTGGGTTGCCTGCCAGGCGGGCGGGCACACCGGACCGCGGGCACGCACCTCCTCGACGGCGTCCGTGTCGAGCGAGGCGAGGAGCGCCGCGACGGCGACCTCTACCTGGTCATCGGATGGCTTGCCGGTGGTGATCTTCTGCAACCACAGGCCCGGGGCCGCCAAGATGCGGCCGAGCCGGTCTCCACCATGGGTTCCGGAGAACTTGAGGACCTCGTAGGCGAAACCGGCGATGAGCGGAATGAGCACCACCCTGGAAGCGATCAGCCACGGCAGGGAAGGCCGGCCGATCAACGTGAAGACGACGAGGGAGGCGATGACCACGATGAGCAGAAAGGAGGTACCGCAACGGGGATGCTCCGGCGGGTACACCTGGATCTCGTCGACCGTCAGCGGACGTCCGTTCTCGTAGGCGTGGATGGTCTGATGTTCCGCGCCGTGGTATTCGAATACCCGTCGAATTTCTTTCGACCGGCCGATCGCCCACACATAGCCGACGAACAGCAGCGCCCGGACGACCCCGTCGACCAGGTTGAACGCAATCGACGAGTCGCCCAGGTACGGCTCGGCCAGCTTGGCGATCCCCAGGGGGGCCGCGACGAAGATGGCGAGAAAGAACACGAGCGCGATCGCCATGGTTCCGGCGATCTGCCGACCAGTCAGCGGCTCTTCGTCCTCACCGACGGCGCGCTGCGCCGACCAGGAAAGGGCCTTGAACCCGAGCACGAGCGACTCGTACAGCACGAGCATGCCTCGGATGAACGGAACTCGGGCGGCACGCGACCTGGACGACAACCGCGGCAGATCGTGGCTGACCGTTTCGATCTCCCCTTCAGGGGTACGCACGGCGACCGCCCAAGCGTTCGGGGCGCGCATCATGACGCCCTCGATGACCGCCTGTCCACCGACGGAGGCACCGGGCGTGCGGCTCACCGCAACACCTCGACGATCACGCTTCCTGCTCGCCCTCTGACTCGCCGGTATTCGTGAAGCTCTTGCGACCGTACCGTTTCTGGAACCGCTCGACACGACCGCCGGAGTCGACCAGCTTCTGTTTGCCGGTGAAGAACGGATGGCACTCGTTGCACAGGTCGACGTGGAGTTCGGGCTTCGTCGAACGGGTGATGAACGTGTTGCCGCACGAACACGTCACCTTCGCCTCGACGTACTTCGGATGGATGCCTGCCTTCACGTTCTCTCCTTTACGACCTGGCCACTTCGGCCAAGAACTCTGCGTTTGATTTCGTCGTCTTCAACCGGTCGATGAGCAACTCCAGCGCGGCGCCCGGTTCGAGGGACAGCAGCACCCGCCGCAGCTTCCACACCTGGCTCAGCTCTGAACGGTCGAACAGCAACTCTTCCTTCCGTGTTCCCGACTGGCTGATGTCGACCGCAGGGTAGATCCTCCGGTCGGCGAGGCCGCGATCGAGGCGGAGCTCCATGTTGCCGGTGCCTTTGAACTCTTCGAAGATGACCTCATCCATCCGCGATCCGGTCTCGACGAGGGCGGTACCCATGATCGTCAGGCTGCCGCCTTCTTCAATGTTGCGGGCGGCTCCGAAGAACCGCTTCGGCGGGTAGAGGGCCGTCGAGTCGACACCACCGGAAAGGATCCGTCCGCTCGCCGGAGTCGCCAGGTTGTGGGCCCGGGCCAGGCGTGTGATCGAGTCGAGGAGGATGACCACGTCGGTGCCCATCTCCACGAGTCGCTTGGCACGCTCGAGCGCAAGTTCGGACACCTGGGTGTGCTCTTCGGCCGGCCGGTCGAACGTCGAGTAGACGACTTCGCCTTTGACCGACCGCTGCATGTCGGTGACCTCTTCAGGCCGTTCGTCGACGAGCACCACCATCAGGTAGCACTCCGGGTTGTTCGCGGTGATCGACTGCGCGATCTCTTTGAGCACCGTCGTCTTCCCCGCCTTGGGCGGCGACACGATGAGCCCACGCTGCCCCTTCCCAATCGGAGCGATCAGGTCGATGATGCGGGCCAGCACGTGGTTCGGCTTGCCTTCGATCTCGAGTCGCAGCCGCTCATCAGGAAACAGGGGCGTCAGTTTGGCGAACTTCGGACGTTCCCTCGCCTCGTCGGCGGTCATGCCGTTGACCGCTTCGATGCGGGTCAACGCGGGGAACTTCTCCTGGGACCTCGGCGGACGAATCGGACCGCGCACCCGGTCGCCTTTGCGGAGTCCGAACTTGCGGATCTGGCTCGCCGACACGTACACGTCTTTGTCGCCGGGCAGGTAGCCGGTGACTCGCAGGAACCCATATCCCTCCGGCAAGATGTCCAGCAGCCCTTCTCGCTCTTCCAGCTCCCCTTCCGGGATCTGTTCCTGCTGGCTGCGGCGGCGCCGTTTCCCGCGACGCTGGTTGCCTTGGCCACCTTGCTGCTGGCCGCCCTGCTGGCGATCGTTGCGACGCTGCCCATCGCCCGAACGGGACGATTCGGCCTCGCCGTCTCCCTTCGAGGCCTTCTCCTCTGCGGGCACTTCACCTTCGGGTTTCTCGGCGGCAGGTTTCTCTGAAGACTCAGGCTTCTCGTCCGGGGAGGCCGACTTTTCGACCGGGATTGCCGCCGGCAGATCCACCGGGGCGGGATCGGCAGACACCTCGACACCGTCGGCGTTCAAGATGGCTTCGATCAGCTTCGCCTTCTGCAGGCCGGCCGTTTCGACACCCACCGCCGACGCGATCGTGCGGAGATCCTGCACGGACTTCTCTTGAAGCTCCGATCTGGTGGTCATGTGGTCCTTTCCGCCGGTGGACGCAACGCGTCTGCGGCATTTCCGCCACCGCCAGGTAACGGGGGAACTGAGGGGGCCCGACGCGGTCAGTGCTCGATGCGCCGGGGGTTCGCCGTCATTCTAGGTGCTTTCGTGGTTTGTTCCAAGCACAGATTCGATGACCGCCGCCACCGCATCGAGGTCGGCCGGGACCGTGAGGTAGCGTTCATCCCGTTCATACAGGTCCGCCCACCGTTCGGGGAGACGCGGCACCACGCCGGTTGCGGCGGTCACGGTCTCCGGGAACTTCGCCGGATGAGCGGTTCCGACCACCACCACCGGCAGGCCATCCGCCCCGGCATCCCGTGCGGCGGCGAGCCCGACGGCGGTGTGTGGATCCACAAGCCTCCCGGTTCGGGCATGCGTTGAACGAATCGTCTCGACGATCTGGTCGTCGTCGTAGGTGAACGCCACGAAATCTTCCGCCAGGGATGCCCGCTCGCCGGGCGTCGGCAGGCTGCCACCGAGCAGCGCCGACATCCGTTCGGGGTCCCTGCCCGTTATCTCGAAGAGGAGGCGCTCCAGGTTGGACGGAATCTGGATGTCCATCGCCGGCGCGACCGTCTCGACAACGCTCCCCGCCGAAAGCACCCCTTCGGTGATGAATCGTTCGACGGCGCGGTTCCGGTTCGTACCAACGATGAGCCGCCGGATGGGGGCACCCATGCGCTTTGCCGCCCATGCGGA
>JANTGE010000017.1 GCA_024763085.1 Acidimicrobiia bacterium
CCGCTATTCGGGTCGCATCGTCGGGAACAGCACCACTTCACGAATGGTGGGCTGTCCCGCGAGCAGCATCACGAGCCGGTCGACGCCGATACCGAGCCCTCCGGTCGGCGGCATGCCGTATTCGAGCGCCCGCAGGAAGTCCTCGTCGACCGGATGGGTCTCCTCCTCCCCTTCCGCTTTGGCCCGCGCCTGAGCTTCGAAGCGTTCCCGCTGGTCGATCGGGTCGGTCAGTTCGCTGAACGCGTTCACCAACTCCATGCCGCCGGCGAACAGCTCGAACCGCTCCGTCAGGTTTGAATCAGACCGGTGTACCCGGGCGAGCGGTGACGTCTCTTTCGGGAAGTCGATGACGAAGGTGGGGTCCCACAGGTTCGGCTCCACCAGCTTTTCGTACAGCTCGGTGATCAGCTTGCCTTTGCCCCAGACCGGATGTGGCGAGATGCCATGGGACCGGCAGAGGTCCTGCAGCTCGTCGATCTCGCAGGCGAACGAGATCGGCGTGCCGGCTGCTTCCGACACGAGATCGAGGAGTGGGGCCCGACGATATGGGCCGGCCAGGTCGACGGTTCGCCCTTCGAACTCGACGACCGTGCCGCCCAGCACCCTTCGGGCAACCTCCGGAATGATCGCCTCCATGAGGTCCATCACGTCGTGGTAGTCGGCGAAGGCCTGGTATGCCTCCAGGGTGGTGAACTCCGGGTTGTGGGTGGCGTCGATGCCTTCGTTGCGGAACACCCGCCCCAGCTCGTAGACCCTCTCCATGCCGCCGATCACCAGCCGTTTCAGGTGCAGCTCGGTCGCGATCCGCAGATACATGTCGATGTCGAGCGCGTTGTGGTGGGTGACGAACGGACGAGCGAGCGCGCCGCCGGCTTCGGTCTGCAACATCGGCGTCTCGACCTCCACGAAGCCCCGGTCGTTGAACGCCTGACGGAGCGCCGCCACAGCGTCGACTCTGATGCGGGCGACCCGACGGGCTTCTTCGTTGGCGATCAGATCCAGGTACCGCTGGCGGAACCGGCGTTCCTTGTCCTGCAGCCCGTGCCATTTCTCCGGGAGCGGACGCAGCGCTTTCGACAGGAGCAGGATCTCGGAGGTGCGCACCGAGAGCTCGCCGCGTCGGGTGGTGATCACCTCGCCGCGTGCGCCGACCCAGTCGCCGGTGTCGATGTCGGCGTCGAACCGTTCGAACCCCTCGTCCCCCATCGTCGACCGGTCGACGAACAGCTGGATTCTGCCGCTGCCGTCCTGCAGCACTCCGAACGAGAGTTTGCCGAGGCGCCGAATGTTGACCAGGCGGCCGGCGACAGAGACCTGGCGGCCGGTCGACGAGCCGGCGGGCAGGTCACCGTATTCGTCTGCCAACTCGGCAGCGGTCGCCGTTCGTTCGAACGACGGCGGAAAGGGGTCTTCGCCCCGGGCACGCACCGCGTCGAGTTTGGCGAGGCGCTGCGCCGTGAGCGGATGTGACGCGAGAGGCTGCTCGTCTGAAGGGGTTTCGACGGTGTCGCTCATAGGGCCTGCACCTTACCCGGCGTTCCGTTCCCACAGAACCCTCAGGCCCGTCAAGGTCAGGTCGCGGTCGATCAAGTCGACGGTCTGGCAGAGCGGCACAATCGTCGGCGCCAAACCACCGGTCGCGACCGTCACCGCGTCGGGACCGACCTCATCGACGAGCCGCATCATGATCCCGTCGACCAGACCCGCGTGCCCGTACAGGAGTCCGGACTGCATGGCCGTCACCGTCGATTTGCCGGTGGCGGAGGGAGGCGCGACGAGCGACACCCGGCGAAGCGCCGCGGTGGCGGCGACGAGCGCATCCATCGACACTTCGAGACCCGGGGCGATCACCCCGCCGAGATACTCTCCGTCCCGGCTCACGACGTCGAAGTTGGTGGACGTCCCGAAGTCGACGACGACGACCGGCGTCCCGTAGATCTCCCGGGCCGCGACGGCGTTGACGACCCGGTCGGCACCGACCTCTTTCGGATTGTCGATGAGAATCGGCATCCCGGTCCTGATGCCCGGCCCGACGATGAGGGTCTGGGCATCGAACAGCTCCGCCGCCTTCTCCAGGTATTCGGTAGCGGCGGGAACGACCGATGAGATGATGACTCCGTCGACGACGTCGAGCGCCACGGCATCTAGATCGAACAGCCCCCGAAACAGGAGCCGGTATTGGTCGGCGGTGCGCTGGCGTTCGGTGGCGATCCGCCAGCCGTGGGCCAGGTCTCGTCCGGCGAACAGGCCGATGGCCGTCTGGGTGTTACCCATGTCGATGGCAAGCAACATCGTCATCTCCTCTCGTAGAGCACGCTCGGACTCTGCAGGCGCTCACCGAGCTGGTATTCGAGACGATCGCGGAGCCAGAAGTGGACGTTGTCGATCAAGCGGGTCTCTCCCACATAGGCCGCTACGGCGAGGAACGAGTCTCGGTCGAGCTTCTCGATCGGTTGGACGGTGTCGGCGTCGACCAGGTTGACGTACTGGAGATCAACGCCCGCCGTCTGGTCGATTTCGTTGGTTACGAGGGCTTCGAGGGCTGCTCCGGATCGCACCCCGTCGAGCGCGGCCTTCGCCGCCCGGGCGAGACCCCGCGACAGCGCCAGCGCCGAGGCGCGCTCAGTCGGCGACAGGTACACGTTACGGCTCGACAGCGCCAAACCATCCTGCTCCCTGACGATCGGCCTGCCTTTCACCTCGACCGGGAACGACAGGTCGGCGGCAAGCCGCCGGAGCACGGCGAGCTGCTGGGCATCCTTGCGTCCAAAGAACGCGACGTCCGGTTGGATGCCGGCGAACAGCTTCGCGACCACCGTCGCGACTCCTTCGAAGTGGCCAGGTCGATACCTGCCGCACAAGTAGTCGGCCAACCGGCCGACCGTCACCCTGATTTCGGGCTCCGACGGATACATCTCCTCTACCGACGGGGCGAACAGCACATCGACGCCGACCGCCTCGGCCAGGGCTGCGTCCCGGTCCAGATCGCGGGGATACCGGTCCAGATCTTCGCCTCTTCCGAACTGCAGCGGGTTGACGAACAGGCTGACAACGACCGTGTCGGACCGCTCACGGGCAGCTCTCATCAGCGCAAGATGACCTTCATGAAAGAAGCCCATGGTTGGCACCAGCGACACGGTGCCTCGATGGGCGGCACGGACTTCGGCGAAGGTGGTGACGATCTTCACAACAGATCCTCGAACGTCTCGGCGTTGCCGGCAAGATCGGCGACGAGTCGGGCGAGAACCCGGAACGCCTCGGCTCGCTCCGGCAGCTGGGCCTCAACGGCTTCGATCTGGGAAGCCACCGTCCCGACGTCCCCTCTGGCAATCGGGCCGGTGAGGGCCGTGCGGGGTCCGAACCTGAAGGCGTTGGCAACGACCTGCTCGACGAGCGGCCGGGCCGCCTCGAAGGGCACCTCCGCAGCCGTGAACAGATCCTCGGCCAGGGCCAGCACCGCCAGCAGATCGTTGGCCGCGACCGCCGCCGCGGCGTGATACAGCGCCCGGTGCTCGTCGGCGAGACGGAACGGACGACCGCCGAGCGACTCGACGAACCGGTCGAGCCGGGCTGCGACGTCCGGCGCCGCGGCGGTGACCGCAAACCAGGCACCAGCCAGCGCGGCGGCGCCCTCATCGGGCGTCGGCAGCGACTGCAGCGGGTGTATCACGCCCGTATCGACGCCCGCTTCGGCAAGTGGAGCCAGCGCCGCGGCCGGCTTCAGGCCGCTGAGGTGCACCGCGATATCGACTTTGGCAGCGTGGGGAGTCAGTCGGGCGGCGACCTGGTCGATGGCGTCGTCACGAACCGCGACGACGAGCAAGTCGGCAGACGGGAGGTCCTCTGCGAACCCCAGCGTCATCGCGGACAGCCGTTCCGCAACGGCATGGGTGGTTTCGGTTCTGCGTCCGACCACGGCGACGATGCGATGACCTGCCCTGCTCGCAGCGAGCGCCAACGCGGTCCCGGCGCGTCCCGGCCCGGCGACGATGATGTCCATAGGATCCTCCCGGTTCGGGTCCTCGGTACCCGACCGTTCCCTGAGGCTACCCGACGATCCCCATGGACGCAGGGTGCAACCAATTGCGGAGTGCAGAAGTCTCAACGACCGATAGGGTGAGATCACCGTACGAGGGAAGCGCACATGGGTATCGGCAGGTTCGACATCGACTGGAAGGGCAGGCTGGGACCCATGCGCCTCCACCTGTCGGAGACTACGTTCAGGCCATCCACCGTGACCCGCCTGCTCGCCGACACCATGGAGGTAGAACCCGGTGACATCGTGTTCGATGTCGGCTGCGGTTCGGGCATCCTCGGCATCATCGCCGCGAAACTCGGCGCCGACCACGTCTACGCCGTCGACAAGAGCCCCGATGTTGAAGCCGTCGGCAGCCGCAACGCCGCCGAGCAAGGCGTCGCCGACCGGATCACTTTCTTCCAGGGCGACCTGTTCGACCCGATCCCCGAAGAGGTCAGAGCAGACGTCATCATCGGCGACGTCTCCGGCATCCCGGACCGACTCGCCGACGACTCCGGCTGGTTCCCCACCAAAGGCGGTGGCGGACCTCGGGGAAGCGAACTGCCGATCCGCATGCTCGAAGAGGCCAAACGCCGCCTCCGACCGATGGGCAGACTATTCCTGCCGACCGGCACGCTCCAGGACGAACGGGCGATTCTCGAACGTGCCCGGACGCTCTATGGGAAGATCAAGGCACTCACCGAGCGGCCGATCCCGTTGCCGAGCCAGATGGCAGCGAGCAGCACCCTGATGGATCTGGTCGAACGCAACGTCATCTCGGTCACCAAGCGTGGATCGAGACTGCTCTGGCAGGCTCGGGTGTGGGAGCTGCGCCCGTCCTGATCACGCATTGCCGAGCCTGGCAGAACGCAGCCGGCAGAGGAGCGCCGGGCTTCGGTTCGCACGCGGTTCTCCGGCCCCGACACCCCCGGCCTGACGCCGCTTCGCGGAGCGGCGCTACACGATCCAGGGAATGAGACGTCGGCGCACCTGCGAGCGGTAGGCGGCATATCCCGGGTAGTGCTCCATCAGCCGGCGCTCTTCGAACCGAGCCTTCATCCAGAAGAACACACCGGCGGCCAGGCCAACGAGCAGCGTCCACGCGCTCAACCGGAACAGCGCCGCTCCGAGGATCATCATCACGATGCCGCCGTAGATCGGGTGCCGTACCCACCTATACACCCCCAAGGCGACCAGACGGGCCCCGGACAGTGGCTCCGGGTATGGCGTCAGATTGGCACCGAGATGCTGCAACCCGAGCAGCGACTGGACGGCACCGCCGGCGAACACGGCTACGCCGAGCGAGCTGACCCAGCCGGGCCATGGCAGCGAACCTCCATCGGCGACCACCGCCCACGTCGCGGCCGCCAGCACCACACCCTGTATAACGACCCACCAGCCGCCCCGGGCGGCGAACCCGTCCCGTGGCTTGGGTCTGAGGCGATGATGGGTGCGATGCACCTGTTGGTCCTGCACATCGTCGAGGAGTTCAGCTACCGCCGCACCGTCGGGCAGCTTCGCGTCCGGCCATACCTCGGTAAGCGGTTCGAGCACGAACCGCCGCTCGGCAAGCCGTGGGTGAGGCACCGTCAACGTGTCATCGTCGATCACCTGATCTCCGAACAAGATCAGATCCAGGTCCAACGTCCGGGGGCCCCACCGCACGGTCCGCTCCCGACCGGCCTCCTGCTCGATGACGTGCAGGGCCTCCAGTAGCCCATGCGCGTCCAAGTCCGTGTCGATGACCACAACAGCGTTGAGGTACGGCCCCTGTTCCGGTCCGCCGACCGGCGCCGTCTCGTAGACCGACGAGACGGCAACCACGGTGGCGGAGGCTTTGAGTCCTTCCACGGCACGGCACAGATGCCGAATACGGTCGCCAAGGTTGGAACCGAGAGCAACCGCCGCGCGGGTCATCGGCCGCGAGTGATCGTCACCGCCACTTCGTCGAACGCCACCGGGATCGGCGCCTCCGGTTTGCGAACCGTCACCTCTGTCTCCGTGACCCTGACGTCTTCCAACACCAGATCGGCGACCCGTTGGGCGACCCGCTCGATGAGGTCCCACCGTTCCCCTTGGACCCGTTCCTGTATGGCTGCGGCCAGCATTCCATAGTCGAGGGTGTCGGCCAGGGCATCGGAATGGCCGGCGTCGGCCAGGTCGAGACGGGCGACGACGTCGACGATGAAGACCTGGCCCTTCTCCTTTTCTTCCGGGTAGACCCCATGATGGGCGAAGACCCGGAGGCCTCGGATGTCGATCCTGTCGCTCACGACGCGGTGGGAACCAGTGACCGGCCTTCGGGACCGAGCGGCCGGCGCAGGATTTCCTGAATGACCGCGACGGCAAGGATGGGATCTTTCACCAACCCCGAGTAGACGAGATAGCCGGCGAGCAGGCCCGAAACGGTGTCGTCGATATGGTCTCGGTGCACCAACACGACGGCCCCCGGACGGTTCAACGCCTCGTCGATGGCTCCGAACACCCGGTCGACATCCTCCGGCTCATACTCACCCACGAGCGGCTCATGGAACACGTCGAACCCTGCGGTTCGATAGGCGGCGGCGTTCTGGGCTCCGCCGAGCAGCGAAACCACCGTGTTGAACCCCTGGTCTTTCAGCCAGGTGATTTCCTCTTCACGGCGTATTCGCCGATGCTGCACCCCATGGCCGCCGATCCGTTCACTCACGGCAAGGCGGCCTTTGATGACCCAGGTGAATCCGCGTGGTTCGAGTCCCGTCATGTGTTCCCCCGCCGCACGATAGCGTCGGCAACCTGCACTACGGGGCGTGAAACGGCGATGTTGTGGACGCGAATGACAGAAATTCCGGCTTTGACAGCCAGCGCGGTGGTCGCGGCCGTCGCTACGTCCCGCTCAGCGGCGTCGTCGACCCCGGTGAGA
This sequence comes from Acidimicrobiia bacterium, assembly GCA_024763085.1. GTDB lineage: Bacteria > Actinomycetota > Acidimicrobiia > Spongiisociales > UBA4744 > JANTGE01. The sequence goes on from JANTGE010000017.1 coordinate 6,921, forward strand.
GCACCGAGGAACGATTTGCGAGACGTGCCCAGCAGGATCGGATAGCCCGTGGCGACGAGGTGGTCGAGGTGAGCGAGTAGCTGCAGGTTGTGGTCGAGCGTCTTGCCGAACCCGATCCCCGGGTCGAGGCAGATCGATGCCTTTGCGACGCCCGCTTCCTGGACCTGTTCGGCCCGGTCGAGGAGGAAGCGCGTCACGTCGGCGACGACGTCGTCGTAGGTCGGGTCGAGCTGCATGGTGCGAGGTGTCCCCTGCATGTGCATCAACACCACTCCCACCTTGGTGTCGGCGACCACCTGGACCATGCCATCGGCGGCCAGTGCGGCGACGTCATTGACGATTGCCGCGCCCGCTTCGATCGCCGCTGCCGCAACGTCCGGCTTCGACGTGTCGATCGACACCGTAACGCCCTCTTCTGCGAGCGCCGCAATGACGGGAAGCACCCGTCCGCGTTCCTCGTCGGCGTCGACCGGTTGCGCACCCGGGCGGGTCGACTCACCGCCGACGTCGACGATGGCGGCTCCTTCGGCGGCCAACGCCAGTCCGTGTTCGATCGCCCGATCCAGATGGAGGAACCGACCACCGTCGGAGAACGAATCGGGAGTCACGTTGACGACCCCCATCAGCAGCGGTGGGGGCGCCTCCAGGACGCCGGACCGGATACGCCAGGAAGTCATCTGTGCAACAGCGAGAACGCTTCGGCACGCGCCGCGGCGTCGGAGGCGAAGGTGCCCCGGACCGCCGAGGTCACGGTGATGGCTCCGGGCTTTTTCACCCCGCGCATGCTCATACACAGATGCTCGGCCTCGACAACCACCAGCGCTCCGTAGGGTTTCACCACGTCCATCAAGGTGTCGGCAATCTGGCTGGTGAGCCGCTCCTGAAGCTGAGGGCGGCGGGCGAACGCTTCCACGAGCCGGGCCAGCTTCGACAATCCGGTCAAGTTTCCCTTCGGAAGATAGGCCACGTGCGCCGCCCCATGGAACGGCACGAGATGATGCTCACACATCGAGTAGAACGGTATGTCCTTGACCATGACGATCTCACGATGTTCCTCCTCGACGAACACCGTTTCGAGGATCTCACGAGGATTCTGGCGAAGACCGGCGAACACCTCGGCGTACATCTTCGCCACCCGCTGTGGCGTGTCCATGAGGCCTTCCCGGGACGGGTTTTCTCCGATCGCAACGAGGATCTCGGTAACGGCGGCCTCGATGCGAGCGAGGTCAGGCGTGTCGGTCATGACCCTGCAGGCGCTTCCGTGGGCTTCTCGATCCTCGCCGACCCGTTGGTGGCGTGCTGCCACTTGGGTACATCTTTGAGAATCTCCGCGACCTCCGTGGCGTCGATCGTCTCCCGTTCGATGAGTGTCTGCGCCATCCGGTCCATGGCCTCACGATGGGTGGTGAGGATCGCCCTGGCCTCTTCGTGGGCCTGCGAGATGAGTTTGCGGACCTCCGCATCGATGAACGCCGCCACCTCGTCGGAGTAGTCCTGCTGGCGGACATAGTCACGGCCGAGGAACACTTCGCCGTTGCCGTGCCCGTACTTCATCGGGCCGAGCCGGTCGCTCATCCCGAACTCCATGACCATCTTGCGGGCGACCTCGGTGGCTTTCTCGATGTCGTTGCCGGCGCCGGTCGTCGGATCGCCAAACACGATCTCTTCGGCGGTTCGACCGCCAAGAAACATGGCGAGCTGATCGACGAGTTCGCTGCGTCGCTGGATGTACTTGTCCTCTTCCGGCAGCGACAGCGTGTGTCCCAGCGAACGTCCGCGGGGGATGATCGTCACCTTGTGGATCGGGTCGGCCATCGGCAGCGCCCATCCGACGAGCGCATGCCCGGTCTCGTGATAAGCGATGAGGAGCTTCTCCTCGTCGGAGATGAGGCGGCTGCGACGTTCGGGACCGGCGATGACTCGCTCGATGGACTCTTCGAGGACCGACATGGTGATCTCGTTCAGACTGCGCCGTGCCGCCAGCAGGGCGCCTTCGTTGATGAGGTTGGCGAGGTCGGCACCGGTGAAACCGGGAGTCTGGCGGGCCAGGACGTCGAGGTCGACGTCGTCGGCCAACGGTTTGCCGCGGGCATGAACCTTCAGGATGGCGGCCCGACCTGGCAGGTCTGGACGGTCGACGACGATCTGCCGGTCGAACCGGCCGGGACGAAGCAGCGCCGGGTCGAGGATATCTGGGCGGTTCGTACCGGCCAGCACGATGACGCCCGTGTTGACATCGAAGCCGTCGAGTTCGACGAGGAGCTGGTTGAGGGTCTGCTCCCGCTCGTCGTGTCCACCTCCGAGTCCTGCGCCGCGATGGCGGCCTACAGCGTCGATCTCGTCGATGAAGATGATGGCCGGTGCTTGTGCCTTCGCCTGTTCGAACAGGTCCCGAACCCGGGAAGCTCCGACGCCGACGAACATCTCGACGAAGTCGGAACCTGAAATGGTGAAGAACGGTACGCCGGCCTCGCCGGCGACTGCCCGGGCGAGCAGCGTCTTGCCCGTGCCCGGAGGGCCGAACAGCAACACCCCTTTCGGGATCTTGGCACCCATCGCCCGGAACTTGTCCGGGTTTTGGAGGAACTCTTTGATCTCCTGAAGTTCCTCAACCGCTTCGTCGACGCCGGCGACATCGGCGAAGGTCACCCGTGGCATGTCTTTGGTCACCTGCTTGGCTCGGGCCTTGCCGAATTGCATCACCCGGTTTCCCGAGCCTTGCATCTGCATGAAGATGAACACCATGAACCCGATGAGGAACAGCCACGGCAGGAACCCAAGGATCACCTGCCAGGCACTGACCCCCGAGTCGACGTCGACCTTGACGTCGTTGTCGAGCAGGAACGCGGTCAGGTCCCCCTCGTAGCCGTCGTTGTAGGAAACGGTGAAATCGGGCTGCTCGTCGGTGTCGCCGACGAAGTGGCCGGTGATCTTGTTCGACTCGGCATGGATGGTGACCGCCTCGACCTTCCCGGTGACAACGTCGCTGCGGAACTCGTCGAGGGTCATCTCCTGAGCCGCTCCGGACCCGCCGACCCACTGTTGGAGCAGCACCAGAAACACGAGCGCCAACAGCCCGTAGATGAGAATGGTGCGGATAGTGCGGTTCACAAACGAACGGTATCACTTCCGGCGGACAACACAGAAGCCGACCAGCCCTGGTCCCCCCAGCGAGCGAAGCGAAGATGGTCCCCCCTAGTGAGCAAAGCGAGGATGGTCCCCCCTAGCGAGCAAAGCGAGCGAAGGGGGGAAGGTACCGGCGAAGCCGGTAGGGGGGTCGCGGGCGAAGCCCGCCAGGGGGAAAGTACCGCCGGAGCGAAGCTCCGGGGGTAGGGGGGCCCGGATCCCCAGCGAGCGAAGCGAAGATGGTCCCCCTAGCGAGCGAAGCGAAGATGGTCCCCCCTAGTGAGCAAAGCGAGCGAAGGGGGGAAGGTACCGGCGAAGCCGGTAGGGGGGTCGCGGGCGAAGCCCGCCTGGGGGACGGGGTCTTCGATCCTCCCCCGCCTACTCCTCTTCCATCACCGCGATGTACGGCAGGTTGCGGTACTTGCCGGCGAAGTCCAGCCCGTACCCGATCACAAACTCGGGACCGATCTCGAATCCGGTGTACTTCACCTCGATGGGCGTCCGCTGCAGTCCCTTTTTGACGAGCAGCGAAGCGATCTCCAACGACGCGGGCCGCCGCACCTTCAAGCTCTTCAACAGATAATTGAGCGTGAGGCCGGAGTCGATGATGTCTTCGACGATGAGCACGTTGCGGCCGGCGATCTCCTGGTCGAGGTCTTTCAGGATGCGGACCACCCCGGACGTCTTCGTCGCTGCCCCGTACGACGACACTGCCATGAAGTCGAACTCCACCGGCAGGTCGATGTGCCGAGCGAGATCGGCCATCACGATGAAGGCCCCTTTGAGGACTCCGACGAGCAGCAGGTCCTGCCCTTGGTAGTCCCTGGTGATGGCCGCGCCCATCTCGGCCAGTTTCGCCTCGATGTCTTCGGCGCTGATGAGCGTCTTACCGAGCTTCACGTCTCCTCCCGGATGGTCGTGACCCAAAGGTAGCGCCTCGACCGCCTTCCGACCCAGCCGAGATCCGCACGACGCACCCCGGGAACCCAGATGATGGCTCCTTCTGACTCCACGACCGGCCACCGGGAGCGCTTGTCGACGGGGACACCTCGTTCGGCGAACACGTCTGCGAGCGGCTTCGAACCCCCAGAGATGCGGATCCGGTCTCCAGGAGCCGGCGGGCGGACAATGGCGACGTCGCCGACCTCGTCGGCGTCGAACACCTCCGTCCACGGCGACATCGGAAACACGGAGGGTGCCGCGGTCTCGATCCATGCTTCGAACCGCAGGCCGTCGAACCATCCCGCACCCGGCAGCGTCCACCGCAGCGGAGCCGGCAGAGGTCGCGTCTCGGGTTGACGAATGACGATCTCCGCCCCGGACCGTTCGGCGACGAGTCCGGCGCCCAGGTCACGGCGCCCCACCTCGCCCGCCACGAGACGCAGCACCTCGTCCACATCTCTCGCGGTTCCGGGATGACCATCGAAGTGGCGCAACGACCGTCGGATAGCGCGCCTCGCCACCGGATGGGGAACCGCTGCCAGCATCCCAACCGGCATCCGCACCTCGGCGCCGAGACGAATCGGCACCTCTGCTGCGAGCAGTTCCAGATAGGCGATGTCGGTGGCCGCTGCTTCGGCCAGCCGAGCCAGGGCCGTTTCGAGCTGTGGATTGAAACGCTCTGCCAGCATCGGCAAGACCTCCCGCCGAATGGCGTTGCGACGAATCCTCACGTCTTCGTTCGTCGGGTCGTCCCGCCATGGCAGCCCCAGCAACGTCGCCAACTCGCGTGTCTCCGAGCGGGAGACACCCAGCAGCGGACGAAGAATCCTTCCGCGTTGTCTCGGGATGCCGGCCACACCGTCGAGTCCCGATCCCCGGAGCAGGTTGCCAAGCACCGTCTCCGCCTGGTCGTTGCGGGTGTGCCCGGTAAGCAGCCACTCGTCCGCTTCGAGGGCGTCGAGGAGCGCCGCGTAGCGGACGGCTCTCGCCTGGCCCTCCGGTGAAGGGCCCTCCGGCACCGTGACGGTGCGGACGTCGAGGGGCAGCTCGAGTCGGTCGGCGATCGATCCTGCAGCCTGTCGAAGCGCGGGAGAAGCAGCCAGTCCGTGGTCGACGTGCACGGCACGCACCTGACGGCCGGACTGCACAGCGAGCCAGGCGCACACCGCCGAGTCGGCACCGCCGGACAGGGCAACGACCATCGGCCCTGCGGGCAGCTCGGCTCTCGCCTGCACCGAGGCGGCGAGTTCGCTCAGGCGACGCGATCCAGCCATACCCGCGGGTGCTCGATCTCATAGAGGGTCGGCAGACTATCGGGGCCCTGCCAGGCGGCGGCGAGGATCTCCCACCCGGCAAGGGCCTCCACCTGGTTGATGAACCGTTCGCCGAGCTCGTACTGGCGCATCTTCATCTCGATGCCGGTGAGCCGGAAGAACCCCGCCGTTTTCGGGTCGGAGCGTCGCAGCTTCAACACCGACGACATGCGGCGCTGCGTGAGCAACATCCCTTCCCCAATCCGGTCCATCACAACATGCCCGTGGCCTTCCAACAGCGACATGAGCGCCTGCACCTTGTCGAGCAACTCACGCTGTTCATCGTTGGCGAACAACCCGAACAGGCCGGTCTCGTCGATGAGCGGCTTCCCAACCCGGACCGCATCGGTGATTCTGCCTGCCACCTTGACGAGCCGCTGCGGGTCCGGCCGGGCCGAAGCCGCCAGCTGCTCGACGAGCGACAGGAAGTAGTCGCGCATCCAGGGAATGCCGACAAACTGAAGCCGATGGGTGCACTCGTGCAACGCCAGCCAGAAACGAAACTCGACCGGCCGGAATTGGTGGGCACGTTCGAGCGCCAACACGTTCGGCCCGACCAGGTAGATGGTGTCTCCAACGTCGGTAGGCAGCGCAAGTTCGTACTGGCCCAACACCCGGCGGCCCAACACGCCGAGCAGAGCGCCTGTTTCCAGGGCGACGAACTGGCGGGCCACGGCGGCGCCACCCTTCCCAAGCGGCCCAACCTTGGCGAACCGGGCTTCCAGCCGTTCTTCGAGGGGATCCATCAGGTGGGCGAAGAACGCCACGTTGCGTTCAGCCCATGCGGCCCGGGATACCACTTCGACCCCGGGCGACCCTACCGTGCGAAGACCGGTCGCCTCCTCGACGAGCGGCTCGGCTCGAGCGATCAGGTCAGGGGCTTCGCGGGCCAGGATCTCCTCGTGGTAGGTCCCTGCGAGAGGATGCGTCCCGGCGACCGACCCGGCGACGCGCACCGCGGTACGCCATGGGATCACAGGAAGGCTCCGGTCATGCCGTGAGGCTACTGCCTGAACCCGGGCTCTTCGTCTTCCAGGAACGCATAGAGCCGATCGATGACTTCCTGCTTCGGCTCCTCGCGCACCCGGTCACGCACCACCTGCTTGAGATGGTCTTCGAACTGGAACACCGACAGACAGCCTTCACAGTGGCGGAGATGGTGACGGATCTTGGCAGTGTGGATGCGACCCAGCTCTCCGTCGAGGTAGAGGTAGATGTTAGCGATGGCGTCTTCGCAGCTTCGCTTAGTCTTCATCATCCTCTTCTCCGGCGAGCCCACGCTCCCTGGCAAACCTCCACAACGCACGCTGCAGCGCCTTTCTTCCCCGATGGAGTCGCGACATCACCGTGCCGATCGGCACACCCATGATGTCGGCGATCTCCTTGTAGGAGAAGCCTTCCACGTCTGCGAGCAGGACCGGCAGGCGGAAATTCTCCGGCAGAGAGTCCAGCGCCGCTTTCACATCGGCGTCGACGAACTGTTCGAGTACCTGATCTTCGGCGCTCTTGGCCATCTCCGCAGTCCCGCCCACCTTGCGGTACAGGTAGAGGTCTTCGACGTCACCAAGATCGACCTCGGTGGGTCTCCGCATCTGTTTGCGGTACTTGTTGATGTACGTGTTGGTGAGGATCCGATACAGCCACGCCTTCAGGTTCGTGCCTGCGGTGAACGTGTCGTAGGCGCGATACGCCTTCAGGAGTGTCTCCTGCACGAGGTCTTCCGCGTCGGCCGGGTTGCGCGTCATACGCAACGCAGCCGAATACAGCTGCGGCGCGAACTGCATCGCGTCCTGCTCGAAGTCCTTCTGGTCAGCCATGTCCCTCCGTGACACTACCTTGACCTGCTGCAACCGTCGTCCGAGCGACGGTTGTCCCCAAAGGTCGCCAGAGTGACGTTTCGACCGGTGGGCCGTGCCGGTCGTCTACTATGTCCGCCGCGCCGGAGTAGCTCAGTGGTAGAGCAGCTCACTCGTAATGAGCAGGTCCGGGGTTCGAATCCCCGCTCCGGCTCCGACTCTCGGGAGGCAGCATGCATCGGGTCGCCATCCTCGGCGGCGGCTTCGGCGGCGGCGCCGCCGCCATGAGTCTCGCCCAGATCCCCTCTGTCTCCGTGACGGTGATCGACCGCGCCTCGGTCACCTATCTTGGCGCCGAGTTCCCCTTCGTCGCCACCGGCACCCGTACTGTCGATGAGACCTCTCGCACGGCCGCCCCCCTGCTCGAAGCCGGTGTCCGCTTCGTCCGGGGCGACATCCAGGAAATCGACCTGGACGCCAAGGCGGTGCACACCAGCGCCGGAACCGTCGCCTATGACTCCCTGGTCGTAGCGCTCGGCACCGAGTACGACTGGACTGCGCCGAGAGGTGTCGACGCGACCGAGAGCTTCTACGACATCGACTCGGCAGACCGTCTCCGCCGGAGGCTCGAGACGTTCGACGGAGGAAGGATCGTGATCTCGGTCGCCGGACCACCGATCAAGTGCCCCCCGGGACCCTTCGAAGGCGCGATGGTGCTCGACTGGTGGCTGCGACAGCGATCTCTCCGAGATCGATCGGAGATCGTCGTCACCTTCCCGGAACCTGCACCGCTTGCCGTCGCCGGCACCGAAGCGAGCAGAAAGATGGGACGCTACCTCGCCGAGAAGGGCATCCAACTCGTTCCCGGTGTCACCCTCTCGTCGATCGACGGGTCCGTCGTGACGCTCTCAGACGGATCCGAGGTCGCCGCAGATCTTCCGGTCGTCGTGCCACTTCACCGCGCCCCGAGGGTCGTCGCCGCCGCAGGGCTCACCGGGCCTTCAGGTTGGGTAGACGTGAATCCTGAGACGCTCGAGACGAGTATCGAGGGGGTCTTCGCGATCGGCGACGTCAACCGGGTCCCGCTCGGTGAGCGTGCGCTGCCGAAGGCCGGAGTGTTCGCCGCCGGTGAGGGCACCACCGTCGCCCGGCTCATCGCGTCCCGGGTCGCCGAGACAGAGCCGCCCGCGCCCTACGACGGTGCCGGCCACTGCTTCATCGCCTTCTCTGGAACGGAAGGCGCGGACGTCGGCGGAGTGTTCCTGGCCGCCGGTGGCCCACAGATCAGCCTCGGCGAACCTGGACCTGCAGGCATGGCCGGAAAGGAACGATTCGCGACACGGTGGCGCAGCTTCGAGCTGTAGCCGGCTATTGCACGGGGGCGAGCTGAGCGAACAGGGACGCCAGCACCAGCCGCGGGCGCACGTTCTTGCCAAGGTCGGCGACCGTGTCCAGCACCCTCGTGGCGTTCGCCACGGCATCGGAAGGAGCAATCAGCGCAAGCGTCGCGGGGGGAATGTCCCGGTTCCGGACCGGACCACCAAACTGGGCCGATGCGGCGTCGGCGTACCAGGAGGCGAGAATCTCCAAACCGGCGACCGTCAGCGAACGTCCTGCCTGCCGAAGCTCGCGGTCGTGGCGATCACGCAACTGTTTCCTGGCCGATGCGTCGCTGGAGGTCTCTAGCTCGGCTTGCTGCCGGACCTTGATAGCGTCGAGCAGAGGGATCGCAGCGTCCGACACCTCTTCGGCGAGCCGGAACGCCTCGCCGGGAAGCGGCGAAACCCGCAAAGGCAGCCCGAGCCAGGCTCGCCGAAAGTCGGCAACCTCGGGACGGGTGGCCAATTCGAGGGCCAACCCGGGACGACCCCCTGCAATCTGCGCGACTTCCTCTGCCTGGGTCTTTTCGACCCCCTGAGCTACGAGCGCATCGACGAGATCTTCGGTCCGTAGGCGCCCGAACTGGATGGTGCGACACCGGCTCGCAACGGTCGCCGGTAGATCTTCCTCCGACTCGGCGACGACGATGAACACCGTCGACGCGGTCGGCTCCTCCAGCGTCTTCAGCAACGCGTTGGCGGCCTGATCGGTCATGGCGGACGCCTCGTCGATGACGATCACCTTCTTCGAGCCCTCTACCGGCGCGAGTGTGGCCTTGGCGACCACCTCCCTCGCCTGGTCAACGGTGAGCGTCGACCGGCCGGATGGCTCTACGACGGTCACATCCGGATGGTTGCCGCCAAGCACTCTGCGGCAGGTGTCGCAGACACCTTCGTGGATCCCATGGTGCGGACAGAGCAGCGTCGCCGCGAACCGGCGGGCGACCGTGCCCTTCCCAACACTCGACGGTCCGACGAACAGGTAGGCCTGGGCGGGTCGTGACGCCTCGCGCTCGAGGAGCGACCCGACCGGTCCGTGGCCGACGATCCCGTCTAGCAGGGCCACCGGCGGCACACCTCCTCGAACACGGCCTCCACCACGTCGCCGAGCGGACGTCCCGCATCGACCACCCAGAACCGCTCCGGTTCTTCCTCGGCAAGCAGCTCATACGCCTCTGCGACGGCACGCTGAAACGACGTCCCCTGTCCCCCGATCCGGTCGGGTACCTCCTGCCTTGCCAATCCCTCTTCGGCGGGAACCCGAAGCAGCACCACGAGCTCCGGCCACACACCCTGCAAGCCGGCCTCGTTCACCGACCGAACCTTTCCGATGCCGAGCCTGCGGGCGCCGCCTTGATAGGCGAGCGACGAGTACACCGACCGATCGGAGATCACCCAGCTTCCCTGCTGCAATGCAGGGCGGACCACCTCGGCGGCGAGCTGGGCGCGTTGGGCGGCGAACAGCAGCGCCTCTGCCCACGGTTCCATCTCCTCGCCGTCGAGCAGCAGGCGTCGGATGCCTTCCCCCAGAGATGTGCCGCCCGGCTCTCTCACCGTGATCGTGTAGATGCCCCGCCGCGCCAACAGCGCCGCAAGCTGGGCGGCGACGGTCGACTTGCCGGCGCCTTCGACTCCTTCGAGGGCGACGTAGTGTCCGGTCATAGGTCGTTGCTCTCCTCGTCGGCGTCGTCCGGCCGCTCCTCGTGAGTGACGTTCTCTCCAGGTTCACCCGTTTCGGGTTCTCCGCCCGGCGGTGTCCGGCGTGGACCCCGCAGACTGGTGAACACGTCCTGTGTCTCCTCGATCGTGCGGAGCGCCTGCTCCGTCAGTTTCGGCCGGAACGTCTCTCTCAGGTGCCATAGCGTAACGAGTCCCCCCGACACGACGGTCGCTCCGCCGAGGACCAACGACAGCCGAATGCCGGAGTCGAACGGCGCGGGCAGTTTGCCTTCGAGGATGGCCGCGAGGAACGCCGCCAGGGAGATCGAGATGAGCAGCGACGTACGGGCGAGCGTGAACAAGGCGGCGAAGGTACGGCCCCGCAGCTCGTCGTGCACCGACTCGTGCAAATGGGTGAACCCCATCACATAGGAGGATCCGGCGCCGACGCCCGCGAGGAACGCCCAGAACGCAGAGCCCGGGATCGAACGCGCCATCGCTGCCCCGGTGATGGCGGCACCCGTCACCACCAGACTGATGCCGAACGCCAGGTCACGTCGGAACGTCTTCGATCCGAGCCCGGCCAGGCCCAACATCCCAAGCCCGACTCCCGAACCCAGCGACGTCACGAGAATGCCGAAACCCGAGGTGCCACCGTTCAACACCGCCCGGGAAAAGGGTTGACCCAACGCGAAGAAGATGCCGGCACCGAACAGCGCCGTCGCGATGCCGAGAATCACGCTGCGGACCGTGCGTTCGCGCACCACGAACCTGACGCCTTCCAGGAGGTCGCTAAACGGGGTGCGCCAATCGAACCCGCCGGTCATCTGCCGCTCTTCGGACACTTCGGGCTTCGGGATCGGAATCGTCGAAATCAGCACCGCCGAGACGGCAAACGTACCGGCATCGACGGCGAACGCCAGGCCCGTGTCGGATCCGAACACCCCGAGCGCCCCGGTCAGTTCCGAGATGCGGGCAAAGATCGAGAACGCGGCCGAACCCGCAGGAAGCGTGCCGTACACCGCCATGAGACTGAGGCTGTTCGCTCGCACCAACGACCAGCGCGGCACCAGGTTGGGAACACTCGCCTCCCGGGACGGCCCCCAGAACAGTGCCAACACCTCCATGAGGAACGAGATGACGAACAGCTGCGGCAACGTGTGCACGAACACCAACGACACGGCGAGCAGGGCTCGCCCGGCGTCGCACACCACCATCGTCAGCTTCCGGTTGAACCGATCGGCGAGCACCCCGGCAGCTGCACCGAAGAGTCCCGGCAGCATACGGGCTACCAGCGGAACCAGAATGCCGGTCACACCGCCGATGGCGTCGGCCAGCGCGATCGTCGCGAACAGGGCGACCCAGTCGCCGAAGCTCGATACCACGCCGGCCCACCAGAGACGGGCGAACGGCCCACGTCGGACCATGGCCAGACTGTTGTCTGCGACGGGCTCGGAATGCTCCTCCATGGCCGCCACACCCTAACTGCCGGAGGACCTGTTTCCGTCCGTCGAGCCTACGACGGCCTTGACGGGACACCCCTCGACCTGATAAACCTGCTCGCCGTGTCCCAACCTCTCATCATTGTCGAGTCCCCTGCCAAGGCGCGCACGATCGCCGGTTTCCTCGGATCCGGTTACACGGTCGAGTCGTCGATCGGCCACATCCGCGACCTGCCATCGAACGCCGCCGAGATCCCGGACAAGTATCGGGATCAGCCGTGGGCTCGTCTCGGCGTCGACGTCGAACACGACTTCACCCCCCTCTATGTCGTTCCGAAAGACAAGCGCAAGCAGGTGACGAAGCTTCGCAAAGCGCTTGCCGACGCCTCCGAGCTGTACCTCGCCACCGACGAGGACCGGGAAGGCGAGTCGATCGCCTGGCATCTCCTCGAAGTCCTCAAACCGAAGGTGCCGGTCAAGCGGATGGTGTTCCACGAGATCACCCGCCGGGCGATCACCGAAGCGATCGAACATCCTCGCGACATCGACGAAGACCTCGTCGAGGCACAAGAAGCTCGCCGCATTCTCGACCGGCTCTACGGCTACGAGGTCAGCCCGGTGTTGTGGCGGAAGGTCAAACCGAGGCTTTCGGCCGGGCGCGTTCAGTCGGTCGCGACCCGCATGATCGTCAACCGGGAACGGGAGCGGATGGCGTTTCGGACGGCCTCCTATTGGGATCTCCTGGCCACCTTTGCCGCGGCCGAGGGCAGCTTCGAGGCGCCGCTGATCTCGGTCGACGGTGTCCGGGTTGCGAGCGGCAAAGACTTCGGACCTGACGGAACGCTGACAGGCGCCGATGTGCTCGTGTTGAACGAGGACGGCGCCCGAGACCTCGCCGGCGCGCTCGACGGGACCGTCGGCACCGTCACCTCCGTCGAACGCAAGCCCTACCGGCGGTCCCCATACCCGCCGTTCCGTACCTCGACGCTGCAGCAGGAAGCCGGACGCAAGCTTCGATTCTCTGCGTCCCGCACCATGCGGGCCGCTCAGCGCCTGTACGAAAACGGCTACATCACCTACATGCGGACCGACAGCATCTCGCTGTCGGAGACGGCCGTAGCGGCGGCACGCAGCCTCATCGCCGACCGTTACGGCCCTTCGTTCCTTCCGAAGAAGCCGCGTGCGTATCGGTCGAAGGTGAAGAACGCCCAGGAAGCCCACGAGGCCATCCGCCCCGCCGGCGATACGTTTCGCGACCCTGCCGAGGTGGCCAGGCTCGTCGAGTCGGACGAAGCCCGCCTCTATGAGCTCATCTGGATGCGCACCGTGGCCTCACAGATGGCAGACGCCGTCGGCGAGACCGTGCAGGTCCGGCTCGAGGCGGAAGCCACCGACGGTCGAACCGCCGGGTTTACCCAGACCGGCCGAGTGATCACGTTTCCCGGGTTCCTGCGGGCATATGTGGCCGACACCGACGACCCGGAGGCGCAGCGGGACGACGCGGAGCGGCGCCTCCCGCCGGTAGAGGAAGGCGACCAGCTTCCCGTCGCCGCTGTCGAGCCGAAGCCCCACGAAACGAAACCGCCGGCCCGCTACACGGAAGCGTCGCTGGTCCGCCGACTCGAAGAGCTCGGCGTGGGTCGCCCCTCCACCTATGCGTCGATCATCCAAACGATCCAGGATCGGGGGTATGTGTGGAAGAAGGGTTCCGCGCTGGTACCGACGTTCACGGCGTTTGCCGTCGTGAACCTGCTCGAAGCGCACTTCGATGAGCTGGTCGACTACGCCTTCACGGCCCGCATGGAAGAGGGTCTCGACCGCATCGCCCGCGGCGAAGACGAACCGGTGCCGTGGCTCAGACGCTTCTACTTCGGCAACGACTGGCCCGGCCTCCACACGCTCGTCACCTCCCGGGCAGACCTCATCGACCCGAGAGAGGTGGGGACCATCCCGATCGGCACCGACGCCGAAGGCAACCTCATCGCGGTGCGGGTCGGCCGTTACGGCCCGTACCTGGAACGGGACGGGGACACGGCTCCCGTCCCCGAAGATCTCCCGCCTGATGAGCTGACGATCGCCGCGGCAGTCGAGCTGCTCGAACAGAAGCAGGAGGTGCGACTGCTCGGGGTGGACCCGGAGACCGGGTTGGACGTGACGGTCCGGACAGGACGGTTCGGCCCCTATGTGCAGCTCGGCGAACAGGAAGAGGGCTCGAAGCAGAAGCCAAAGCGGGCGTCGCTGTTCAAGACGATGGATCCCGCCGAGATCACGCTCGAGGACGCGCTCCAGCTCCTCGCATTGCCACGGCTGGTCGGCACCGACCCGGACGATGGCGAAGAGATCTATGCCCTCAACGGCCGCTACGGGCCGTACCTGAAGAAAGGGTCGGAGACGCGAAGTCTGGAATCGGAGGAACAGATCCTCACCATCAGCCTCGACGAGGCCGTCGCGCTGCTCCGGCAGCCGAAGCGGCGCCGTGGGTCGCGAGCAGCCGCCGCACCGCTACGAGAGCTGGGAACGGACCCGGTCAGCGGCAAGCCGGTCGTGGTAAAGGAGGGTCGATACGGGCCGTACGTGACCGACGGCGAAGTGAACGCTTCGCTGCGGAAGGGTGACAGCGTCGAGTCGATCACCCTCGAGCGCGCCGCCGAACTCCTCGCGGCGCGCAGAGCCCGGCTCGCCAAATAGATCCCCCCGAACCCTGGGCTCCACGGATCCATAGTGGATCCCTGCAGCCCACGGTTCAGAAACTGTCCCTGGCAGGGCTCATCTTGTCTGCATGGACAAGAACAGACGTGCTCTCGAAATCGCCCTCAGGCAAGGCGGCGTGATCAGGCTGCCGCAGGCCCTCGAGTGCGGCATCGGCAAGGGAGCCATCAAGTACCGCCTTCGGACCGGCCAGTGGACACGGCTTCGTCCAGGGCTCTACCGGATCATCGACATGGACAGCCCCCTCGACCGGGTGCGAGCCGCGATCGTCGGGCTGCCGGGCGCCATCGTCTCGCATGAGACCGCGGCCGAGCTGCACAACATCCCGACCCTGTACCGGGGCCTCGCCGTGGTGTCGGTCCACACCCAGACCACCCACTTCTTCCCTGACGTA
>JANTGE010000018.1 GCA_024763085.1 Acidimicrobiia bacterium
ATCGCGACGGTGTCCGCACCGACGGTCGTGACATAGAGCTTTGGAGGAACATCGCCTGGGACCGACGTCCCCACCTGCGGGACCGACTGGCGGCAGGAGAGGTGGTCTCATTCAAAGTCGACGATCTCGACGAGCCGGATCGGACCCTGCACGCGACGCTCGGCCACGGCCTGGTGACGCACGTGATCGCGCCGATTCGGCGAGCCGGCAGCTGGTGGGGAATCATGGGTTTCGCTTGGGATCGAAACGTCGAGCCCCGACCGGAGGATCGTCGTCTCGCCTCTACTGCGGTGTCGATGATCGGCGCCTACCTCGACCGTCGCGACACCCAGACGACCATGGAGCAGATGGCGGAGGCCCGGGACCACAGTGTCCGCTTCGAACACGCCATAGGCGAGTGCGCCCGGCGGCTGCTCCTCTTTCCCGGAAAGCAGGCCCTCCAGCATGCGCTAGAGGCGCTCCTCACCGCCTCTGACAGCGACTTTGCGTTTCTCGGTCGGAATGTCATCGACGACGAACTCGGATTTGCGCTCCGCGGGGTGGAGGCGATCGCGCGGCACGGAGTAGAGATCCCCGAGGACGACCGGGAGACCTTCGAGTTGGTTTCCTGGGCCGACATGCCGACCTCGCTGATGTACATGGAATCGGGGAGAACCTTCGCGTTCACGCTCGATGAGCTCGAGGGTGTGGAAGCCGACTTCTACCTCAACCGGTCCCACTCCGTGGCCACCAGCGTCGTCAAGATCCCGATCTTCGTCGAAGGGCAATGGGAGGGGGTCATCGGGTTCTCCCATCGGAACCCGAGTCATCGGTGGAGCCCGGGCGATGTCGCGCTGCTCGAGACTGGCGCCGCTATGATCGGCGCCTACTGGGAGAGCTCACTTCAGCGGGAGCGGCTCGTCGCCGCTCTCCGAACCCAGGAGCGGCGGGCCCGGCTCGAACACGCCGTTGCCGAGGCGGCGCAAGCGCTGCTGCTGCTCGACGACGAACGGTCGCTCGAAAAGGCTTTGCTGGAGCTTCTCGACGCCACCAGCTACACCCACGCGTTCGTCAACCTGTGCGAGGAAGATCCTGAACTCGGCCCGGTCGTCTCGTCCATATGCTCTGTTGCATCTGCAGGCAACGAGGCTGGTTGGGAGGCCGCCGCGTATTGGCAGCGGATTCCTTGGAGCCGGATGCCGATGAGCTACCGTCGACTCTCTCGCGGGGAGGCGCACTGGTTCACGATCGACGATCTCGAAGGTGAAGAGCGAGATCTCTACCTCAATGCCCCGACGGTCGTGCGAAGTGAGTTGAAGATCCCGATCTTCATCGATGAAGAGCTCGCCGGCGTCGTCGGGTTCTCAGACGTCGACGATGCCCATCCGATCGATCCGGAGGAACTTCTCCTGCTCGACACTGCGGCGAAGATGATTGGGGCGTTCTGGGAGCGGCGTCGCCGTGCCGCGGAGCTCAACTCCCTCGTCGCCTCGAAGGACGAGTTCGTCGCGAGTGTCAGCCACGAGCTGCGAACGCCATTGACGGCGGTGGTCGGCCTCGCAGCCGAACTGCGGGAACATTTCGAGACTTTCACACGCAGAGAGGTCGAGGAGTTCGTCGGTCTGATCTTTTCCCAGAGCACCGAAGTCGCTCACATCGTCGAGGATCTTCTGGTCGCCGCCCGCTCTGACATTGGCACGGTGACCGTCGTGGAACGCAGCCTGGACGCTGTCGAAGAGATCGATGCGGTCTTGACGGGGCTCGGCAGGGAGGGCCTCACCTTGACGGTCGAACCGGGTCTGCGACTGATCGGCGACCCGACGAGGGTTCGCCAGGTGCTGCGGAACCTGATCACCAATGCCCGACGCTATGGAGGCGATCGTGTCGAGCTCAGGGCGTACCGGTCGGGTGAGGACGCCATCGTCGAGGTGAGAGACGACGGCGAAGAACTCGACGAGTATCTCCAGGAGGAGATCTTCGAAGCGTACAGCTCGGCGCATGACCGCAAAGGGCAGCCGGCTTCCGTCGGGCTGGGGCTCACCGTGAGCCGGCAGCTTGCACGGCTCATGCAGGGTGATCTCAGCTACCGGTACCGGGACGGGTGGAGCGTGTTCGAACTCAAGCTGCCGGCGGCGTAGACCCGGCCTCTTCTCGTATGCCGGCCATCATCAAGCCGATCTGCTCGATGTTCGCGTCGGCCCGGTCCACGACGCCCATGATCTCGCCTTCGTAGATGACGGCGATCCGATCCGCCAAGGCGAGGATCTCGTCCAGATCCTCGGAGATGAGCAGGGTTGCCGTGCCGGCCTCACGTTGATCCAAGAGTCGGCGGTGAATGTATTCGGTTGCGCCGATATCGACTCCTCGCGTCGGCTGGGCGGCAACGAGGACCTTCGGGTTCGTCGACAGCTCTCGGGCGAGGATCATCTTCTGGATGTTGCCACCGGACAGGGTCTTGGCCGGAGCCTCCGGGTTCGGCGTCTTGACGTCGAACTGGCGGATGAGGAGATCGCAGTGGGCGCGGATCTCAGCGAAGTCGAGGAAGCCGTGTCGGGCATAGGGCGGCTTGTCGAACTGGTGCAGCATGAGGTTCTCTGCCACCGAAAAGTCCCTGACGGCACCGTCGCGCATCCGCTCTTCGGGGATGTACGACAAGCCGAGGTCGCGGCGGCGTCCCGGGTCGGCATGGGTAACGTCGACCCCGTCGATCGCCACGGTACCCGCCGTGGTGGGACGAAGGCCGGCGATGATCTCGGCGAGTTCTCTTTGGCCGTTTCCGGACACGCCGGCGACCGCGAGGATCTCGCCGCCACGGACGTCGAGGTCTACACCTCGGAGCCCTTCGGTGCCCCGGTTCGAGAGGGCGCGGACTCCCTTGACCATCAGCCGAACACCGTCGACTTCGACAGGCGGCTTCTCAGGCTCGAGGATCACCTCACGTCCCACCATCATCCTCGCCAGGCGTTCCCGGCTCGCTTCCTCGGCGCGAATAGTCCCGACGTTTCGGCCGGACCTCAGCACGGTGATTCGGTCACTGATCTCCAGCACCTCGTGGAGCTTATGGGAGATGAAGATGAGGGCGTGCCCTTCGGCCGTCATGGACCGCATCGTGGCGAACAGTTCGTTGACCTCCTGGGGGGTGAGAACCGCGGTCGGCTCATCGAGGGCCAGCAACGTGGCGTTCCGGTAGAGCGCCTTGAGGATCTCTACCCGCTGCTGCTCGCCGACCGACAGCTGCCACACATAGGCGCCAGGATCGACCTGGAGGCCATACGTCGCGGAGAGTTCCTCTATGCGCTCCGAGACCGAGTCGAGGTCCAGGAGCGGTCCTCTTGGAGAACGCAGCCCAAGCGTGACGTTCTCGGCCACGGTGAGTGTCGGCACGAGCATGAAATGCTGGTGAATCATGCCGATACCGAGATTGATGGCGTCCCGTGGAGAGTCGATCGTGGTGGGATGCCCATTGATGAGGATCTCTCCCTCGTCAGGGTGATAGAGCCCGTACAGGACCTTCATGAGCGTCGACTTGCCGGCGCCGTTTTCGCCGAGCAGCGTGTGGATCTCCCCCTCGTGGACGTCGAAGTCGACGTGATCGTTGGCGACCACGCCCGGAAACCGCTTGACGATGCCGCGCATCTCGAGGTCGAGACCCGCCCTGTCCGCAGTTTCCGGGCGTGGCATGCGGTCAGCTCCTCGGGACGGCGATCGAACCGTCCTTGATGCCGGCGATGGTGTCTTCGCCGAGCTGCTTGACCTCGGCCGGCAGATCAAATCCTGGGTTGTAGCTGATCACTTCGCCGCCGTTGGCAAGGTCGATCACGTAGGCGTTGCCGCCAAGGGTGCCGCCTTTGATCAGGTCGATCATCTGGCGAAGCACCACTTCCCAGTGGTACACCTGCGAAGCAACCACAATGTCAGGCGCGAGCTGGGTCTGGTCGGCCTGGGTGCCGAACCAGAGCACTCCCTTCTCCTTGGCCACACCGACGGCGCCGACCACCATCTGGGCCGTGCCGGTCAGCACATCGGCTCCGGCAGCGATCTCGGATTCGGCGGCGGTTGCTGCCAGGGCAACGTCGGAGAAGCTGCCGGTGTAGTTGACTTTCACATCAGCCGTCGGATCCTGGGCCAGGACTCCTGCCTTGAAGCCGTCGACATACAGCTTTGCGTCTCCGACTTCGATCGGTCCGACGATCCCGACGACATGCGACTGTGAGAGCGCCGCCGCCATCACGCCCATCACGTAGCCGCCTTCATGCGACGCGGCTTCGTAGGCGAAGACGTTCGGGAGCCCGAAGGTGTCGCCTGCGGTTCCCCAGGCAAAAGAGACATCGGGGAACTGCGGGGCAATCTCCTGCAGCGACCCGCCGTACTGCGAGCCGTGAGCAATCACCAAGTCGTAGCCCTGCGATGCGTAGTCTTTGATCGCGGCAGCGGCGTCCTCCACCACGAAGGTGCCGTCGGTCACTGCAACTTCTACCGCCGACGCTCCTCCCATCTCCGACTGGATCATATTGAGCGCATCCACCATCGACTGGGTGAAGGCCAGGTCATTGCTCGCACTGGGAGCGACTACCGCGATCCGGAAAGGCTCCGCAGCCGGCTCCCCGGCGGTGGTCGTGGTGTCGCCACTCCCTCCTCCGCAGGCGGCCGCCACCAGGGCGAAGACGACCAGCAGTACAGCCGGCGTCCAGTTTCTCAGTTGCTTCATGGGGTCCTCCTATCTCATTCCCCGCGTTCGTATGGTTTCGTCAGTGCCGCCGGTTGGCGTTCTCGCTGCACGGCGACGACAAGGGCAAGAATGGTGATGAGCGCCGGAAGCATCGCGGCGAGGTCGGAAGCTCCGAGGGGGATGACACCCAACGTCTTCAACTGAAGCACCACCGCGGCGACAAAGCCGTACAGCAGCGCCCCGAACATGACACCCAACGGACGCCACGCCCCGAAGTAGACCAACGCGACGGCGATGAATCCCTGACCGGCAGTCAGGTTCTGCTGGAAGATGCCCAACTCGGTGGCCAGGGCGGCGCCGCCGATGCCGGCGAGCGTCGATCCGAGGATCACCGTGAAGTACCGCACCTTCGCCACCGACACGCCGAGCGTATCGGCGGCCTCAGGGTTCTCACCGACAGCCCGGATGTTGAGGCCGACCGTGGTGCGATTGAGCACGAAGGCAGCAACCGGCACCAGCAGGAACGCGCCGTAGACGATGATGCTGTGATCGAAGAGCATCTCGCCGACGATCGGGATATCGGCAAGCAAAGGGATCCGCAGATTGGGGAACCCGTCGATGGGGAGCGGTGTCCCGACGAGCTTCTGGAAGAGCAGGTCGGACAGGCCAAGGCCGAAGAGATAGAACCCGATGCCGCTGATACCCTGTTCGGCCTGAAGAGTGACGCTGGCATACGCCATGGCCAGACCCATGAGCATCCCTATGGCGGCGGCGACCGCGAGTGCTAACCACAGGTTGCCGGACTTGAGGACCGTGTAGTACGCACCGAACGCGCCCAGCAGCATGATGCCGTCGACGCCCAGGTTGAGTACTCCGGAGCGTTGACCGAAGGTCTCCCCGATGGCGGCGTACAGGTACGACGTTGCGAAACGGAACGTCGAAGCCACCGTCGAAACGATGATGGCGGTGGTGAAGAACTCAGCCATCATCCACCTCGGCCGGCTGGTCGACGAGTTCCTTCGCCGAGTCCTCGAGGAGGTACCGCTGTTCGAGTCGCCGCTTCCAAATGGCGCTCGATACGACGAACACGACGACGAGTCCGTTGAGGGCAACGACGAGCGCCGCCGGAACCTGCACGACCCGTTGAAGCTTGTTTGCTCCCACGAGGAGGGCGCCGAAGAGGAACGAGGCAGGAATGGTTCCGATTGGATGGAGTCCGCCGAAGAGCGCGGCCACGATGCCGTTGAAGCCGGCGTTGCCGGTGAACCCGGTCGAGGATCCGTCGGTCACGAACCGGTGAGACTCGGACCCAAAGACCAAGATCACGCCGGCGAGTCCGCACAGCGCACCGCTGAGCGTGAGTGCCGCGACGATTGAGCGTTTTACCTTGATGCCTGCATACCGTGACGCGTGGGGATTGAGGCCGACCGCTCTGATGCGGAACCCCGCGGTCGTACGCCACAGGAAGACGTACGCCGCGATGGCGAACAGTACGGCGATGACGGCGCCGAGGTTCAGCCGGGTGCCTTCCAGCAAGACGGGAAGGTCTCCGGACGGGGCAAGGCGCATCGTCTGCGGAATCCGGGTGCCGGCTTCGATCTCCGCCGGGTCGATGAGTGGCCCTCTGAGCAGGTAGTTCATCAGTTGAACCGCCACGATGTTCAACATGATGGTGGACAGGATCTCGTTGACGTTGAAGTACGCTTTGAGGGCACCCGGGATGGCTCCCCAGATGGCCCCGCCGACGAAACCGGCAATGAGCAGAGCGGGGATCATGAGGCCGGCGGGTAGATCGGGCACCGCGAGCGCGAAGATCGTGGCGAAGAGTGCGCCGAGGATGATCTGACCTTCACCGCCAATGTTGATCACGTTCGCCCGGAAGGCGATCGTGATACCGACACCGACGAGCAAGAGCGGCACGGCCTTCGATGTCGTATCGGCCAGAGCCCGTCCCGACCCGAAGGCGCCCTCGATCATGGCGCGAAAGCCTTCGAGAGGATCGGCGCCCAGCAGGGCCAGCGTCACTCCGCCGACGAGGAGCGCTGCGACCACGGCCGCCACCGGGAAGACCGCCCCTGCCCACCGTCGCACTCGTCGGATACCGGCTCCTTTCAGCCGCAGTGATCATAGAAGATCCAGCCAGGGGGTGGCAGGGCCATTCGGCCGATTTCTTGGTCCAATGGTCGGAAGAGCCCCTCGAGCCTGCGGCGACAACCGGCAAGAGAGCCCGTCGGATCGATTTCCCGGAGCCGATGGCCGAACGCCAACGAAACCTGTATAGGCTGGGTGCCACTGCAACACACGTCGAGGAAGGAGCGCGCCATGCGCAGTTTCGCAGGACGGGACATTTTGTCACTGAAGGGCTTCGAACGAGCCGAGTTCGAGCACGTCTTCCAGGTGGCGGACGAGCTGGAACCGATCGCTCGCGAGCGACGGAATGTCGACCTGCTGAGCGAGAAGACCCTCGTGACGGCCTTCTACCAGCCCTCCACCCGAACCCGCCTTGCCCATGAGGCCGCCATGCACCGGCTCGGTGGTCACGTCACCGGGTTTGCCGACGCCAAGATGACCCGGGCCGGCGACTTCTATCAAGAGTCGATCAAAGACACCGTGCACATGCTCGAGTACTACGGAGACGCCATCGTGATGCGGCACTTCCAGCAGGGTGCACCTCAAGAAGCTGCGAAGTGGGCCAGCATCCCCGTGATCAACGCCGGGGACGGCTGGGGGGAACATCCCACCCAGGTGCTCACCGATCTCTACACCGTGCTCACCGAAAAGGGCACCATCGACGGCTTGACCTTCGTGGCGATCGGCGACATGCGGATGCGCACGATGCACTCGCTGGCATATGCGCTAACCCAATTCGATGCGCGGATGATCAGCATCGCGCCCGAGTCGATGTCGCTGACCGACGAATTCAAAGAAGAGGTGGCCGAGCAGAACCTGTTCATCGAGACCGCGGATCATATCGCCGACGTCATCGACCAGGCCGACGTGATCTACATGGAGCCGGTGGTCCAGGCGGACTACACCAAGGGCCGCGACGAACGCTCTGCCGATAAGGTCGGCGTAACCCCCGACAACTACAAGGTGACCCGCGAGTTGCTCGCCCAGAAGGCCAAGTCGGACGCGATCATTCTCCACTCGCTGCCTCGAATGGACGAGCTGCCCCCGGACGTCGACGCTACGAAGTACTCCCGGTACTGGCAGGAGGCGTACAACGGTGTCGTGATGCGGATGGCCCTGCTGTCGCTCGTCCTCGGAGCCATGGAGTAACCAGGTACCAGGTACGAGGTACCAGGTACAAGGTGCAAACAAGATAGGAGACGCTGGTGCAAACAGGATTGAAGGGTCGGGACCTGATCACGACCCAAGAGTGGACCAAAGACGAGATCGACACGGTGCTCGATCTGGCGTTCGACCTCAAGCGGAAGCAGGCGGTGGGGGAGCCCCACGCCTACCTGCGTGACAAGGTCCTCGCCATGCTGTTCTTCTTCTCCAGCACCCGAACCAGGGCGAGCTTCGAGGCGGGCATGGCACAGCTCGGCGGTCACGCGATGTTCATGGAGTCGAGGACGACCCAGATCAGTCACGGCGACACAGCGACGGAGATCGGCGAGATTCTCGGCCGGTACTCGGCGGGCATCGCCATCCGTCAGGTCGACTGGGGGATCGGCAACGCCTACGAGCGCGCCGTCGCCGAAGCCAGCCGCGTACCCGTGCTGAACATGCAGTGTGAGATGTATCACCCGCATCAGATCCTCGCCGACCTGATGACGATCATCGAGAAGAAGGGCGATCCACGGGGTAAGACGATCAACGTCAGCTATGCGTATGCGTCCAGCTATCAGAAGCCGCTGAGCGTCCCCCAGAGTCTGATCCTGCTGGCGACCCGGTTCGGCATGAACGTGCGGTTGACGCGACCGCCCGAGTTCAAGCTGATGCCGGAGATCGTCGCCCAGGCCGAAGAGAACGCCAAGCGCTCGAAGGGCTCGTTCGAGATCGTCGAGGACTTCGACGAAGGGTTCCGCGGTGCTGACGTTGTCTACGCGAAGAGCTGGGGAGCGATGCTCACCACCCACGACGCCGAAGAGTCGGCAAGGATCGCGCAGCAGTACACCGACTGGATCACCGATGAGCGTCGGATGGCACTGGCCAACGACGACGCCATCTACATGCATCCGTTGCCGGCCGATCGGAACATCGAGGTCACCGACGGTGTCATCGACGGACCCCACAGTGTCGTGTTCGATCAGGCCGAGAACCGGCTCCACGCCCAGAAGGCGGTGATGGCGCTCACGATGTGAGCGCTGTCCGCCCAGACATCGAGAAGGAGAAGCGTTGAACAGAGAACGTCCCCTTGCCGTCATCGCGATCGGCGGCAACTCCCTCATCAAGGACGCCGAGCACCGTTCGGTAGAGGATCAGTATGAGGCAGCCGCGGAGACCGACCACCACATCGCCGAGCTCATCAAAGCCGGATGGGATGTCGCCGTCACGCATGGAAACGGCCCGCAGGTCGGCTTCATCTTGCGCCGGTCGGAGCTGGCCCGTCACGAGTTGCATGAGGTGCCCCTCGACGTATGCGGTGCAGACACGCAGGGAGCCATCGGCTACGCGCTGCAGCAGAACCTGTACAACGACTTCCTCCGGCTCGGCATCGACAAGACCGCGGTGACGGTCGTCACGCAGGTCGAGGTCGATCGGCAGGATCCCGCGTTCGAGCATCCGTCGAAACCCATCGGATCGTTCATGGACGAGACCACGGCGAAGCAGCGACGAGACCAAGACGGCTGGCAGGTCGTCGAGGACGCCGGCCGCGGCTGGCGACGCGTCGTCGCTTCGCCGGAGCCGAGGAGAATCGTCGAACTGGAAGCCATCAAGGACCTTCTCCAGGCCGGCATGGCCGTCATCTGTGTCGGCGGCGGCGGGATCCCCGTTGTCGCCGATGATCAGGGGCGGTTGAAGGGAATCGCCGCGGTGATCGACAAGGATCGGGCATCCGCGC
This sequence comes from Acidimicrobiia bacterium, assembly GCA_024763085.1. Taxonomy (GTDB): domain Bacteria; phylum Actinomycetota; class Acidimicrobiia; order Spongiisociales; family UBA4744; genus JANTGE01. The sequence continues at coordinate 9,660 of JANTGE010000018.1, forward strand.
TGCTGGCTATCAACCTGCAAGCCGACCTGCTGTTGATCTCGACGGCCGTCGAAAAGGTGGCCCTGGCGTGGGGAACCCCTGAGCAGCGCTGGGTCGATCGTATGACGCTCGCCGAGGCAAAAGGGTACCTCGCTGAAGGCATCCACTTCGCCAAGGGGTCGATGGCGCCGAAGATCGAAGCAGCGATCCGCTACTTGGAGGGCGGCGGGAAAGAAGTGCTCATCACAAACCCGGAGAACCTCGAACGGGCGGTCGCCGGTGAGACCGGAACCCGGATCGTGCCGTGATCGACCAGGTCCTCGGACTGCGGTGCGTCATCTGTGGCGCCGTCTATGCACCGGACGAAGTCGACTATGTCTGCCCCAAACACGGAAACGAGGGAATCCTCGACGTCATCTATGACTACGACCTGATCCGGGCACGGACCGACAAGACGGCCCTCGGCGAGGAGCGATCGATGTGGCGGTACCGCCCGCTGCTTCCGATCGAACCGGACGCAGCGGTCCCGCCGCTGCAAGTCGGTTGGACCCCGTTGTATCGGGCCTCGCGGACCGAGGCTCGGCTGGGCATTCGCCGTGTCCACGTCAAAGACGACGGCCGGGAAGCCACCGCCTCGTTCAAGGACCGGGCGAGCGCGTTGGCGTTGGTGAAGGCAGCAGAGGGGAGCGCCGAGGTGGTGACGACTGCCTCGACGGGCAACGCCGCAGCGGCGCTGGCCGGGGTTGCAGCATCGGTCGGGCAGCAAACCGTCATCTTCGTCCCCGCATCGGCGCCCGAGGCGAAGATCGCCCAGCTCCTGGTCTATGGAGCGACTGTACTCACCGTCGAAGGTACGTACGACGAGGCGTTCGAGCTGTGCCTGGAGGCGGCAGACGAATATGGCTGGTACAACCGCAACACCGCCTACAACCCGTACATGACCGAAGGCAAGAAGACCGCCGCGTACGAGATCGCCGAGCAGTTGGACTGGCAGGTACCGGACGTGGTGCTGGTCAGCGTCGGGGACGGTTGCATCATCGGGGGTGTACACAAGGGCTTCCGGGATCTGCATGCGATCGGATGGATCGACCGGATACCACGGCTCATCGGTGTTCAGGCTGCCGGATCCGCCTATCTCGCAGAAGCTTGGCGAAACGGCGAAGACGTGCTCGAGAAGCCGCCAATCGAGGCGCACACCGTGGCCGATTCGATATCTGCCGGCCTGCCACGGGACCGGGTGAAGGCGATGGCGGCCGTCGTCGAGACCGACGGGGCGTTCGTCGTCGTGACCGACGAAGAGATTCTCGAGGCAGTCACCCAGCAAGCTCGGGAAACCGGAGTGTTCGGCGAACCGGCAGGAGCCGCGGCCTTCGCCGGTCTCACCAAGGCAGCCGTCGAAGGTCTGATCGACCCATCGGAGTCTGTCGTGGTGGTAAACACCGGGAACGGTCTCAAGGACGTGGCGTCGGCGGTGAAGGCAGCCGACCTTGCCGGGAGCCGCCCCACCCAGATACCACCGACCATGTCCGCCGTTCGTGCAGCGATGGGAGACGGTACGTGAACGTCGCGTTCTCCTACCCGGTACCAGGCATGCGGTACCGGCCCAACGGCCAAGCGGAACCAGAATCAGCACCAAGGAGCTCCCCATGATCGACCTGACCATCCACCAAGACGTCCTGGAGCGCGCCGTGCAGCGGGCCCGGGAGCGCAACATCATCATTCCCACATTCGCGCAGCAGCGGGACCCCAGCCTCATCCCCGACGCGATCAAAGAGCGTCTGAAGAACGTCGGACTGTGGGACCTGGATCCGATCAACCTGTTCCGTATCACGTGGAAGAACGAACCGGTCCCCAGCGGGGGCGGCTTCGACGGTGTCAACTTCCTCGAATACCCGAAAGAGCTGACCGGTATCGATGTCCGCATCGTCACGCTGGTCGGCAAGTGGTTCCCGACCGGAGCCCACAAGGTGGGTGCGGCGTTCGGTTGTCTCGTACCGCGGCTGGTGACCGGCCAGTTCGACCCGACGACCCAGAAGGCCGTCTGGCCATCGACCGGGAACTACTGCCGTGGCGGCGCCTACGACTCCCACCTGCTGGCGTGCGACTCGGTGGCGATCCTTCCCGAGGGGATGAGTCGCGAACGGTTCGAGTGGCTGTCGACGGTTGCGGGGGAGGTCATCGCAACTCCGGGCACGGAAAGCAATGTGAAGGAGATCTTCGACAAGACGTGGGAGCTGCGCGAATCGGGTGAAGACGTCGTGATCTTCAACCAGTTCGATGAGTTCGGCAACCACCTCTGGCATTACACGATCACCGGCCCGGCGATGCAAGAGGTACTCGAATCGGTGATGGGTCCAGACGACACCTATCGGGGAGTGGCCTTGACGTCCGGCTCCGCCGGGACGCTCGGTTGCGGCGACTACCTCAAAGAGCAGTATCCGACTTCGAAGGTCGTAGCCAGCGAGGCGCTGCAGTGCCCCACCATGCTCGAGAACGGCTTCGGTGCGCACCGTATCGAAGGCATCGGGGACAAACACATTCCGTGGATTCACAACGTGAAGAACACCGACATGGTCACCGCCATCGACGACGAAGCCACGATGCAACTCATCCGGTTGTTCAACGAGCCTGCCGGTCAGGCCTATCTGATCGACCGTGGCGTGCCTGCCGACTTCGTCGAGAAGTTGCCGCTGCTGGGTATCTCATCGGTGGCCAACCTGCTGTCGGCGATCAAGTTCGCCAAGTGGTACGAGTACACCGGCACCGATGTGGTGCTGACCGTCGCGACCGACTCGATGGAGATGTACGAGTCGCGGTTGAAGGAACTGCGGGAGGAACGTGGTGAGTTCACCCGGGAGGATGCGGCGATGGCTTACGAGCGCTACCTGCTCGGCACCACGACCGACTCCATGGCCGAGCTGAGCTACTGGGACCGCAAACGAATCCACAACCTCAAGTACTACACCTGGGTCGAGCAGCAGGGCAAGACCTACGAAGAGATCCAGGCGCAGTGGTATGACCCGGACTATTGGACGAGCGTCCACGCCCAGGTCGAGGAGATGGACCGGCTCATCGAGGCTTTCAACGAAAAGGTGGGGCTCCTGAGCGAGCTGACAGCGGGCAGCGAGTAGCGATGGTCCCAGTACCTGGTACCTGGTACCTGGTACCGGCACGCCGGCGGTCTGCGGAGATGGTGAACCTTCGGTAGCTTGGGCCCCGGAGGTGGTGTTGGATGCATGCCCAGGTGCTGCGCGAGCCGGGGCCGATCGCCGGCGGACCGCTGTCGTACGAGACGGTACCGGATCCCCGGCCAGGGCCCGGGGAGCTCCTCCTCGACGTTTCGGCATGTGGTGTTTGCCGGACCGACCTGCAAGAGGTCGAGGGGGACCTGGAGCTCCACCGGCGGCCTGTCATCCCGGGCCACCAGATCGTCGGTAGGGTCGTCGAGGTCGGCGAAGCGGTCGACGGCTGGCGGATTGGTGACCGGGTAGGCGTCGGCTGGCTCGGTGGCTTTTGCGGGACCTGCCGTTTTTGCTCGACAGGCGGGGAGAACCTGTGCGAACAAGCGGTGTTCACCGGGTGGGACCGTGACGGCGGCTACGCGGAGCGGACGGTGGTCGACGCCGATCTGGCGTTTCGCCTGCCGCCCTCCGCCACCGACCTCGATGTGGCCCCACTGCTGTGCGGCGGGGTCATCGGCTACCGCTCCCTGAAGATCTCAGGCATCAGACCCGGAGGGAGACTCGGCTTGTTCGGGTTCGGAGCGTCGGCGCTGCTGGCGATTCAAGTCGCCGTCCACTGGGGGTGCGACGTCTATGTGGCGACCAGGTCGCCGGAGGAGCGTCGCCGGGCGATGGACTTCGGAGCGGTGTGGGCCGGAGGCTACGACGAGCGCCCACCCGTCCCGCTCGACGCTGCCATCACCTTCGCACCCGTCGGATGGGTCGTCGTACGTGCCCTCGAGTCGCTTGACCGGGGAGGAGTGGTGGCCATCAACGCGATCCATCTCGACGAGATGCCGGCGTTCGACTACCAGAAGCTCTGGCTGGAGCGGCAGATCCGGAGCGTGGCGAACTTCACACGAGCCGACGCCATCGAGTTCTTGGAACTGGCCGCAGAGATCCCGATCCGCACCGAGGTGCAGGTCTACGGCCTCGAGGAGGCCAACCGGGCGCTCCTGGATCTCAAAGAAGGCCGTGTCCACGGTGCCGCCGTCCTCCAGGTGAGCGGGAGCTGATACCAGGTGGGCCTGTCGCCGAGAGCTCACACCGGGTACCTGGCGCCTACGTGGCGTAGCTGATTTCCCGCTTGAACTTCTTCCAGTCCGACGACTTCGTCGACCAGAGGACATCGGTGATGACCATCACCACGAAGAGGACGCCGAGTGTCCATGCCGTCCACGCCGGTGCGCCAGAACCCCAGACTGCGCCGAGGTTCAGGAGCGGAATGAGCTTGGTCACGATGGCGCCGGCCGCGTGCATCCAGGCCCGGGCCCGGGGAGACGCCCGCAGATAGGAGGCATAGTCGATCTTGACGCCCGGCTGGGGTCGTTTCCACGATCCGATGAACCAGTACCTGAAACGGATCCCCAGCAGCCACCCGACGACGAGATGTCCCAGCCCGTGGGTCGGTACCAGCAAGATGAAGGTACCGGCCAGAACGCAAAGACCGTTCCACGGTGCGGCGACGTAGTACGCAGCGCCTGTGACCAGGATGCCGAGAAGGGTGAGGAAGGCCATGACCGCGGTGCCAACTCCAAGGGGCACCGTCACCACGGCCCACCGGCGAAACGCCTCCTGGTCGATGGCGGCGACGCGATCGGCGAACTCATCGACCAGCTCCGGATGGCGCTTCAGATGCGCAACAGCCCGCCAGAAACCGAGGGAACCGAGTCGAGTCGCCCCGTCGGCGACCGCCTCTTCGCAGTCGTTGAGGATCGCTTCGACATTCATGTAGCCTCGATGCTACCCACACGCTGGAGGACGTTTGCAGATCGAGTACCCGACGACGGTGAGCGACGCCGTCGATGTCTTGGCGTCCTGGCCGGATGCGACACTCCTCTCCGGCGGGACCGATCTCATGGTGGAGGTGAACTACCGGCATCGACGACTCGACCAGGTCGTAGCTCTGCGGCGAATCGCGGAATTGGCAGAGATGGACAGTGCCTGGATAGGGGCCGGGGTCACCCATGCTCGCCTGGAACGGTCGCCGTGGCAGGGACTCGCCGAGGCGGCGCGGACGGTCGGCTCGCCGCAGATCCGGTCGGTAGGGACGATTGGCGGGAACCTCGGAACCGCCAGTCCGGCCGGAGATACGTTCCCGTTTCTGGCCGCGGTCGATGCCGCCATCGTGCTGCGGTCGGCTTCAGGGGTGCGAACGTTGCCGTGGGATGAGTTCTTCACCGGCCCGAAGCAGAACGCCCGACGACCCGGAGAACTCATCGCCGGGGTCCAGCTTCCCGAAGCAGTGCCGGCGAGGCAGGCCTTCGCGAAGGTGGGACGTCGGTCGGCGATGGTGATCGCGATCGTCTCGGCATGTGTGACTCGCAACGAAGACGGCGACGTGACCGTGGCTCTCGGTGCGGTCGGTCCGACGGTGCTGCGGGCCCGACAGGCCGAAGCGATGATCAACGCGGAACGGCGCCTCACCGACACGATGCTGGACGAGTTTCAGCGCCTGGTGGCGGACGAGGTGCAGCCGATCGACGACATACGAGCCAGCGCCGCCTACCGGCGCCATGCCTCCGGTGTGCTGGCTCGTCGACTCTTGGAGCGTGTGTGGTGAAGCTGAACATCAACGGTCACGAAACCGTGGTGGAGGTTCGGGGCGACGAGAACCTGCTGTGGGTGCTGCGTGAGGAGCTCCATCTCAAGGGAGCGAAAGACGCCTGCCTCCAAGGAGAATGCGGGTCATGTACCGTCTTGATGGACGGAGAGCCTGTCTGCTCGTGCCTCGTGCTCGCGGCCGACGCCGAAGGCGCCGAGATCGTCACCGTCGAAGGGATCGGAACCCCTGACGAGCCCCACCCGATCCAACAGTCGCTCGTCGATCACGGTGCGGCCCAGTGTGGTTTCTGCACGCCCGGCATCGTGGTGTCTGCCTACCACCTGTTGGAGACCCACCCGAGTCCGTCCGAAGCCGACGTACGAGAAGCCCTCGCCGGCAACATCTGCCGATGTACCGGATATGGGGCCATCATCCGGGCGATAGGAGACGTATGACGACGCTCGATCAGCGAGTCGGTGGGCGTGTGGGGGAGAGCACTCGACGCCCCGACGGTATCCCCAAGGCCACCGGAACCTTCGAGTTCGTGGGCGACCTCGAAGCCGACGACATGCTGTGGGCAGCGACCAGGCGTCTGTACGTGCCGCATGCCCGTCTCACCCGGGTCGACACGACACCGGCGCTGACCATGGATGGGGTCCATGCCGTCCTGACGCAGGAAGACGTTCCCGGTCTGCCGTATCAGGGACAGATCATTCACGACCAGCCGGTCCTCGCCGAAGGCGAGGTTCGGTATTGGGGTGAAGCCGTGGCGATCGTCGCTGCAGACGACTTCGAGACGGCGCGGCGCGCCGCGGCGGCGATCATCGTGGAGTACGAGCCGTTGCCGGCGCTCACGGATCTCGAAGAAGCCCTCGACCGTGAAGAGATCTTCCGCCACGTGCCGGTTCGGAGGGGAGACCTCGACGTTCACGGTGAAGTCGTTGTCGAGGGTTACTACGAGACCCAGACCGTCGATCAGGCGCCGCTCGGCACCGAAGCCGGTTTGGCGATTCCCGACGGCGAAGGCGGCGTCGACCTGTATCCGCCTTCCCAGTGGATCCACGTCGATCTGGAACAGCTCGCCGCCTGCCTCGGCCTCGAAGAGGACCAGGTTCGGGTCCACCCGACCGGGCTCGGTGGCGCGTTTGGCTCCCGTGAAGACATGAGCGTGCATGCGCACCTTTGCATGCTTGCGCTCCGCACCGGGAGGCCGGTGAAGACCTGGTACGACCGGTTGGAGAGCTTCGCGGGACATGTGAAGCGACACGCCGCACGCATGTGGTACCGGCACGAGGCAGACCGCGACGGTCGACTGGTGCGCGTCGAGGCCAAGGTCCTGCTGGATGGCGGTGCCTACCACATGACGTCGGACGCCGTGATCGCCAACTCGGCGTACTTCGCCGTCGGACCGTACCGGTGCGACACGGTCATCGTCGACGGTTACGCGCTGCGCACGAACAACCCTCCGGCGGGTGCGATGCGGGGGTTCGGTGCCAACCAGGTCGCCTTCGCCTACGAGGCCCAGATGGACCGTCTGGCCGAAGCGTTGGGCATGGATCCGCTGGAGCTCCGCCTCAAGAATGCCATAGGTCCCGGCGAACACCTGGCGACCACGGGTCAGGAGATCACCGAGCCTCTACCGGTCCGCGAGGTGATCGAGACCATCCGGGCCATGCCGATCGCCGACGTCGACGATCGTCCCATCGGATGGGGCCTCACGACACCGGCGGAGCGGATCGTTCGCGCGGTCGGCTATGCGATCGGTTTCAAGAACCTCGCGTTCTCGGAGGGGTTCGACGACTACGCCGACGCCAGAGTGGTGCTGACGACCGACGGTGCCGAAGTGCATACGGCTGCGTCGGAAGTGGGACAGGGCATGGTCACCATCCTCGAGCAGATCGCCCGCACGGTGCTCGGCGTTTCGCGGGCACGAACCGTGTGGGACGACACCGCCCACATCGGCTCGGCCGGCTCCTCGTCGGCTTCTCGACAGACACAGATGACCGGCGGCGCCGTCTACCAGGCGGCGTTACAGGTTCGCCGAGACGTCCTCGACCGCTGGGGAGGCGACGACCTCGACGACCGCGGGGTGCTCCGAAACGGCGAGGTCATCGTCACATGGGAGGACGTCTGCCGGGACGGAGACCCGAGCGCCGAGGTGCGCTTCCGGCATCCGCCGACGGAAGAACCCGACGAGAACGGCCAGGGTCGACTGCACGCCGACTTCTCCATCGGAATCGAGCGGGCCGTCGTCGACGTCGACCTCGAGTTGGGCCTGGCGCGCGTTGTGCAGATCGACGCGGTTCAAGACGTTGGCCGGGCACTCAACCCGATGCAGATCATCGGCCAGATCGAAGGGGGCGTCGCCCAGGGATTCGGCGCTGCACTCCTCGAGGAGGTCGTGCTGCGCGAAGGTACCGTCATGAACCCGACCTTCACCGACTACCTGCTGCCGACGATCGAAGACATGCCGCCGGTCGAGTCGATCATCATCGAACAACCCGGGACCTGGGGGCCGTTCGGCGCCAAAGGGTTTGCCGAGACGCCGACGATCGCGGCGACTCCGGCGGTGGTGGCAGCGCTCCGACGAGCCACAGGGAGGGCGCTCAACCGCATTCCGGTGCGGCCCGAGGACATCGTGTTTTAGGTTTTGGGTTTTGGGTTCTGGGAAACATCTGGGCGGGCGCGTCCGGCCGGCCTCCTCTTACCCATGACTCACTACCCACAACTCGCCACTGGCCCGAGGGTCATGGACCAGTTCTCGGGGCTAGTCCCCCGCAAGAAGACGGCGGGCGGCGGCGCGATGCCGTTCCAAGAGCGGCGGGAGGTCGAGGCCGAGGAGACGGCCCTCACTCACCACGGGGCGGCCGTGTACATAGCTGTGGTCGACCGTCGTCGGGGCACACAGGGTCACTGCGGCCACCAGATCGTCGGCGCCGGCGAACTCGATCCGGTTGGCATCGATGGCGATGAAGTCGGCGGCTTTGCCTGGGGCAAGCACACCGATGTCGTTCCGGCCGAGAACCGAGGCTCCTCCGACCGTCGCCAATTGAAGGGCTGTGCGGGCTTCGAGGAGGGGGTCGTCGCCGTGTTCGACCCGGGCCAGCAGCAGCGCGTGGCGCGCCTCGTCGATCATGTGGCTGCCGTCGTTGGAAGCCGACCCGTCGACGCCGAGCCCGACGCGCACCCCGGCCTGCAGATACGAGGTGACAGGGGCGATTCCCGACCCGAGGCGCATGTTCGACGTCGGACAGTGGGCGACCCCGGTGCCTGTGGCTGCCATCGCGGCGATACCCGACTCGTCCACGTGGACGCCGTGGGCGAACCAGACGTCAGGGCCCATCCAGCCAACGTGCTCCGCGTAGGCGAGTGGAGGCATGCCGAACTGCTCGCGGCAGAAGGCATCCTCGTCGCGGGTCTCGGCGAGATGGGTGTGGAGGTGCACGCCGTAGTGGCGGGCCAGTTCGGCGGCGTCGACCATCGCCTGGGTGGTGACCGAGAACGGGGAACACGGTGCCACAACGATGCGGGTCATGGCTCCCGGTTCGGGGTCGTGGTACGTCTCGATGAGGCGCTGCGTATCGGCGAGGATCGACGCTTCGTCCTCGACCACCGAGTCTGGCGGCAAGCCGCCGGCGCTTCGGCCCAGACTCATCGAACCACGGGCGGCATGCAGACGCAGCCCTACCTCCTTCGCGGCTTCGATCTCGTCGTCCAGCATGGAACCGTTGGGAAACAGGTAGAGATGATCCGAACTCGTGGTGCATCCGCTGAGGGCCAGCTCCGCCAGAGCCACCTGCGTCGACGCTCGGATGTCGTCGGGTGTGAGCCTCGCCCAGATCGGATAGAGCGTCACCAGCCAGTCGAACAGCTCCGCATCCGCGGCGGCCGCCACGGCACGCGTCAACGTTTGATAGAAGTGGTGGTGGGTGTTGACGAAACCGGGCAGCACGATGTGGTCGGTGGCATCGAACACGTCGTCGGCCGACGCCGGGAGTTCGTCGGTGGGTCCCACCTGTTCGATCCATCCGTCGCGGGCGAAGAAGCCGCCGTCGGGAATCTCCCGGCCGTCCATCGTGGCCAGCACGGCGGCGTTGCGTACCAACAGTGTGCTCATCCTGTCCCCTTGATCGATTGGATGTCTTTCAGACCGCGGTACTGCTCCGCGTAGTCGATCCCGTAGCCGACGACGAAACCCGGCCCTACGGTCATGCCTACGTAGTCAGGTTCGGACGGAGATCCTTCCCTGACGAGCAGGGCGCATCGTCGAACAGACGCCGGATGGCCGGCTTTGATGCGGTTCACGACCACGTCCATCGTCAGGCCGGTGTCGGCGATGTCCTCCACGACGAGCACGTCGCGGCCGGTCAGGTCGGTTTCGATGTCTTTGGTGATCTCAACGGCGCCGCTCGAAGTGGTGCCTTTGCCGTAGGACCGAGCCCGAATGAAGTCCACCTCGAAGGGGATCGTCAGTTCTCGACACAGATCGGCGAGGAAGACGAAGCTTCCTTTCAGAATGCCCACCAGGAGCAGTGAGTTGCGGTAGTCGGCCGAGATCTCCTTCGCAATGCGTCGAACGGCTGCACGGATCTCGCTCTCCGAGAAGCGTGGTTCCAACTCGATCTTCATACAGTCATCCTAGGATCGTGGTCTCAAGAGTGAAGGGGTCGACATGGATCTGACAGCGCTTCCGAAGGCGGAGCTGCATGTGCACATCGAAGGCACGCTCGAACCCGAGATGATGTTCGAACTGGCGCGGCGCAACGACGTCGCCCTGCGGTTCGACAGCGTGGACCAGGTACGCGCTGCCTACGAGTTCACCGATCTGCAGTCCTTTCTGGACATCTACTACGAGGGTGCCCAGGTGCTCCAAACCGAACAGGATTTCTACGATCTCGCCTGGGCGTACCTCCAACGTGCGGCCGCGGACGGGGTTCGACGTGCCGAGATCTTCTTCGACCCGCAGACGCACACCGACCGGGGAGTTGCCTTCGCCACGGTGATCAACGGGCTGCATCATGCAACTCGAGACGCCGTCGACCTCGGTGTATCTGCCGACCTGATCATGTGCTTCCTCCGGCATCTCAGTCCCGAGGCTGCCATGGAGACGCTGGAGACATCCCTGGAGTTTCGGGAGAAGTTCATCGGTGTGGGGCTCGACTCGTCCGAACGTGGCAGGCCTCCGGAGCTGTTCACCGAGGTGTACCGTCGTGCCCGCTCTGAAGGACTGCATCTGGTGGCCCATGCGGGCGAAGAGGGCCCGCCCGACTACGTCTGGCAGGCTCTCGATGTCCTCGGGGTGGAACGCATCGACCATGGGGTCCGAGCCGAGGAAGATCCGGAGTTGGTGGATCGTCTCGTTCGCGACCAGATTCCGCTCACGGTCTGTCC
>JANTGE010000019.1 GCA_024763085.1 Acidimicrobiia bacterium
CCTGCCGCCAGTCGGTCCCGCAGGTGGGGACGTCGGTCCCAGGCGATGTTCCTCCAAAGCTCTATGTCACGACCGTCGGTGCGGACACCGTCGCGATCAACCTCGACGAGCGCAAAGGAGGCAGGGCCATCGACGTTCTTGTCCAGATACACCACCGTCGAATCGGTGGCGTCGAGCAAGGCCCGGAGTGCCGACTCGAGCGCCTTCGGAACTCTGGCCCGTTCGGACCCATCGTCTTGGAGGAGGTATGAAGCGCACGCCGCGATTGCCGACCCGTACGCGTCGATAGGTTTGCCCTGGTTCAATTCCTGTGTGACCACGTCACCGTCTTATCGGCTCGATACCAGATGATATTGAGTCCGGGCCTATGCCGGAGCCGGGACTCGGCCCCGGCCTTCACCGTCTGACACCGGAAGGTGCGGCATCGAGGCAAGCCCACGACCAATCGCCAGCAACGTCGCTGCCTCGACCAGGGTCACGGTACCGGCTCCGGGTGTCGCCTCGAATGCCAGCAACTCGAACGTGTCCGCCGCGAGCTCGGCGGTCACTCCAGGGCTGCGGTACTTGAGTCGGTCCCCCCATTCGAGCACGTGGGTCTCGCCGCCGAACCGTCCTTCGATCCGGTCCGCAAATCGCATGAAGGCGTTGTCGTGCTGATCGAGGAAGTCGCCCCGATGCAGATACAGCCTTGGCTTGTCTCGGTACGGCTCCCCGGCGGTAGGACAGAAGGTGACACAGTTGCCGCACTCGTTGCAGAAGTCGGTCAGGACGGCGATCTGATGGGTCTGGTCGACGTCGAACCCGGCGACCCCTACCTGTTGCCCTGTTTGTCTCGACACTTCGGGTACGGCGAGCCGGATCGGCTCTGTCTCGTAGGTCATGAGTGCTGCGTTGGGACAGACTCCGACGCAGATGGAGCAGTAGGCGTCACAGTCGAGGCAGCGGGCTGCCTCGGCTTGGGCGGCCTCCGGCGTGTACGGGTAGGTCGTTTCGAGGAAGTTGCGTCGTTCCTCCACCGGCCGGTGCCCTATGGGGATCCTGAACTCGCGGTGCGCCTTTCGCCTGATGAGGTCAGGGATGTCCACGTCGGGGACCTGACGTGGCGCCTCTTCGACACCGATACCCTCTTCGCGAAGGATCGATGTCGCGATGCGCTTCCCGTCGGCCGCCGCTTTGACGATGGACGCGGGACCGTGCTCTGCCACGTCGCCACCTGCGTAGACACCGGGAAGGCTCGTCTGCAGCGTCCGCGGGTCGGTCTTCAGGTATCCGCCCTTGGTCAGCATCGGCATCTCGTCGCCGAAGAAGTCGATGAGGGCATGCTGGCTGATCGCCACGATCATGGTGTCGGCGGGCAGTTCGAAGTCCGAATCGGGAACCTCATGAGGGATCTTGCGACCGGACGAGTCCCGATCGCCACGATATTCGTTCCGTCTGAAGCGGATCCCGACGAGTTTGCCGTCTTCGACATGGAGCCCCACCGGCGAAACCAACTCGACCACTTCGATGCCTTCTTCCATGAGCGCATGCACTTCTTCGCGGTCGGCCGGCATCTGGTCGATCGTTCGGCGATAGGCGAGGGTTACTTCAGCCCCGAGCCGCCATGCGCTGCGAGCGCAGTCCATGGCAGTGTCGCCGGCTCCGATGACGACGACCTTCGGGCCGACCGGAATCGGGTGACCTTCTCGTACCGACCGGAGAAAGTGGAGGGCGTCGACGACACCGTCGGCGTCCTCCCCTTCGAGGCCAAGTGTTTTCGAGATCTGGGCACCTATCGCCACGACCACATACCGGTAACCCTGGCGGCGCAGATCGTCGACGTTGAAGTCCCGACCGGCGGCGGTTCCGTAGCGGATCTCAACGCCGAGTTCCTCTAGACCTTTCAGATCGTGCTCGATGGCCTCGTCGGGAATCCGGTAGGTCGGAATCGCTCCGGCGACCATGCCACCTGCATAGTCCTCCCTTTCGAAGATCGTCACCGCGAAACCGGCCATGGCGAGCTTCTCGGCAGCGGCAATGCCTGCCGGCCCCGCGCCGATGATCGCTACCCGAATGCCGTTCGGCGGCGCCTGCGGGACCAAGGCCGGGTCGTCCTCATGTTCCATGATGAAGCGCTTCATGTCCCGGATGGCAAGCGGCTGGTCGTAGTGGGTGCGAATGCAGGTGTGTTCACAGAGGTGGTCGCAGACCCTGCCGAGGATCGTCGGTATCGGGTTGTCTTGACGGGTGACGGCCACGGCCCGCTCCCAGTCTCCCTCCCGGACGGCCCGCATGTACTCGGGAACCCGCTGATTCACCGGACATTCGTCTTCGCACGGCGCCGCGATGCAGTCGAACAGCCCCAGGGCCCTGTCGGTTTTGCTGCGGGATGTCTGAAAGCTGTCTTTCCTGAGCTCCCAAGCCTGCCGAGTGTGTGCCGCGTAGGCACGCAGGTTGAGCCGTGCGTAGGTCTTCACGACTTCGCCGAAGAGCACCTCGGTCTGTGCAGCGGTGAGCCCCTGCTCCCCGGCCCAACGTCGAACGACGTCGGCAACCGGTTCGTCGACGGAGAGTCGGCCTTCCAGGTCGGCGCAGGCAGTCTGGTCGAAGGCCAGGTCGGTGTCGGCGAGCAGGTTGTAGGCCAAGATCTCGGCGAACCCGGTGTGTCCGGAAGAGATGCCCGTCTTGGCGATGTAATCGGGCAGATCGATGGCAGAGACCTTCTCGATGGCGTCGCTCGTCGTCTCGAAATACTGCAGCAGGCGGAGGTAACCCCCGGACTTCAGCAAGTCGGAACAGACGGTGATCGTTGCCATTCCGCTCGCAAGAAGGTGTGGAACGTTGAAGCAGTCCGCTCCTCCGGCGAAGGACATGAGCAGGTTGCCTCTGAAGTCCTCATTGAGGCGCAACGCGAGATTGGTGGTGATCGCATGCAGGGCGCGCCCCGACATGTACATCGTCTCTTCGCCGAACACGTCTCTGAAGTTGAGTACCTCCAACGTGTTGGACAGCTTGACCCCGAACTGCAGACCCTCGGCTTTGGCGACCCGCTTGAGGTTGTGGAACATCGGGACGGCGTCTTCGTACTTGAGGTCATGTTCGAACGCAGCGTCCGGCACCGGGACGTCCACGTACCCGAGGTCGTCGTGGAGGATGGTGCGCACACGTTCGGGACCGAGGAGCGTCGGATTGCACTTGACGTTGGTATGAAGTTTGCGCTCGGACAGGAGGTACTCACTGATCCGCTCGATTTCGTCGGGCGGACACCCGTGCATGGTCGACAGCGTGATCGTGTCGGAGATCCGGCTGGGTATTTCGATGTCCCGTACCTCCGGGTAGAACGCTGCCACGATGTCGACGTACTCATCGAGGTAGGGCGAGGCGTCGGCCATCTTGTCGAGATACCACTGGACGTTCGGCTGCAAGATCCCTTGGAGGTCGTAGCCGACACTCATGTTGAACTCGACGGCAGGTCGGTCGGCTGGGAAGCCGAGGTACCGGTGGAGTGCGTGAATCAACACCCAGGCACGCAGGTATTCATCGAACGACTCGTGGACCTTCAGCTCCTGTGACCATTCGACGTTGTACCCCTCGTCCTGACAGTCGATACACGGTTTGGGAACGTCGAGTTCGTCGAGTGTCTGGACCGTCTTCAGCTCGATGAACCTGGCACCGCTCAGCCACGCCATGATGATGTTCTGGGCCATCTGAGTGTGCGGTCCCGCGGCGACCCCGAACGGTCCGTCGAGCGGCTGCCCATAGGACGTAGTTCGGAACTTGTGCCCCGGGTCAGGGACGAAGAACGCCGAACGTGGAATACCGAAGATCGAGTCGTGCTCGGCGAGTTCGGTGAACACCCAGCGGGTCAGTTCAGACATCGAAACAGGGTGGAAACGGTCGGACACTCGTGCTCCTTTTCTACAGTTTGGCGTGGAGCCGCTTCGCTTGCTCCCGGGCCTTCGCCCGGATCTCGGTCGCGTCGACTTTCGTCGGGCTGCCGTCGCGGTAGACGACCTCGCCGTCTATCTCCACTTCGAGTGGGCGCACCCCGGGCGTGAACGCCAGATACCACGGGTCCATCGGATCGTAGGACCAGGTGACCCTGTCGTTGCGAGCCTCCGGGACGAGATCCCAGCCGTGTTCGAGCCACGACCAGGCCGTCTCCGGCGACGCGGTGACGTCTGCGGAGCGGTGCATGAAATACGCCAGGCGAAACTCTTCGATCATGGCGGCTCCGATCCCGTCGGTGCCGATCGCCACAGGATTCCGGAAGCGGAATGGCCGGGCGTAGCCGACGGCGTTGTTGAGGTTCGATCGCGGGTTGTGGACGATCGTGCCGTCGAGGCCGTGGTTGTCGGAGAGATGCACGCCATGGATGAGCAGCCAGTCGTCGCGGGTCATCCCGGCCAGCCGTTGCGGCGCGTCGGCATCTCCGGGCCCCTCGGCGACATGCACATGCACCCCCACACCGAGATCGTCGGCAAGGCCGGCAGCAGCTTCGAGCGTCTCGTCGGTGCAGGTGAACGCCGCATGGATGCCGACAAGACCGTTCCCTCCGCCCTCGATGAAGCGCCGATTCTCTTCCAATCCGCGCAGGGCACCGTCGTGTCCGTGCCGGTCGGTGACGCCGTAGGCGGTCGTGACCCGGACTCCGACCTCGGCACAGGCGTCGGCGATCACCGAGAGGCTCCCCTCGATCGCGTGCGGCGACTCGTGGTGGTCGACGATGGCCGTCGTTCCCTGTTCGAGCGCCTCCAGGGCTCCGAGTTTGGCCGACCACTCGATCATCTCGAGGTCGAGGGCCGTGTCGAGGCGCCACCAGATCAGTTCGAGGATCTCCTGGAAGTTCGTCGGGGTGCGTGGCGGTGGCGGCATGCCTCGGGCCAGCGTCGAATACAGATGATGGTGGGCACAGACCATGCCGGGTGTGGTAGCGGCCATCGAACCTCCTCGTCTGCTCGTAACCTAGCCCCGGTCGCTCATGGGCAGCGAAGCACGCCAGACGCCGTCCAGGTCGTGGAGCGCGGCAGCCACGGCGGGAGCCGTGGGCACCAGGCCGATCTCTCCGACGCCTTTGACGCCGTATGGGGCGCGCGGCTGCGGAATCTCGAGGATGATCGGCTCTACCTCGGGCATGTCTTTTGGTCGCAGAATCCCGAGACTGCGCAGGGTCATGTTTGTCGGCCGCCCCTCGTCGTCGGCCGGAAAGTCCTCCGACAGCGCATAGCCGAGACCCATGTGAACGGCTCCTTCTATTTGCCCTTCGACGAGAAGCGGATTCACGGCCCGTCCGACGTCGTGGGCAGCGACCACCCGCTCGATCTCCCCCGACTCGCGGTCGACGATGACGAGCTGCGCGGCGTAACCGAACGCAGAGTTGATCACCGGGTGTTCCTTGCCGGAGTCGAACGAGTCGGTCCAGTCGATGACGTAGCGTCCGTAGTAGTCGACGCCGGGTTCGCGTCCGCCGGCATCCGCGTTCCGACAGGCATCTTGCACGGCGCCCGCCCCGAGAAGCGTCCCTCGGCTGCCGGTTGTCTGTCCGTGGCCGATCTCGCGTGTGGTGTCGACCACCACCCGGATCTTCTCGGTGGGGATACCCAGCTCTTCCGCGGCGACCTGTTGTGCCACGGTGTGCACACCCTGGCCCATCTCGGTCCAGCCATGGCGAACTTCGACGGTTCCGTCGGCCTCGAACCGGACCACCGCTTCGGAAACCTCGACGAGACCGTTGCCAAGGCCCGAGTTCTTCATCGCCAGACCGATCCCCACCGCCTTACCGGCCGCCCGTGCAGAGTCATAGTGCGGCCTGATCGCCTCCAGACAAGCTTCGGCGCCGCGGCAGCCGTCGTCCATGATCTGTCCGGGACCCCACTCCGCCCCGGGATAAATCACGTTGCGGCGACGCATCTCAAACGAATCGATGCCCACCTTCTCGGCAAGCCGGTCGATCGCCCCTTCCATGGCGAACTGCGCCTGGTTGGCACCGAACCCACGAAATGCCCCACAGACCGGGTTGTTCGTCCTCGCGGCGATAGCTTCGACGTCGACGTTCGGGACCGCATACGGCCCGGTGGCATGACCTGCCGCCCGCTCCAGGACCTTCATCCCGACCGAAGCGTAAGGCCCGGAGTCGCCGAGCATGCGAGCCCGCACGGCGGTCAGCCGCCCGTCTTCGTCGCATCCCACCCAGTACTCGAGCTCAATGGGGTGGCGTTTGGCGTGGATGAGCAACGACTGCTCTCTCGTCAGCGTGCACTTCACCGGCCGGTCGAGCAGCCACGCCGCAAGCGCCGTCTGCGCCTGGTTCGCCATGTCTTCTTTGCCGCCGAATGCCCCACCGTTGGATACCAGTTCGACGGTGACTGCCTCCTTCGGGACGGCCAAGACCGCGGCGATCTGGTCGCGGTCGTCCCAGACGCCCTGGCCGCCCGACCAGACGTGCAGACCGCCGTCGGGCTGCGGTGCCGCCAGTGTCGACTCGGGCTCGAGAAAAGCCTGTTCGACTCGCTGGGTGTGAAACACCTCATGCACCACGTGGGCGCTGGAGGCGAGGGCCACTTCGACGTCGCCCCGGGTGTACGCCGAAACAGACAGAACGTTCCCTTCGAGTCCCCAGACGGCGTTTTCGTCGGATTGCAGGACCCGGCGCGGGTCGGTGAGCGGCTCGAGCACTTCGTACTCCACGTCGATGAGCGTGGCGGCGGTTCGTGCCGTCTCACGATCCTCTGCGACCACGATCGCCATCACATCACCCAGATAGGAGGTGCGTCCTCCTTCGGGAATGAACACCGGCCAGTCTTTGTGGATCAGACCAACCCGAAGCTCGCCGGGGACGTCCTTCGCGGTGAAGACGGCGACAACGCCTTCGACGGCTTCGGCTCTGGTCGTATCGATCCGGACAACGGTTGCACGGGCATGGTCGGCGAGCCGCAGAGCCCCGTGCAGCATCTCTGGAAGCCGCAGGTCGTCGACGTAGCCGCGGTCGCCGAGGGTGAGTTCGCGTGCCTCGTATTTGATGCCGCGGGAGCCGAGCCCGCGTGGAGGAGCCGCTTCAGGAACCGTGCCGTGGGCCACGTCTTCCACCGCTTCGAAGATCTTGACATAGCCGGTGCACCGGCACAGGTGCGCTCCGAGATGTCTCCGCAAGTCGTCTCGGGTGAGGGCGTCGCCCTTCTTGTCGATGAGCGCCTTGGACCGCATCACGATGCCGGGGGTGCAGAATCCACACTGGGTTGCGCCGTGCGCCGCAAACGCGTCTGCGAAGAGGTTTCGCTCCGCCTCGTCGAGACCCTCGAGCGTGGTCACCGACCGGCCGGCGACCTTTTCGACGGAGAGCTGGCAGCTGACCCTGGCCTTCCCATCAATGAGTACGGTGCAGGCACCACACTGGCCTGATGGCGAGCACCCGTCTTTGGGCGAGGTGACCCCGAGTTCTTCACGGAGAGCAGCGAGCAGATGCGGATGGTCGGCGGCAACCTCGACTTCGACGCCGTTCAGTTGAAAACGCGGCACGGCACCTCCTTCGGATCTCCACGATACGACACCCGGGGGCGATGTGCACGGTTCGAGCGGCCGAAGCGGTCACTAGGGTGAGGGACAGCATGATTACCGACTACCTGCGCCCCACAAGCATCTCGGAAGCGTTCGAAACGTTGACGGAGCTCGGTCCCGCCGGCCGCCTCGTCGGAGGTGGCACCGAGCTGGCGATCCACCCTCCGGCAGACGTCTCCACCTTGATCGATCTGTCCGCCGCCGGACTTCGTTTCATCGAAGCCGATGAGACTTTCATCCACGTAGGAGCCACATCGACCCTCACGGACATGCTCGAGTACGCTCGATGTGCGACTTCATGGTCGGGAGTGGTCCATACGATGCTCAGGCAGGTTGCCTCGCCGCTGCACCGCAACGCGGCGACGATCGGCGGTCACCTGGCCAGGGGACGCCTTTCCGATGTGGTTCCGACCCTCATGGCGGTCGACGCCACCGTGTTGTTCTTCGACGGCGAGCACCGCTCGGTCCCCATCGTGGACTTCTACGCCGACAATCTGAAGCGCAACACGATCGTCGTGACCGGGGTGCGTATCCCCCTCGACGACGGCGAGGCGGCGTTCCGCAAGTTCGCCCGGACCACCTATGACCTCGCCACGCTCAACACCGCGGTGGGGATCCGCCGGACCGGGGAAGAGGTCACGTGGGCCCGGATCGTGGTCGGCGAGCGGCCCACCCTGGGCATGCCGCTGCCGGAAGCCTCCGAATTGCTCGTCGGCAAACCCTTGACATCCGATTCCATCGCCCGGGCGTCGCAGGTCGCCCGAGACACCGTCGACGTCCGCAGCGACCCGAGGGGAAGCGCCGAGTACCGCCGGCATCTTGCCGAGGTACTGGTACGGCGATGCCTGTCGGAGATCGCCGGGGAGGAGGTGTTCGCATGAGATTCACCGTCAACGACCAGGTATTCGACATCGACGTCGATCCAGGAGCGTCGCTGCTCGACCTCCTCCGCCGCCTCGGGTTTTACGGGGTCAAGAACGGCTGTGACAACGGCGACTGTGGAGCCTGCGCCGTGCTGGTGGATGCGCGCTCGGTCACCAGCTGCGACTACCCGGCCCGGGCAGCGGAAGGAAAGCGAATCGTCACGGTCGAAGGGTTGGCGCCCAGCGGTTCGCTCCATCCGCTGCAAGCGGCGTTCCTCGACACCGGTGCGGTCCAATGCGGCTTCTGCACCCCGGGGATGCTCATCAGCGCGGTCGAGCTGCTCGAACACAACCCGGATCCTTCCGAGAGCGAAGTCCGCGAGGCCCTTCGCGGGAATCTGTGCCGCTGCACCGGGTACACGAAACCGGTGGAGGCGATCCAGCTCGCGGCGGCCAGGATGCGGGAGGTGGATCATGACTGACCAGTTCAACGTGGTCGGACAGAGCGAGCGGCGTGTCGACGGCTATGCCCTGGTCACCGGCAAACCGGTCTATGCGGGAGATCTGGACCTCCCTGGAATGCTGCATGTGGCGGTGCTCGGATCACCCCATCCCCATGCCCGCATCGTCGACATCGACACGTCCGAAGCAGAGGAATTGGATGGCGTCGCCATCGTCCTCACCCACCAGAACACACCTGCGACGCGGTACACGACCGCCGGCCAGGGTTTTCCGGAACCGTCCCCCTACGACACGCGCATGTTCGACACGAAGGTGCGGTTCGTCGGGGATCGTGTCGCCGCTGTCGCCGCCGAAACCATCGACATCGCCCGTGAGGCACTGAGCCTCATCAAGGTCTCGTACGAACCGCTGCATCCGGTCTTGTCGATCGATGAGGCACTCGCCGACCGGGCGCCGATCATCCACGACGAAGACGACGCCTCTGGCATCTGGGACGCCGAACACAACATCGCCGGCGCGGTGGAAGCCAACGTCGGTGACGTCGACGGCGCGCTTCAGACCGCGTATGCGTCGGTGGAGTTCACCGGTGAGACGCAGTACGCGCAGCACGCGCCGATCGAGCCCCACGTATCCGTCGCGTATCTCGACGACAACGGCCGTCTCGTCCTGTACACGAGCACGCAGGTCCCGTTTCACGTGCGCCGCATCATGGCCCAGGTGCTGGGCATCCCCGTGCGACAGATCCGGGTGATCAAACCGAGGATCGGTGGTGGCTTCGGGGTGAAACAAGAAGTCCTCATCGAGGATCTCGTCGGTCTCGTCACGCTGCGGACGGGCCGGCCGAGCCGGCTGGAGCTGACCCGGGCCGAAGAGTTCTACGCGTCCCGAACCCGACACCCGATGCGGGTGACCGTCCGCCTCGGTGCCGGCGCCGACGGGATGCTCCAGGCGATCGACATGCAGGCGCTCGAGAACACCGGCGCCTACGGTGCCCACAACCTGACCGTGGTCTCTAACACCGGCTCGAAGACGCTGCCGTTGTACAACAAGGCACCGAACGTTCGATTCTCTGGGCGAGGCATCTACACGAACCTGCCAGTGGGCGGCGCCTACCGGGGTTATGGCGCGACCCAGGGCTACTTCCCGCTCGAAGTGGCGATGGACATGCTGGCCGAGCAGCTCGGCATGGACGCCGTCGAGCTGCGCAGGAAGAACCACATCCGGGTCGGCGAGACCTCGCCGATCTTCGAGGAGCTGGGCGAAGGTCGCAAGGGTGTCCCTCAGACGTTGGGCAGCTCGTCACTCGACCAATGCATCAACATCGGCGCCGAGCGTATCGGCTGGGCGGACAAGCGGGGGAAACGCCATCGTGAAGGCCCATGGGTTCATGGGGTCGGCATGTCGATCCACATGCAGGGTTCCGGCATTCCGGCGATCGACATGGCGGCGGCGACGATCAAACTGAACGATGACGGGTCGATCAACCTGCTCATCGGAGCCACCGACCTGGGGACCGGGTCCGACACGGTGCTGGGCCAGATCGCCGCCGAGGTGCTGGGGGTCGGCCTGTCGGAGGTGATCGTGCTGTCGTCGGACACCGACGTGACCCCGTTCGACACCGGCGCCTACGCCTCGTCGACGACCTACGTGTCCGGCAACGCGGTACGCCGCGCCGCCGAAGCAGTCAAGAACCAGATCTTCGACGTCGCCTCGGCCATGCTGAAGACCGACCCGGAATCGCTCCACCTCGAAGACGGCCGCGCCATCGCCGATGATGGCCGCAGCGTCACCCTCTCGGAGGTGGCCCTCAGGTCACTCTATGGAGCCGACCAGTTCCAGATCGGGGCGACGGCGTCCTTCGTCGGTGACGTCTCTCCCCCGCCGTTCCTGGCGTCGTTCGCCGAGGTCCGTATCGACGTCGAGACCGGCAAGCTCGAGATCGTCAACTATGTCGCCGCGGCCGACTGCGGCACCGCGATCAACCCGCGGCTCGCCGAAGGTCAGGTGGAAGGCGCCATTGCCAACGGCATCGGCTACGCCCTCATGGAAGAGATGCGGTTCGACAAGTACGGACGGATGCGCAACCCGGACTTCGGCCGGTACAAGATCCCGGCGTCGACCGACATGCCCCCGCTCGAGGTGATCCTGGTCGACTCTTACGAGGAGACCGGTCCGATGGGCGCCAAGTCGATCGCCGAGATCGGCATCAACGCCCCGATTCCGACGCTGGCCAACGCGATCTATGACGCCATCGGTGTGCGCCTGACACACCCGCCGTTCACTTCAGAGAAGATCTGGCGGGCGTTGCAGAACAGTTAGGAGCCCGTTGAACAATGCATGGCACGCATCTCGACGACCATGCATCACCACTGGCTGCGTTCTCGGTTCCGCCATTACCGCACGGGTAGTGACGAAACCTGCGGCCTTGCCATTGGCGCGCACAGCCGCCGATCTGCACACCGGCATCATTCAACAGACTCCGACGCGGCCTCGCTACTCGCCCATCAGTCGTTCGACGAGGTCGACCTTCATCTGCCAGAGCCGGTCGGTGAGGGAGACGTGATACACGTGGGGGTTGATGAGCCGCTTCACCCCGGGGTCGAGGCGGGCCAGGTCGCCGTCGCGTCGTGCCCGCAGCGTCTCGAGGTCTCCTCCATCAATCAGGTTCGTGCCCTCTCGTCGCACCGGGACCAGGAGCTTCTCGACTTCCGATATGGCACCTTCGGGCAGTGTCCGGAACTGGGTCGGGTCGACGGGATGGTGCAACGTCACTGTCTGACCGGGTTCGATGACTTCTCCGGCGACGCCGAGTACGTCGGCGGTGGCGGTCCCCCGTCGGTCGTAGAGTCGCCACACCTGCTTCGATCCAGGATTGGGCACCTTGGCGGCCGATTCGGAGAGTTTGAGAATCGGTTCCCAGCGGCCGTCGCGGCGTAGGGCAACGAGCTTGTAGACACCGTCGAGTGCGCTGTAGCCGCGCGAGGTGATCAGCCGGGTGCCTACCCCGTAGACGAGCCTGCCGATGAGACGCTGGGGGTCGACCCCGTAGCTCGGCGCTTCGTCTTCGATTTGGGACACGATCTGCCAGATGGCGAGCTCGTCGAGGTTGGACGACAGCACGATGAGCACGTCGCCGAACCCGGCTTCGTCGAGCTGTTTGGCGGCTTGAATGGCCAGGTAGGCGAGGTCGCCCGAGTCGAGCCGGATACCAACGGGCTGGTGTCCTGCGGCGCGGAGCTCCTCGAAGACGGTGATGGCGTTGGGTACGCCTGAGTCGAGGGTGTCGATCGTGTCGACCAGCAGCAGGCAGTCGTCGGGATACACCTGGGCGTAGGCCCGGAACGCGTCGAGTTCGGTGCCGCCTTCGGCGAGGAACACCTGGACGAGCGAATGGGCGTGGGTGCCTTTGGGCGGCAGCCCGACCTGGGCGGAGAGGCTGACGATCGAGGTGAAGTCGGCTCCGCCGATGAGCGCCGCCCGGGCCCCCGGATAGGCGCCGATGTCGGGACCTCGCCGTAGGCCGAATTCGAGGACCGGCCGTCCCCTGCCGGCAAGCCGGACCCGCGACGCCTTGGTGGCGATGAGCGTCTGGTAGTTGAGATGGTTGAGGAGTGACGTCTCGAGGATTTGAGCCATGGCCAGGGGACCCCTCACCACGGTCAGCGGGACGTTGGGATGGGTGACCCGTCCTTCAGGGATCGCCTCCATCGTGATGCCGTCGAAGGATTGTCCGACGAACCAGTCGAGAAAGTCGGCGTCGAACAGCGGCCGTCCCGATCCACCGTCGACGGTGCGCAGGTAGTCGATGTCGTCGGGTTCGACCCGGGTACGGTCCATCCAGTCGAGCAGCCAAGACAGCCCGGCGGTGATCGTGTAGCCGGCCTGATGCTTGCCGTAGTCCGGGTTGGACCGGTAGAAGTGGTCGAACTGGGCCGGCGTCTCGTGGATGCCCATCTTGAAGTACACCTGGGCCATGGTGAGCTGGTAGAGGTCGGTGAAGAGGATCCCAGAGCGGTTCATGACCTAGAGGTTAGATAGGGTGACAGCATGACACGCCTCGACACGGTGATCATCTTCACCGCCCGGATGTCTGAACTGGCGGCGTTCTACCAAGAAGCCCTGAAGCTTGGAGAGCCGACGAACAACGGCCCCCAACACGTCGGGTGGGCGCTGGGAGCGACATACTTCGGGATCGACCAGATAGACGACGTCGCCCAGGGCGAGCCGACGCTCCGGGGACCGTCGGTGTGGTTTGCGGTCAACGACCTGGACGCCACCTTCACCAGGTGCGTCCTCGCTGGGAGCCACGGTCCGCTACCCGCCGGAGTTGAAACCGATGGGTGACGTGCTGGCGTCGCTGCACGACCCCGACGGCAACCTGTTCGGACTCGTCGCACGCTGAAGCCCCGGGGCCGAAGCCCCGGGGCCGAGTCGGGAGTTCTTGGGCTACTTGACGGGAAGCAGCGGACAGACGAAGAACGCGGGTGCTCCGGTTTCGCCCGGCCCGGCGCTGATCTCCAGGTGACCGAGACCGGCATGGAGCATCACGTCGGCGTAGGACTTCAGCAGCACCGGTCCACCGTGGGCTGCGAGACCGGCGTCGGTCCAGGTCGCCGTGTGGGTATACCAGCGTCCCCCGTTGTAGTCACTGTTGCCCGGGGCAGCCTCACCGACAGGGAGCTGCCCGTCGGCACCGTTGGTGATGATGAACAACTTGTCGAACGACTGCATGTTCTTGCCGTTCGGCGTGGGCAGCATCGCCACCACTTTGGTGCCGTAGGCCTGGCCGTCGGCGAAGATGTGGTCGTTGAAATCGGGCTTGCCGGGAAGGGCAAGTGCCGGTGCGGCTAGGGCGGCGGTGACCGCCACCACAACCGCAAGGATGATGAGTCGACGCATGAGGTCTCCTTTCTTCAGCCGGACCTTCCGACCTGCCAACAGAATCTCAGGCCGATGTGTCGAGTCTCTGGCGACGGTCTAACGATTCGCGAAACAGTGCCGTGAACGGTGTCGAAACCGTGTCGAGCGGCGTACGATGCTCTCCATGCCGCACACGATCCTGGTTGTCGACGACGAGCCGATGGTGCGCGAGGTAGTCACCCGCTATCTCGAGCGCGACGGCTACCGCGTGGAAGCGGCCGAGGATGGCCGCGAGGCCATCGAGCGCTGCCGCCGGCTGCAGCCCGACCTCGTGGTCCTCGATGTGATGCTCCCCGAAGTGGACGGCCTCACCGTGCTCCGCGAGCTGCGAGCTACCAGCGACACGCCGGTGATTCTGCTGACGGCTCGCGACGACGAGACGGACCGGGTGCTCGGCTTGGAACTAGGTGCCGACGACTATGTCATCAAACCGTTCTCGCCACGGGAAGTGTCGGCGAGGGTGAAATCGGTGTTGCGCCGTGCCCGCCCTGAAGCGCCGACCGAACGGCTCGAGTTCGGCGATCTGGTCGTCGACGCCACGACCCGGGAAGTCTCCCTCGCCGGCGGTCTGGTCGACCTGACGCCGAAGGAGTTCGATCTGCTGTGGTTCCTCGCCACGCATCCGCGGCAGGTCTTTTCTCGAGGCCAGTTGTTGCAGCATGTGTGGGGTTCGTCTGCAGAGTGGCAGGACCCGGCGACGGTGACGGTCCATATCGGGCGCCTGCGTACGAAGATCGAGCCCGATACCCACCGGCCAACCCGCATCACCACCGTGTGGGGCGTCGGCTACCGGTTCGAACCATGACACGGCTGATCTTCACGGCGTTGGTGACGGTGGCGGCCGCCCTGGCCGTCTCCGAGGTGGTGCTGCACCCGTCGTCGAAGGACCGGATGGCGCTCGCCGTGATCTTCCTGATCGTTGCCGCCGTCGCGGTGGTCGTGGCAGCCTGGCTGCCTGGGCGCCGTTCCCGAACGGTTGCCCGGTCTGTCCTCGCTGTCGCCTTCGCCGCCATCGGGTTGGTCGCGCTCGCGGTCGTGGTCGCCGCCCGGCAGATGTTCCTTTCGGCCCATGACCTTCAGCTGGTGCTGATCGTGCTCGGCTATGGGCTTGCTTTGGCTGTCGTCATGACCCTGCTCGTCACGGCACGTATGACGGCAGATCTGCGCCGTCTGGCGGACGTTGCGGCGCAGGTGGGTGCCGGGGAGCGGTCGGTGGATGTCGACATCGACCGGAGCGACGAGATCGGCGCGTTGGCTGAAGCCGTCGACGACATGATCGGGAGACTCCGGGAAGCGGAGACGAACCGAAATGCGATGGACGCTGCTCGCAGACGGTTCCTGGCGGCGTTGAGCCACGACCTCCGCACGCCGCTGACGTCGATGCGGGCGGCTTTGGAGGCGATCCAAGACGATGTCGCCCCGGATCCTGGTCGCTACCTGAACGCGATGGCGTTCGACCTCGACCATCTCACCGGACTGGTCGAGGACCTGTTCACCTTGACGAAGATCGAGTCGGGCCGGCTCGAATTCGATTCGACGTCTCTCGACCTTGCCGATCTCATCGACGAGTCGGTAGAGGCGGCCCGGCCGGCCGCGGCCGGCAGAGAGGTCGCGCTTTCCTTTGCCCCGTCGGGCCACTGTTTCGTTGAAGGCTCGGAACGGCAGCTGCGACGGGTGTTGGGCAACCTGCTGGACAACGCTATCCGCCACGCCGCGACCTCGGTCACGGTGACGCTCGAGCAGGAAGGCGACCGAGCATCGGTGACCGTTGCGGATGACGGCCCCGGCTTTCCGCCTGATGTCGATGTGTTCACGAGCGGCACGCGGGGCGATGTCGCCCGCAGCCGTGACCTCGGCGGCGCGGGACTCGGACTCGCCATCGCCAAAGGCATCCTCGAAGCACACGGAGGCCAGATTCGTATCGGTGCGGGACCCGGTGGAGTGGTCGTCTTCGACCTTCCGGCCGGCTGAACCGCCTGTGGGTGGTTAGGCGGGCCTGAATCGAAGCGCCGACCAGGTCTCGTCGATCGCGATCTGGCGAACCGGTCGGATGCCCTGTGCCGAGAGCAGTTCCCAGACGATGTCCCGGTTGAGGTCGGTGTCGAGCCGTCCGCCTTTCGGGTAGGCGATCCATGCGAGACGGTCGGCGCGAGCCGCATCAAGGAAACTGCCGATCGAGTCGAGATCGGCCCGCCTCGACACGAAAACCAGCACCGCGCCGGCGTCCTGGGCACCTGTGGTTGCCACATCGTCCCCCAGATCCAGATCAAGGTCCGGTGGTGCGCCGGTCACCGCAAGGGTGGTGCCTGGTTTCAACTGAAGCTTCTTCGCCAACACCATGGCTTCATCATGACACATCTGGCCGAGTCTCCGGAGAAGCCCGCGGGTAGTACGGTCCAAGCCACCAGCGATTGGAGACGATCATGACTTCAGCGGCCGACATAGCCGCCTCGCTCGAAGACCGGTTCGCACCCCTCGGCGATGTCCGCGCCAAGGCGATGTTCGGCGGCTTCGGGCTCTTCGCCGACGGGGTCATGTTCGCGCTCGTGACGAAGGACGGTACTCCTTACCTGCGGGCCGATGACACCACTGCCTCGAGGTTTCTCGACCGGGGCAGTTCGAAGCATCGTCCCATGCCGTACTGGTCGATACCCGCAGAGGTCCTCGATGACGATGCCGCCCTGCTGGAGTGGGCTGAGCAGGCTCTAGACGTTGCCCGCACCCACAGCAAGTGATGATCGACCCGAGCCCGACTTGGGGTGGGCGATACTGGGATCGAACCAGTGACCTCTGCCGTGTGAAGGCAGCGCTCTCCCGCTGAGCTAATCGCCCGGGAGCGGCCATAATAGCCACACGTACACCCACGAAAGGACGTCCATGGAACAGCTCATCGCTCTCGTGTCGGAGAAGACCGGTCTGGACGCCGAGAAAGCCAAGCAGGCAGTAGAGACCGTGCTTGGCTTCCTCAAGGACAAGCTTCCCGAGCCGATCGCCGGCCAGGTCGAGTCGCTCATCTCCGGCGAAGGCGCCGGCGACTTGTTCGACAAAGGCAAAGACATGCTCGGAGGCATGTTCGGCAAGTAATGGACCGACGAACGTTTGAACGCATCGTCGACGAAGCGCTCGAGGAGATCCCTGAGGAGATCCTCGAGCGCATCGACAATGTTGCCGTCGTAGTCGCCGACCGGCCACCCCACGACGTCGACCCCGACGGAACCTTGTTGGGACTCTATGAAGGTGTCTCCCTCAAAGACCGTGGCATCGACTACACCGCCGTGCTGCCCGACACCATCACCATCTACCGGGAGCCGCACCTGGCGCTAGGCCTCGACGAGGCCGGGCTCCGAGCAGAGATCCGTAAGACGGTGCTCCACGAGATCGCCCACCATCTCGGCATCGACGAACGCCGCCTCCACCAGCTCGGCTGGGACTGACACCGACAGCCACCGCTCCCAAGCACCAATTTGCGGCTGCTAGCCGGTTCTGCGCGTTCTCGGGATGCCGGCCCGGCGCAACACCTCGGCAGGGACCCCAAGTTCCCGCCATGCCGAATAGC
The DNA here is from genome assembly GCA_024763085.1 of Acidimicrobiia bacterium. GTDB lineage: Bacteria > Actinomycetota > Acidimicrobiia > Spongiisociales > UBA4744 > JANTGE01. Next base: position 17,335 of record JANTGE010000019.1, read on the forward strand.
TGATGCCTTTGCGCTCCGAGTACGACCGGGCCACCTCGACGAAGTCCCGTTCGAGGGCGGCGAAGTCGGGGGCTTCTGCAAGCTCTTCGAGTCGCTCCTCGGCTGCCAGTTTGTCTTGGATCAGGTCCAGTTTCTTCAACGGATCGGCCTCGGAGGCGATCTTTGTCTCCAACCGTTCGATCTTGGAGCGCAGCGACTCGACCGTAACCGGACGGCCAGGTTTCTTCTGCGCCAGAGCCTCGAGATAGCGCTTGATGAGTCGCGATTCCCGACGCCCCTGAGCGAGCGCTGCCTTGTGCTCTTCCGACATTGCCATTGGGAAAACTCCCTCTCTCCGATCGCAACCATACTGCCATATCCCGCCGGGGATTCCCAGCCCCATTCTGCAGTTCACGGCGAGCCTCATTTGGCGATCGCACCGCGCGCTGTCAAACATCCCGGCAAACGGCGGGCGCCAAACATGCGACAATGGGGAGGTGAACTGGCTCGTCGTTTCCCTGGTGATCCTCGGCGTCGTCGCGGCGCTGTACGGGCTGCATCGTCTCGCGCTGTGGGCCGAATCCCGTGGTTGGATCTACTACCGGACGAAACCGGAGCGCGGACGGGGATTCGGCGAAATCAACCGCATTCTCATGCTCTACGATCCCTCCGTAGAGCACATCGTCGAGGAACGCATCGTCGGCGAATACCGGCACGTGGATGACGAAGACGGCCAGGGTGGTCCCGACGAAGACGAAGCATCGCCGTAACCGGCAGCTGCAGAGCACGAAACCGGAAAAGAGAAGCGCTACCTCGTGTTGCTCCTGAAAAGCCCAGGTAAAGAGGATCCGGGCCAATGGCCCGGATCCTCATCTCGCTCGCTCCTCTTGGCTAACCGGCCAGAAAACCCCACCTTCCGTTACACGCAAACCCCGGCGATGGAAGGAACTGCTTGGCCTCCTGTGCACTCAGCCCCATCGTGGACTTGATGAGCACCAGGAAGGTCCCATACGACTGGGTCTGCGTCGGCTCCGGCGGCCCATCTGGACCAGGCTCGTAGGTCTTCACGTCATTGAGCCCCGAGAAGGAACAGATCGACTTCGCTCGATAGTCCGCTATCGGCGTGGCCGACCCCTCGGCACCCCCTTCTCCCGGCGGACCGGACACCTCTCCAGCGATGGCAGCGCTTGCTCCGACCACCATCATGAGGGCAATCAGCATGCTCAGCACAACCAGACGTGTCGATCGTCTCATGGGGCCCTCCCTTCTCTCGTCGACCCCACCCCAACCTATCTTGTGGTCTGGCCTATCAACGGAGTTTTTCACGGCTTCGTCGCCGCCGTCCGATCGCCTCTTCTCGGGTGGCCGAAAGCAACGCGGAAGACCCCCGCCGAGCAGGGGTCTTCTGTGGTGGGCGCTAGAGGATTTGAACCTCTGACCTCTTCCGCGTCAAGGAAGCGCTCTCCCCCTGAGCTAAGCGCCCGTGTTGGCCGAGTATACCCCCGAGGCGACGACCGGAATCGAACCGGTGTACCGGGTTTTGCAGACCCGTGCCTAAACCACTCGGCCACGTCGCCAAAAAGGGGACGACTCCCGCCGCCCCTTCCGAGCGGAAGACGGGGCTCGAACCCGCGACCTCAACCTTGGCAAGGTTGCGCTCTACCAACTGAGCTACTTCCGCGTGCGGACGTATTGTAGCCCCTCAGCGGCGGCCAGTGGAACCGAAGCCGCCGGCTCCCCGGGTCGAGTCGGGCAGTTCGTCGACCTCCACAAAGTCGTCGACAATCACCGGCACCACAACCAACTGAGCAATGCGTTCGCCCCGCTCGATGGTGACCGGTTCCGACCCATGATTGATGAGCACGACCTGCACCTCGCCCCGATATCCGGCATCTATCAGCCCCGGCGCATTCACCACCCCGATGCCCTCCCGGATCGCCAGTCCGCTCCTCGGCACCACCAACCCGGCGTACTCGACGGGGATAGCCACGGCGATCCCCGTCGGCACGAGCGCCCGCTCCCCCGGCTCCAGCGTGGCCGACACCCGCGCCCGCAGATCCACCCCGCCGTCACCTTCATGGGCGCGTCGCGGCGCAGGTAGTTCCCTATCCAGCCTTTTGAAGCTAATCTGCATAACGAGTAGGGGCTCCGCGGGCGGAGGCACACGACGGAGAGCATTGTGCCATACGCCTACTGTACAACGTGCGGCCGCCAGGTCACCAGCATCGACGGCCGCTGTCCCAACGGCCACCAGCTGCCGCGACCGGGCAGACACCGGGCACCGAAAAGCCGTCCCCGGATCGAAGTATCCCGCGAACGCACGCCACGAGCACCGGCCCCGCCGCCACCGAACATCCGCTACGACTCCACGGTGATCGAGCTGCTCGGCTTCTCTCAGGTGGAGGCACCGGTCGCGGTCGCCACCAAACCGACTCCGGTCCCCCAACCCGAACCAGATCTCCCCACCCTCCGTGACGTCAAGACCTCTGACCTCCAGCCCGGTGACACTTCGGTGCTTGTCAGCAGGTTGTGGGAAGCCACCGAGGACGTCGGACCCACCCCGGTAGATTGGCATCCTGAAGACTTCTCGGCGATGGCATCATCGACGAGGACGTTCCGATGGTCGGTCGTGGTAGTCGCCGTGGCACTGCTGATCGCCCTCCTCGCGGCGCTGCAGTACGCCACCACGCTTCCCACTCGGCTCGCCGACCAAACATCTGCCCGCTACACGAGCGCCCTCGCCAGCCTTGAACAGGCCGTCCCCGCCGCCCGCGCCGCGGCCCACGCCGTCACCGACCCCATCACCGACCCCGCAGACCTGGCCGCCGCAGCCGTCGCCCTCTCCGACCTGGACGATGCCGCACGCTCCGCCTTCACCGTTGTAGCGGAGCCCCTGCCGGCCACACCGCCGCTCGTACCTCGAGACGACCTCGACGCGCTCAACCCGCAGCGCACTTCGATCGCCAACGCCGCAGACCTGGCATTGACCGTGGAGCGACGCCTCGGCGATACCCTCAGCTACCGGCTCGCCTTCGCCAAGATGTTCG
>JANTGE010000020.1 GCA_024763085.1 Acidimicrobiia bacterium
GTCGGGGTGTGGGCGGTCGCCGCCCTCGATGCGTTCCGCTTCGCCAGGCAGGAGACGTCGGAGGTGCTGTTGCGTCCTAGGGTGGTGACCGTGCTCGCAGGGGCGGTCGTTACCGTGCTGATTGCAGTGTCGCTGGGAGTTCAAGGGAAGGTGCAGCCATGAGAGCGGTATACGGCATTTCGCTCGTGATCGGGTTCGTGGCGCTGCTCGCATGGATCCTGGCCGTGGGCTTCGGTGGGGCATGGAACCCCGAAGAGCGTTTCGGTCTCCGCGGGCGGCGCATCGTCGGAGGGATGGTCGCCTTCGGCATGGGTGGACTCTCGGCCGCCTATGGCGGATGGCCCCCCGTCGCAGCTTTTGCAGCGGCGACCCTGGCGGCTGCGGTCGTGGCCTGGTACGTCGGGACGACCTGATGTTGCTCGTATCCGACGTGCATGGCGCTTTCGACGCGCTCGCCGTCATAGCCCGCTCCGAGGTGCCGCTGATCATCACCGGGGACCTGCTGAACTTCATCGACTATCGGACCTGCGACGGGATCGTCGCCGATGTGATGGGGAGAGATTTCGTCGCCGACGTGGTCGCCTACCGGATGCGCGGAGACTACGAGGCCTCCCGGGCGCTGTGGCGCAGCCAGTTCGCGGACCGTCGCGATGAACTGCGCGGCAAGATCATCGACGCTGTCCACAACCAGTACCGGGAGGCGGCTGCCGCGCTCGAAGGTGCGCAGGCATACGTGACCTATGGCAACGTCGACTGGCCCGACCTTCTTGCCGAGGTGCTGCCGGCCGGCGTCCGGTTCGTCGACGGGGAAGTCGTGGACATCGAAGGTGCTCGAGTGGGGATTGTCGGCGGTGGGTCACCGACGCCCCTGGGGGTGCCGGGGGAGGTTTCAGAGGACGACATGCGGACCAAACTCGGACGGCTCGGCCAGGTAGACGTGTTGTGTACCCACGTGCCGCCCGACGTTCCTGCCCTCCGCCGAGATGTGATCACCGGCAGGATCGAGGGCGGGTCCAGAGCCGTACTGGAATACATCGAGGAGTGGCAGCCGCCGGCCCACTACTTCGGCGACGTCCACCAGCCGCAGGCCCTTCGATGGAGGGTAGGCAGCACGGTCTGTCGCAACGTCGGCTACTTCCGGGCGACACGACGGCCGGTGCGCCACTTCGCAGGCTACGCTTGCAGCGAAGGGAGTGATGGATGAGCCAAGGCACCGTGCAGCGCATAGAGATTCCGGCCCCGGCCGGTGAGATCTTCTCAGTGCTCATAGATCTGGAACGCTATCCGGAGTGGATCTCGGCCATTCGCGAGGTCGACATCCTGGAGCGGGACGCCGACGGCCTGCCGTCCCGGGTCCGTTTCGAGGTCGACGCCATGGTCAAGGTCATCTCGTACGTACTCAGCTACGAATACGAGCCGCCCCACAAGATGTCGTGGGTGGCCGATCCCGGCGACGACATCCGAGAAATGGTCGGGTCGTACGAACTAACCGATCTTGAAGAGGGAGGCACCGACGTCGTTTACGCCTTGAAGGTCGACTATGCCTTCCCGCTTCCCGGGTTCCTCCGCCGCCAGGCCGAGAAGCAGTTGGTCGGTACTGCCCTGAGGGGTCTCGCAAAGCGGGTCAAGCAGCTTCGTTCCACCTGATGCGGATTCTGCTCGTCACCGGCAAGGGCGGCGTCGGCAAGACCACGACCTCGGCGGCGACGGCGCTGCGCGCCGCGGACGCAGGGCACCGAACACTCGTCGTATCAACCGATCCGGCGCACAGCCTCGCCGATGCCTTCGACGTCCCGTTGGGGGATGAGCCCAGCTCCGTCGCCGACAGGCTCGACGCTCAGCAGATCGATACTCAGCGTCGCCTCGAGCGCTACTGGGGAGAGATCCGCGACCAGATGATGGCGATTCTCGACTGGGGTGGGGTACGCGGCATCGAAGCAGAAGAGTTCCTCGTATTCCCCGGGATGGACGAACTGTTCGCCCTCGTCGAAGTGCGCAACCAGGCGGCATCCGGCGCGTACGACGTCATCGTTGTCGACTGCGCCCCGACAGCCGAGACGCTGCGTCTCCTCAGCCTTCCCGAAGTGCTCTCCTGGTATTTCGACAAGATCTTCTTCACGCAACGGCGCCTGATGCGAGCGGCCCGGCCCGTGCTGACACGCGTCACCGATCTGCCCATTCCGGGAGACGAGGTGTACGACGCCGCCGAAAACGTGTTCGTGGCCATCGAACGAGCCCGGGCCATGCTGCTGGACCCGCAGGTGACCACCGCGCGCCTCGTGGTCACCCCGGAGCGCATGGTGGTCAGCGAGGCCCGCAGAACCTACACGTACCTGACCCTCTTCGGCTACGCGGTCGATGCCGTCGTGGTGAATCGGGTCCTGCCCGACACGCTCGAGGACCCCTACTTCGCCAGGTGGCAGGAGATCCAAGCAGAGCATCTCGCCCGGATCGAAGAGTCCTTTGCGGACGTCCCCGTGCTTCGACTCCGGCTGTTCGATGACGAGATGGTGGGGGAGCCGAGGCTGCGCCTGCTTGGCGCCGAGCTGTACGGCGATCGAGATCCGACCCGTTTCGAGGGGCATCGCCCCTTCCAGGTGATCGAGACGGGCGACACGGTGCGCCTCGAGCTGGCGATGCCGTTCGTCGAAGCCGGTGAACTCGATGTGGCCCGTGACGGCCACGAGGTCTACGTCACCGTAGGGCCCTACCGCCGATCGTTCGTGCTTCCCGACACCCTGCAGCGGCGGGAGATCACCGGGGCGAGGCTCGCCGATGGGGTGCTGTCGATCGAATTCGCAGAACGATAAAGGGCCCGGCGCAATCGCCGGGCCCTCGCTGCTTCGCCGCTGTTACTTGTTGACCTGGACTTTGACCTTCTTCGGCAGCACCTCGGGGCGTTTCGGGAGGGAGATTTCGAGGATGCCGTCGTGGTACTCGGCCGAGATGTTCTCGGTGTCGTACTCGTCGGGCAGATAGATCATCCGCCGGAATTCGCCACGAGCGATCTCGCGACGGTGGAAGGTCTTCGACTCGTCTTCTGATTCGAAGGCGCGCCGGCCGGAGATGACCAGCGTAGAGTCTTCGACGGTGACGTCGATGTCGTCGGGGTTCATCCCCGGTACCTCGACCCGGATCGACAGTTGGTCTTCGGTCTCGAAGATGTCGACCCGCGGGATCCAGGGACGATCCGCCTGACGGGTGATCTCGTCGAACAGCCGGTCCAGATCTCGGGTGGCGGCGAAGGGATCGTAGCGAAGCAAGCTCATGAGCTCCTCCTTCTGGTATGGAATCATGCAATGAATCTAACAACAAGGTAGTCAAGTTTTATTCCAATGTCAAGATAAGCTCGACGCCGGTAGGATGGCCCGATGCTGGGTCTCGGTGTCGACATCGGAGGAACGAAACTGTCCGCGGGACTCGTGACCCCGGCCGGAGCCGTGGAGCGGCGGGTGGCGATGCCGAGGTCGCGAACGACGGACGGCCTCATCGATCAGCTGTTCGAGCTGATCGACAAGCTGTTCGGGGACGGCGTGGTCGGTATCGGTGTGGGCATCGCGGGTCTCGTTTCCGGGGACCGTTTCGTGTGGGGGCCCAACATGGTCGGTGAGAAGCTCGACCTGGCCGCTCCTGTTCGGGAGCACTTCGGAGTCCCGGTCATCGTCGACAACGACGCCAACCTGGCGGCCTTGGCGGAGGCAACCATCGGTGCCGGTCGCGGCCACCGGAGCACCCTCATGCTTACCCTCGGCACCGGCATCGGCGGCGGCTTCGTGGTCGACGGCGAGGTGTGGCGGGGACGCGACTTCGCCTTCGAGGTCGGCCACATGATCATCGACGTCGGAGGCCCCCGGTGCACGTGCGGCCAGTCCGGGTGCTGGGAGGTGTTCGCGTCCGGCCGCCGGCTCGACCAGATGGCTCGCGACCAGGTAGCCGAGCATCCATCCGGAGCCATCGCCAGGCTCGCCGCCGGCGCCGAGCCGCGAGGGAGCCATGTGACCCGCGCCGCCGCCGCCGGCGATGGGCCGGCCATCGCGCTGTGTGAAGAAGTCGGCACCTGGCTCGGCATCGGTATCGCCAACCTCGTGGCTATCCTCGACCCAGAGGTCGTCGTCGTCGGCGGTGGCGTCTCCGAAGCCGGAGACCTGCTGCTGCGCCCGGCCCGGACATCCTGTGTTGCCCATCTGGAGGGAGCAGACTTGCGACTTCCCACTCCGATCCTCCCTGCCGCGTTCGGCGAAGATGCCGGTCTGGTAGGTGCCGCCCTGGCAGGCCTCGATGTCTGAGCCGGTACGTCCCGACGACGTCATCGGCCCGGGTGGCGAGATGGAGAACCGCGCCTGGCTCCGTGAAGCAGTCCTGGCTCTGCCCAATATGGTCAAGCTGGTCGGCCGGCTGGTGCGAGACCCCAGGGTGCCGGCCCGCAGCAAGGCGTTCGCTCTGTTGGCAGCCGGCTACGTGGTCGCTCCTGTCGACCTGGTGCCCGACTTCATTCCCTTCCTCGGCCAGAGCGACGACGCCATGATCATCATCCTTGCGCTGCACCACCTGATTCGCTCAGCCGGCGAACACGTCGTACTGGAGCATTGGGACGGGTCACAGGACATTCTGGCGATCGTTGAACATGCCGTGGATCTCGCGGTCGGGTTCGTACCCGCCAGACTGCGGTGGTTGGCTCGACGCCTGGGATGATCGTCTCAGTCACCCTCCCGCAGTTCCGGGAGGACCCAGACGCCCTCCTCGCTGCGGCAAGCGAGGCAGAACAGCTTGGCTATCACGGCGCATTCGTCTTCGACCACCTGTACCCGCTGTCGGGCCGTCACCGCCCCATTCTCGACGCCGTGCCCACCCTTGGGGCGCTCGCCGGCGTCTCGCGGCACCTACGGTTGGGCACACTCGTGCTGCGGGCTCCGATCAGGCCGACAGAAGTCACCCGACGCATCTGCGCCACCGCGCAGGAACTCTCGCAGGGAAGGTTTGTGTGCGGAATCGGCGCCGCCGACTCTCTGTCCAAAGACGAGTTCGAAGCCTACGGACTCGACTTCGGGTCGGCCGACGAACGAATCGCCGCGGTGGCCTCCGTAGTCGACGCACTCGACGCCGTCTGCCCGATATGGGTGGCCGGTCGGTCCGAGAAGATCCAGAGGCTGGCCTGGTCTCGAGCCGACGGTTGGAACGTCTGGGAAGTCTCTCCCGCCTGGCTCGCCTCGCGGGTCGAACAGGTCGAACCGAAAGAAGGTTTCACCGTCAGCTGGGGTGGGCAGGTGTTCGTCGCACCGGACGAGCGCAGCCTCCATGAGGCGTTGGAGCAGCGGGGCCGGCCGGTTGCGATCGCCGGCACGCCGGAGAAGATCCGGAGCCGATTGGCCGAACTCGAGGAGGCAGGCGCAGATGAGTTCGTGCTGACGATCCTCGACGCCCCCTGGAATGCCCGCCGTCTCTTCGCCGAAGCCGTTCTTTCTGCTCGCTGATCGGGTACGCTGCCCGCAGACCGGAGGTGAGGGTGAAATTCCGACGCATCGAAAATCTGCCGCCATATGTGTTTGCCGAGGTGGATGCACAAAAGCGAGCCGCGCGACGAGCCGGCGAGGACGTCGTCGATCTCGGGTTCGGCAACCCAGACATCCCGTCGCCGCCGATGGCTGTCGACAAGCTCGTCGAGGCAGCCCGCAACCCTCGCAATCATCGTTACTCCGCGTCGCGGGGCATCCCGAACCTTCGTAAGGCGGTCGCCGACCGATACCGTCGCCGGTTCGGCGTCGAGGTCGACCCGGAAACCGAGGTGATCACCACGATCGGCGCCAAGGAAGGCCTCGCCCATCTCATGTGGGCCCTGGTGCAACCCGGCGACGTGGCACTGGTGCCGGAACCCTCCTATCCGATCCACATTTACGCTGCGGTCCTTGCCGGCGCCGAGGTTCGACGGGTCCCCCTGGGACTGGGCGACGACTTCTTTGCCCGGCTTCTGCAAGCCTTTCAGGACTCGTGGCCGAAACCGCGGGTCATCCTCACCTCGTTCCCGCACAACCCGACCACCGCCTGCGTCGAGATCGACTTCTTCGAGCGGCTCGTCGAGTTCGCCCATACGCACGGTGTCATGCTGGTGCACGACTTCGCCTACGCGGACATCGGGTTCGACGGCTACCTGCCACCCAGCCTGCTCGAAGTTCCCGGCGCCAAAGAGGTCGGGGTCGAGCTGTACACCTTGACCAAGGGGCACTCGATGGCCGGCTGGCGGGTCGGTTTCGCCGTCGGCAATCCGGAGATGATCGGGGCGCTGGCGAAGCTGAAGTCCTACCTCGACTATGGGACGTTCCAGCCGATCCAGATCGCCGCCATCATCGCCCTCAACGAAGGCGACGACTATGTCGCCGAGGTACGGGACATCTATCGGGTCCGCCGCGACACCCTCGTCGAGGGTCTGGCGAGGGCAGGCTGGGAGATTCCCAAGCCCCGGGGCACCATGTTTGCTTGGGCACCGCTCCCGGAACGCTATCGGGATGCCGGTTCCCTCGACTTCGCCCTCGAGTTGCTGGCAAAAGCGAACGTCGCCGTCAGCCCCGGTGTCGGGTTCGGTCGCCACGGCGAGGGGTTCGTACGGTTCGCCCTCGTCGAGAACGAACACCGCATCCGCCAGGCGGTCCGCAGCATCAGACGGTTCCTGGAGGCGTAGCGAGGCTCCGCTCGTGGGGGCTGGGTGCCGGGTACCGCTGCAGGGCGTGGATGGCCCTCTGCCGTCTACTGGCCGAGGCCTAGCGGAACGTAGGCCTGCTCGGCGTACTCCTGCACCATCCGGTCGGTGCTGAACGCGAACAACGTCGACCTGATGGCCTCACGCATCATCGTCGTCCACACCCTGGGAATCCCCTGTTCGTCACGCTCGTAGAACCGGGGGACCACTTCGTCTTGCAGCGTTCGGTACAGGGAGGTGGCGTCCTCATTGTCTTGAGCTGCGTGATCGCCGTTGCCCCACTCCAGGCCGAACGCCCAGCCGTTCTTGCCGTTGTGCCCTTCGAGCCACCAGCCGTCCAGGATCGACAGGTTCAGACCGCCGTTGACCGCTGACTTCATTCCGGACGTTCCCGACGCCTCCAACGGAGGGCGGGGGTTGTTGAGCCACACATCGACGCCCTGGACGAGGAACCGCGCCATGCGCAGGTCGTAGTTCTCGAGGAAGAAGATATGCCCTGCCAGTTCCGGGGTTCGTGACAGCTCCACGATCCGTCGGATCAGTCCCTGCCCCTCCAGGTCGGCCGGATGGGCCTTCCCCGCGAAGATGACCTGCACCGGCCGTTCCGGGTTCGTGAGGATGGCCTGCAGCCACGGGACGTTGTGGAACAGCAACAAAGCGCGCTTGTAGCCGGTGAATCGGCGGGCGAACCCGATCGTGAGACGGTCGGCAGGCAGGATCTGGTCGACGGCGCGCAGTTCATCCGGGGAGGCGCCATGGCGGGCCCGTTGGCGAAGGATACGCCCGCGAGCGAAGCGGGTGAGGATCTGCTTATTCGACTGCTGGATCTCCCAGAGCCGCTCATCGGAGATGTCGATCGACGAAGCGAGCTCCGGGTTTCGGAGGATCTTGTCGTGCCAATCCAGGCCGACCTGTTCGGCGATCGCCCGGGCCCCAGGCCTGCTTACCCAGGTCGGGGTGTGAATACCGTTGGTGATGGCCTTCGCCTCCCCGTCGAGCAGGTGGGCCCAGTCGCGGGACACGATGTCGGCGTGTCGGCGGCTCACCCCGTTGACGAATGCCGACAGCTTGATCGCCAGGGCCGACATGTTGAAGTGTGCTTCGTCTCCCTCGTGGGCGGCGCCCATGCGCTGCAGGTAGGCAAGGTCGGTGCCGAGACGGGCCGGCACCCGATTGAGGTACTTTTCGACGACCGGGAAGTCGAAGACTTCGTTCCCGGCCGGCACCGGTGTGTGCAAGGTGAACAGCGTTGTCGACTTGACCCTTCGCTCCGCCTCTTCCAGCGTCAGGCCTGCGCCAACCTCTTCGGCGATTCGTTCGAGGAGGCTCAAGGCGGCGTGGCCCTCATTCACGTGCCATGCCGCCGGATCGATCCCAAGCGCTCGAAGCACTCGAACCCCGGCGACTCCGAGGACATACTCCTGTACGAACCGCATCTCCCGGCCACGCACGTACAGCGTATGGGTGATCGGGCGGTCATAGGCCGGGTTGTCTGGAATGTCGGTGTCGAGCAGGATCACCGGCACCCGCCCCACCTGCAGCCGCCAGGCGGCTACTTTGAGCGTCCGGCCGGGCATCTCCAGCTCCACTTTGAGCTGGCCTCCCGTCGGCCCGGCGACCGGGAAGATCGGGAGCCGGGCCGGGTCCAACAGCGGATAGACGTGCTGCTGTTCGCCGAGGGCGTCGACCTCCTGGTTGAAATAGCCGCGGCGGTAGAGGAGGCCTACGGCGACGAACGGAATGCCGAGATCTGATGCCGCCTTCGTGTGGTCGCCGGCCAGTACCCCGAGACCGCCGGAGTAGAACGGCACCGACGCGTCGACACCGTATTCGGCGCACAGGTAGGCGACTGGGCCGGGTAGCCCTTCAGGATGGGTACGGTCGAACCACGTGTCGGCGGCCGCCATGTAGGCGTCGAACCGACGGACCGTGTCGCTGTACGTGTCCTGAAAGTCTGTGCTGTCGGCAAGCTTCGTCCAGACGGACGGGTCGACCGTGGCGAGCAATTCGATTGGGTTGCGATAGCGCGGCCACAGATCGGCGTCGATGAGACGCCACAGTCGGGCGCCTCGCGACCAGGTCCACCACATGTTGTGGGCCAGGTCGAAGAGTCTCGTGAACGGGGCAGGAATGTGGAGCTCGCCGTCGGGCAGCACCGGAACGTCTACAGGGGTCATAGGGGACGAAAGCCTACTCGTCTCGCGGTGGTCTGGCGCTACCCTGCCGGCATGGCGTTTGCAGATGGCACCGCCGACTTCCGGTCGGACACGGTGACCCGCCCTTCTCCGGCCATGCTGGAGGCGATGGTCACAGCCGACGTCGGCGACGATGTGTATGGAGAAGACCCGACCGTCAACCGGCTCGAACAAACCGCGGCTGCACTCATGGGCAAAGAAGCCGCCGTGTTCACACCAACCGGCAGCATGGCCAATCAGCTGGCGCTCAACGCGCAAACCAGGCCCGGCGACGAGATTCTGTGCGTGGCCGGAGCCCACGTGCGCAACTACGAGAACGGCGCCGCATCGGCCGTGTCGGGCCTCTCCTTTCGAACGGTCGACAATCCCAGAGGCATCGTGTCGCTCGATGACGTGGCCCGGGCAGCCGCAGCACCCGGGTACCACATGCCCCGAGTCACGTTGCTGGTTTGGGAGAACCCGCTCACGATCAGTGGCGGCACCGTGGTGCCGCTCGAAGCACAACTGGCTGCCTCCGCTGCCGCGTGGGAAGCGGGCATGCGGGTGCATCTCGATGGTGCCCGGATCTTCAATGCCGCGCTGGCGCTAGGCGTCGAAGCCAACGAGCTCGCCGCGTCGGCCGACACGGTCATGTTCTGTTTCTCGAAAGGCCTGGGAGCCCCGATCGGGTCGATTGTCTGCGGACCCGCCGACACGATGGAAGAAGCACGATTCGTCCGTAAGCGCCTCGGTGGTGGCATGCGCCAGGTCGGCGTGCTCGCGGCGGCTGCGCAGGTGGCGCTCGAGGGGAGAGGACGGCTCGCCGACGACCATGCCCTGGCCCGGAGCCTGGCCGAACGCCTCCATGAGCGATTCCCGGAAGCGGTGGACCTCGAACAGGTGCAGACCAACATGGTCCTGTTCGACACCGGCCCTACCCCCTGGACCGACGTGGAGCTCATCGAGACGTTTGGCCGCCACGGCATCCTGGTTGGCGATATCACCCCTGGTGTCCTTCGGTTCGCCACCCACAAGGACGTCGACGGAGACGACGTCGACAGGATCCTCGGCGTTCTGGACGCTCTGTAACCGCGACCGCGGTAAGTTGGTCTCAGTCCTGATGCGATTCGCCGTACTGTTCCCCGGACAAGGCAGCCAACACGTCGGTATGGGCGCCGAGCTTTTCGACGCCAGACCCGACCTGCTGGGCGCTCGCGCCGACCAGCTACTCGGCTGGTCGCTCGCCGATGTGTGCCTCAATGGGCCAGAAGAGCGGCTCACCGGCACCGAGTACGCCCAGCCGGCGCTGTTCGCCGTGTCATTTGCGCTGTGGGAGGCTTTCGCTGCCCATCTGGCGGCCGGTCCGGTGGCTGGTGCCGGTCACTCCCTCGGTGAGTACACGGCTCTGGCCGCGGCCGGGGTGATGGACTATGCGTCGGCCCTCAGGCTGGTTGCCCTCAGAGGCGAGGCGATGGCGGAAGCGGCAGCGGCGACGCCCTCGGGCATGGTCGCGCTCATCGGGGTCGACGAGGCGCGCGCCGAGGAGATCGCTGCGGCGCGACGGGCCGACGGCGGACGTCTCTGGGTAGCCAATCTCAATGCCCCCGGTCAGGTCGTTCTCTCGGGAGCGCGAGAGGACATCACCTGGATGACCGAACACGCCCGTGAGGTGGGGGTACGTCGGGCCATACCGCTGAAGGTGGCCGGCGCCTTCCACTCGCCGATCATGGAACCCGCAGCCGAGCGGGTGGCGCAAGCCGTCGAAAGCGACAGGCTGCGACCTGGCGCGTTTCCGGTCTACGCCAATGTCACCGCCAGACCATACGAGGAGCGTGTTGCCGAAATGCTGGGTCGTCAGATCGTCGAACCGGTCCGGTTCGCCGACACCCTCCGTTCCATCGACGCCGACGCGTTCGTGCACGTCGGGCCCGGGGACGTCACCGCCGGTATGGCAAAGCGGGTCCGTCCCGATGCCGCCGTATTCGTCGTCAACGACCTCGCTTCCGCCAAGACGGTCGCTGAGGAACTCGCATGACCAACGCCACGATCACCGGGTGGGGCCGCTATACACCGCCGACGATCCTCTCGAACGACGACCTCGAACACCTGACGGACACGAGCGACGAGTGGATCACCACCCGGACGGGCATCAAAGAACGGCGCATCTCTCACATCGCAACGTCCGACATGGCGAACATCGCGGGAAGGCGGGCCCTCGCCGCTGCCGGTCTCGAACCAGAAGACGTCGACCTCGTCATGCTGGCCACCTGTACCGGCGATACGGTGATCCCGAGTCCGGCGGCCCTCCTTCAGGCCAAACTCGGTGCCTTCAACGCCACCGCCTTCGACCTCAACGCGGCATGTTCCGGATGGCTGTACGGGATCGACCTGGCCACGTCGATGATCCGCATCGGGCGACACCGCAGAATCCTGCTCATAGGAGCCGAACGACTATCCCACTACCTCGACTTCAGCAACCGCGCGACGGCCGTGCTGTTCGGCGATGGGGCCGGTGCGGTGGTGCTCGAAGCGACTACCGACGACGAGGGCGTGCTGGCGACCACGACAGGAGCAGACGGCAGCGCCGCAGAGATCCTCTGGGTGCCGGGGGTCGGCACCTCGGGCGACCGGTACCAGAACGAGGACCACTCCGCCTACGGCGTCATCATGGACGGTCCCGAGGTGTTCAGGCGAGCCGTCACCACCATGGGGGAGGCCGCGACGAGGGTCGTCGTCGAAGCCGGTCTGGATGTAGACGATGTCGACCTGCTCATACCTCATCAAGCGAACATCAGAATCATCGACGCCACAGCCCGCCGACTGAAACTGCGTCCCGAGCAGGTCTACGTCAACATCCAGGCGTACGGCAACACCTCCGCTGCCACGATTCCGATCGCACTGTCCGAAGCGGTCGAACAGGGCCGTGTGCAACCGGGGTCGATCCTCGTGTTCGCGGCTTTTGGTGCAGGGCTTACCTGGGCGGCCGCTTCGGTGCGCTGGGGAGCTCGCGTCGAGCCGATCGGGACGGCCACGGTCGATGTACCACCGCCCGACGGCGACGTGTTCGACCTGCTGCGTTCCAACATCGAGTTCTTTGGCAAAGGAGTGTCCGAATGAGCCGGATTGCACTCGTCACCGGCGGAACGAAGGGCATCGGAAGGGCGGTGGCCGAACGGTTGGCACGAGACGGCATGCAGGTCGCGATCAGCTATGCCCATGATGCCGCGGCAGCCGAGGCGGCAGTCGCGGCGATCGAGGCGGCCGGAGGCAAAGCCATGGCCATCCGCGCCGATGTCGGTGAGGCAGACGACATCGAGCGGATGTTCGACCTCGTCGAAGCCTCCTTCGGGCCGGTCGAAGTTCTCGTCAACAACGCGGGTATCCGGCGGGACGACCTGTTGCTCCGGATGCGTCCCGACATGTGGGACGACGTGATCCGCACTGACCTCACGTCGGTGTTCGCCTGCACCCGGCGGGCGCTTCGCCCGATGCTGCGCAAGCGATGGGGACGCGTCGTCACCATCGGATCGGTAGCCGGCCTTGCGGGCAACCCCGGCCAGGCGAACTACGCCGCAGCGAAGGCCGGCGTCATAGGTTTCACCAAGTCTGTCGCCAAAGAGGTCGGATCCCGAGGCATCACCGCCAACGTGGTGGCGCCCGGGTTCATCGACACCGACATGACGTCGGATCTGGCAGATGGCGTGAAGGACGCCGCCAGGAATGCCATAGCGCTCGGTCGCTTCGGACGGCCCGAAGAGGTGGCAAGCCTGGTCGGCTATCTTGCATCGGACGACGCCTCCTACGTCACCGGCCAGGTGCTGGTGGTCGACGGAGGCCTGGCACTCTAGGAGGACCCGTATGGACCGGACCGAGATCGAAACCCGTCTGAAGAACCTGCTCGTCAGCGAGCTTGGCCTCGACGAAGCGAAGATCACACCTGACGCGTCGTTCGAGACGGATCTCGAAGTTGATTCGCTCGGCGTCGTTGAGCTGCTCATGGCCCTCGAGGACGAGTTCGGCGTCACCATTCCCGATGAGGAAGCCGAGCAGATCGGCACCGTCGCGCAGGCAGTCGATATCGTTGCCGCCAAACTCGGAGCCTGATGAGTCGCAGACGTGTCGTCGTCACCGGGCTCGGGGCCGTCACGCCTGTGGGCAAGACGGTCGAGACCTACTGGGAGTCGCTGGTCGCGGGGCGCTCCGGCGTCGCTCCGATCACGTCGTTCGATGCGTCCCATCTGGCAGTGACCTTCGCCGGGGAAGTGACAGACTTCGATCCCGAGGAGTATGTCGACCGACGAACCGCTCGGCGCATGGACAGGTTCGATCAACTCTTCTACGCGGCTGCATCCCAGGCTTTGGCAGACGCGGGTATCGACTACACCGATGATCCCGACCAGGGAGGTCGGGCAGGCGTGGTCGTCGGGTCAGGGATAGGCGGGCTCATCTCGCTTCAAGTCGGGATGGACACGCTGCGCCAACGGGGTCCGGAACGGGTGTCTCCCTATCAGGTGACCCAGATCATCCCCAACATGGCTGCAGGGGATGTCTCGATCGGGTTCGGTTTCTTCGGGCCGACCACCTGCACCGTCACCGCGTGTGCCGCATCGGCCAACGCGATCGGGGATGCAGCCGAGATCATCCGGCGCGGGGCCGCCGATGTGATGGTGGCCGGGGGAGCGGAGGCGCCGATCTGTGAGTTCGGTGTGGCCTCGTTTGCGCAGGCGCGGGCGGTGTCGACCAGGAACGACGACCCTGCAGGGGCCTCGCGTCCGTTCGACGCAACCCGCGACGGGTTCGTCATGGCCGAAGGCGCCGGAGCCCTCATTCTCGAGGACTACGACCATGCCATGGAGCGCGGTGCCGACATCTACGCCGAGGTACTCGGCTACGGGATGAGTTCCGACGCCTACCACATCACGCTGCCACGGCCTGGTGGGAGCGGCGCCGCTCGGGCGATCCGGGCGGCCCTGGAATCGGCCGGTCTCGATCCTCGCCAGATCGACTACATCAACGCCCATGGAACCTCAACACCGGCGAACGATGTGACCGAGACGCTGGCCATCAGGCAGGTGTTCGGCGACGATGTGCCGCCGGTCTCTTCGACCAAGTCGATGACCGGGCATCTGCTCGGCGGCGCCGGCGCCGTTGAAGCGATCGCCTCGATCCTTGCCATGCGCGACGGCGTCTTGCCGCCGACCATCAACTACCGGACCCCAGATCCGGAGTGTGACCTCGACTATGTGCCCAACGAAGCTCGGGCTGCGACCCCTCGCACCGTGATGAGCAACTCGTTCGGATTCGGCGGCCACAACACCGTGTTGATCTTCGGACGATGACCTGGCCGGGGGAGTTCACCTTTTGTCCGCGCTGCGGCAGTCGCCTCGGACGTCGTCACATCGATGGGAGGGACCGGGCAGTCTGTCCTGACTGCGGCTACATCCACTTCCGGAACCCGGCCGTCGGGGCGGCGGCCGTGGTGGTCGACACCGGCCGGATCCTGCTGGTGCGGCGATCTCCCCGCGTATCGAGAAGCGGGCTGTGGTCGATCCCGGCCGGCTTCGTCGAGTATGGAGAGGACGTCCGGGAAGCCGCCGCACGGGAACTTCGTGAGGAGACCGGTCTCGAGGCCACCATCGGGGAGGTCCTCCAGGTGGCTTCGAACTTCCACGATCCGGAGAAACTCAC
Source organism: Acidimicrobiia bacterium (assembly GCA_024763085.1). Classification (GTDB taxonomy): domain Bacteria; phylum Actinomycetota; class Acidimicrobiia; order Spongiisociales; family UBA4744; genus JANTGE01. The sequence continues at coordinate 14,554 of JANTGE010000020.1, forward strand.
GGTCGGCGTCTGGTTTCAGGCGACGGTGACCGGTGGCCATCTGGCTGCCGGAGACGATGCCGACGCCGTCGGCTACTTCTCCGAGATCCCGCCGCTGGCCTTCGAAACCGATCGGGCGTTGCTGGAACGGCTCATCGCCAGATGAGGCCTGCCCGAAACCCGGAGCGTTCGGTATGATGGCGGCAGAGGAACCATGCCACTGAGTGAACGAGAACAAAAGATCTTGAAGGAGATCGAGCAGGGCCTTCGCGCCGAGGACCCCGGTCTGGCCAAGAAGGCCAGCAATCTGGGCCGTCTGGCGGCCCGACGCACGGTGCTGGCGATCATCGGGGTCGTGGCGGGACTGGCGATCACGCTCGGCACGTTCGCGTTCAACCAGTGGCTGGCACTCGGTGGGTTTGTCGTGATGGTGCTGTCGGGAACGGCACTGGTACAAAGTCGTCGCTCGCGCCACACCGGCGGCGACGATCAGGCCGGAGGGTGGAGCGGGAAAATCGGGGGTTCCTGGCGGCGTCGCTGAGGCTGCGCGTCCGCTAGAGTGACGGCCCCCGTGGAGTGGTAGGAACGTGGTCATCGGACCACGCGCGCGGAGTGAGGAGAGGGAGTTGGAAGGTTTCACGGCCCAGCAAGCATCAAAACTGACCGGCTGCACCCCTCATCAACTTCGCTACTGGGATCGAGTCAACCTCGTCCGCCCATCCATCCAAGAGACCGGAGGAAGACCCGGAGTGCGTCGCCTCTACGGCTTCCGTGACCTGGTGGCGCTGCGGGTCATCAAGAGCCTGCTCGACAACGGGATGTCGGTGCAGCGGATCCGGCGAGCCTGGGACTATCTGCGCCGGAACGGACGGATGGATCAGCACCTCTCGGAGATCAAACTCGTCACCGACGGCCAGAGCATCTTCAGGGTCGCGGCGGATGATGACGAGCTCCTCGACGCGCTACGCGACGGACAGCTTGCCTTCTTCGTCGCCATCGACGAGATCACTCGCAGCGTCGAAGAGGATGTGTCCCGCTTCGAGCTGGACCGCGAACGGTTCCTCGAGATGATCCGTCGCAGTGAAGACGGCGTGATCGAGGAACAGACCGGCTGAGCTACGTCTTGCGGCGAAGTGAACGCAGTCGGAAGCGGGCCCTGAGCCTCGTCTGAGACGGCCAACGCACCCGGATGATCTGCTCTACTTCTCGGAACGCCTGTTCCGCCGTCTCCACATCGACGCCTTCGTGTGGACCGGTTGGCCGGTAGAGGGCTTCCGTGACGGCCGCGGCGAGCGGCACCATCGACCGGTCGAATGCCGAAGCCAGCTCGAGGGGTGTGTAGGCCTCAGAGACGTCGAAGTCGAGGTCGGAGAGGCGGTCGATGATCTCCAGCCAGGCTGCCGTGATGTCTCCTTCAGAGAGACGATGCAACCGCCGCCGACGCCGCCACGCCTTCACGAATGGAACGAAGCCGGCGACGATCAACAGGCCGAGCGCCACGAGACGGGCCGGAGTGATGATCTCGATCGGAGCCCGGGGGAGTGGGGCGTCGTCGCCGGAGAGCGGGCCGAGCGGCACCGTCGTGGGCTCATCGAAGTTGGGCACCGTGGTGGCGGTCGCCACGTCGTCGGAGCCTTCGATCGGTTCCGGAGGTGGCGGAATGTACTCACGGGGGTCGAAACCGACGCTGCTCTGCGTCGATGGGTTGACCCCATCGCCGCGCGGCGTCGGATCAAACCGAACCCATCCCTGCTTGCTCATCCAAAGCTCCACCCAGGCGTGCGCGTTCTTGTCGCGAACGGTGATCGTGCCGTCTGCGGCGACGTCGCCAGGGGTGAAGCCGACGACGACCCTGCTTGGAATTCCGATGGACCGGGCCATCACCGCCATGGCGGTGGCGAACTGTTCGCAGTAGCCGGTCCGGTAGCTGGGAGCGTCGGTCGTGAAGAGCCAGTCGGCCAGATTGTCGCTCGTGTGTCCCGGGTCGATGTCGACCGAGTAGGTGAACACCGTAGGATCGCGGAACCAGGCCTCCAACAGGAGTCCCTTCTCGAATGCCGAGCCTCCTTCGGCGGTGAGTTCCCTGGCCGTGGTGCGAATGATCGGCTCGATAGCCGGCAGGTCCAGGAATCGATCGATGTCGGAAGGCGATCGGGTCTCGGCCGTGGGTTTGGGTGCTCCGCTGAACACGCCCTGATCGGCGGCTTCCTGGAAGATCGGCGTGAGCCTGCCGGCGGCGCTGGCGAGCGCTTCGACGTCGGGTTGGGGGACGATCGCGATCTCTTCGTAGGTGAGGCCCGGCCAGGTAACCAGGTCGAAGCGAACCGAGCCATCGTCACGGATGAGGGCGCTCTCCTCGAACAGTGCCGTATCGGAGCCAACCCACTGAGGGCTGTAGATGACCGGGAGGTAGTTCTGCTGCAGGGCGGCGATCTGGACGTCGGCGGTCACCGCCTTCGTCGGGCCGAAGAATGCGAGCTCGGGATCTTCCGCCAACCCTGAGGCGATGTCGTGGGCAGCCCGAGGCACCGGGAACCAGTTATCGCCATCGAAGTCCTCGAGCGTGATGAGCTTCCAATAGACCTGCCTCGGGTCGACCTCCCCGTCGATACGGGCGGTGAACACGGGTGTGTCCGACTGCGACACCAACTTCTGCTGGATCCCGGTGAACAGGTTGTAGGAGACGCCGACGAGGATGCCGCCTCCGATGGCGGTATGGCTCCTCCAGTCGAGAAAACCCTCCTGAGGAATCAGCGGCTGAGCCGCTCTCGACAGGCCGAGAGCCAGGGCGACGGCAACGAGTGCCGTGAGGGCTGGGGAGCGTGGGAGCTCTCGCAGGGTCGACCGGCCCTGCGTAGGCAATGGACGGGAGTTCGCGAGTCTGCGATCGGCGGCCACCGCAGCGATGACCCCGGCGACGAGCGCCGCGATCCAGAGGCGCCATGCCCACGACGTCGGCAACGGGTCGATGATGGTGAGTTGCATGAGGAACAGCAGCCCGGGTCCGAGGGCCACCACCGTACGGCCTGCCCGCAAACCGGCCGCCGTGATCGCCCCCAGCCCCCAGAAGACGGCAGCGAGCAACACGACCAGCCCTGCCACCGGCGTGATGGGAGGCACGCCGAGCCTGATGAGGTCGAACCCGACGGTGAGCTCCGACCGGAGCGTATCCCAGGTGTCGACCGTCGGTAGCAGACCAAACCTCAGGGTGGTCGGGGCGGCGATTCGCAGCGCCACCAGTGCGTACAGTCCCAGATTGGCGGCGAGGGCCGTCCAGACGCGGCGGGTCACCAGGGTGAGCGCCGCTCCGAGCGCCGCGGCGAAGACCATCGCAAGCTGCCAGGCGGCGGCCCCCGCGGGGGGACGCAGTACCCGATCGAGCTCGAAGAGCGCCGTCGCCAGGACGGCGGCTCCCGCTAGCCGGCTCCAGCGAACGACCATGTCTCCATCCAGGCTTGCGTCCAACCAGTCCCCGGCGTCGCCTGCACCACCGTTGCCGACTGGAATGCCTCCGGTATGACACCTCCACAGGCTGCCATCACGAGGGTGGCTCCGGCATGGCGGCTCAGGTGGTCTACGACGGCAAGCGCCTGACCGTCGGGAGTACCGGTGACGAGTACGAGCGTTCCGCCGCGGCCCTTGAGCCGCAGGCGAAGGACGGCGGTGCGTAGATCCAACGACCGGGCCGGTTGCAGCGCAGCCAGGGTCAGCATGATGGTCTCGTAGTCGGTTTCTGCTCCTCCGGGTGCTCCGGCCCACAGGTCGGCGCCGACGCCTTCTTCGTAGAAGTGGTGAACCGCGCTCGCGGCGCCACGAACGGCAGTCTCGAATGCGTCCGACGTCGCGTAGACCTCCGCTCTCGGGTCGAGCACAACGAACGCTCGCGGCTCCCAGGGTGTCTCGAACTGGCGGATCATCAGTTCGTCCCGTCTGGCGGTCGAAGGCCAATGGACTCTCCTGAGGTCGTCGCCGGTTTGGTACTCGCGAAGTGCGAAGAACTCATCGCCGCCACGTTGCACAGCCTCCGGTCTGGCAGCTTCGAGGCTGGGGTCGGCGCCCCGAAGCGTCGGTAGTCCGGCGAGATCCTCGATGGCCGGGTACACGACCACGCGGTCGGCGGCGCCGACCTGCGCGGAGACCTCGTTGAATCCGAAGGCGTCGCTGCGGACCACTTCTGCCGGTCCGACCGGATAGATGCCCCTGGTGTGGCAGGTGACGGAGTATCGGCCGGTCCCGGTACCGGGCCCGACTCGGAACGTCACCGCGCCGAGGTCGCCGACCCTGTCGGTGATGAGCAGGTCCCCTGGCGAATCGGAGATGGTCAGTTCCACCGTCACCGGTTCGCCCTCCTCGAGGAATCCGGGCCGGAGTCGCCGGCTGACGTGCAAGCTCCCCAGGCGGCGGCGGAGCCCGAAACGGCCTGTGGCGACGGCGCCGAACATGAGGAACCCCAAGGCAGCGAGCAGCGGTTCGCCAAGGAGAAGCCACAAGACGAGCAGCGCCAGGCCGGCACCGAGTGCGGCCCAGCCTCGCTCGGTCGTCATCCCTCGCCTCGCAAGCCGGGAACTCGAAGGTGGTGGAGGATGCCGTCGATGACCTCAGCGACGGTGACGCCACGCATCTGGGCCTCAGGCCGGAGGACCATTCGGTGTTCGAGCACCGGTATGGCGACCGCCTTGATGTCGTCCGGGGTGACGAAGTCGCGTCGTTGCATCGCGGCGCGTACCCGGGCGACGCGTTGGAGGTGCAACGCGGCCCGAGGTGAGGCCCCCAACAAGAGTTCACCGTGTCGTCGGGTCTCTTCCATCAGGTCCACGATGTAACCCTGGAGTGAGGGAGCCACATGGACCTGTCGGGCGGTGTCCGCCATCGACTGTACGTCGGCGGCCGTCGCCACCGGCTCGAGCGTATCGAAACTCGAGTGCACACCGTGGGTCTGAAGCACTTCCAACTCCTTGGCGTGGATGGGGTAGCCGATGACGAGGCGCATCATGAACCGGTCGAGCTGCGACTCCGGCAGCGGATAGGTGCCTTCGTGCTCCAGGGGATTCTGGGTAGCGATGACCATGAAGGGGGGCTCGAGGGGGCGGGTGATCCCGTCGACGGTCACCTGCAGCTCCTCCATGGCCTCGAGGAGGGCCGCCTGGGTCTTCGGGCCTGCGCGGTTGATCTCGTCGCCGAGGACGATGTTGGCGAAGATGGCTCCGGGTTTGAACACGAAATCGCCCGTCGTGCGGTCCCATATCGAGACGCCGGTGATATCCGACGGGAGCAAATCAGGCGTGAACTGGACCCGGTGGAAGCGACAATCGATCGACCGGGCCAGCGATTTGGCCAGGAGCGTCTTGCCGACTCCAGGTACGTCTTCGATGAGGGCATGGCCTTCGGCGAGCAGGCACATCGTCACCAGCTCGACGACGTCGCGTTTGCCCTGAATGACCGTTTCGATATTGGCGACGATCGAAGCGAAACGGTCGGCGAACTGATCGATCTCGGTCGGGACGGTCGTGGTCAAGTCCGGCACCTCCTCGAGGCAGCCTATCAGCCCCTCGGTGCTTTCCACGAGGGTAAGATCAGAGCACCCTGGGGAGCACGAGGAGGCACGTGGGCGGGGCGGCTCGTTCGATCATGCGAAGGCCGGATCTGTGGATGGAGGCGATCCGCGTCGCCGCGGCGAGCGCGAGGCGCCAGTGGTGGCGTCGCCCGCCGTTCGTTCCTGTCCCTGATCCAGGGTACGTCCGATGGCGCCGATACACCGCCTATGGTGCATCCGACGCCCCGAT
>JANTGE010000021.1 GCA_024763085.1 Acidimicrobiia bacterium
CCCACCACTGCGTCCGGGCATCCGGCGCCCGAAGTCGTGGCTGTGGCCTCCTACGACCCGTTCGGCGATGGCTACGAGCACGACAAGGAGCTGCCAAGACTGACCGACGGAGACCCGGCGACGGTCTGGAAGACCGAGCGCTACTTCGATCGTCTGTCGCTCCTGAAACCGGGCGTTGGTGTCACCTTCGCGCTCGAGGGCAGTCCGGGGAGAGTCGAAGTGGAACGGGTTCCCGACGGCATGGCCTGGAACCTCTTGTGGGCTCCAGAGGTGCCTGCCGACTTCGACGGGTGGGAACGGATCGCGGGGGGTGTTGCCTCCGGCGGTTCCGTCTCGGTACAGGTACCGGAGCGCAACGACGGCGTGTGGCTCCTGTGGCTCACCGACTTGCCGGCACAGAACGACGGCTTTCAGGCGTCGATCGGCGAAGTACGGTTCCTTCCATGACCGACCGTGACCTTGCCGTCCGGGTCGCCGAAGGCGATGCCGACGCCTTCGACGAGCTGATGCGCCGCCACGAGGACCGCGTCTTCGCCATATGCCTACGTATGCTCGGCGACCGGCAGGCTGCCCTCGACGCCACCCAGGACACGTGGCTGACGGTCTTCAGAAAGGCCGACCGGTTCTCCGGAGCGTCGGCCTTCACCACGTGGCTGCACCGGGTCACCGTCAACACCTGCTACGACCACCTTCGGAAACGCAAGAGACGACGGACGGATCCCCTGCCGGAGGGCTTCGATCCCGACGACCCCGGCGCCGAGGGAGGGTTCGCATCCGTCGAGCTACGCCCCGACGTCGAATCGGCGCTCCTCCGGCTGCCAGACGACTTCCGGGCCGCCGTGGTACTCGTCGATCTCCAAGACCTCTCCCTGCACGACGCTGCGGAGGCGCTCGGCGTTCCGACCGGCACCGTCAAATCCCGTCTCTTCCGCGGCAGGCGACTACTGGCCAAAGAACTCCGGAACCTCAGAGAGGGTTCAGAGCATCAAAAGGACGAGCATGCATAGACACGACGAAGATCGCATCGCCGCCCTTGCCGAAGGCCACCTCCCTGTCGAAGAGGCAGCGGCCTTCGAAGCAGAGGTTGCGTCTTGTCCGACCTGTACCGAGATCCTGTCCGACTTCCGGCTGGCCATCGATGCGCTGTCAGGGCTTCCGGAGCCACGCCTCACCGACCTGGAGCGGGCCGGCCTCCACCGGCAGGTTCGACGGCACATCACCCTGACGAAGAGACCTCGCTGGGTTCGTCTGGTTCCGGCGTTCGCGGCTGCCGCCGCACTCGTCGCGGTGTTTGGCGTCGCGTCGATGCTGCAGAACCAGGGGGGCGAAACGTTCCAACCGATCGGCGCCCGACTGGAGCAGGCAGACACCACGGCCACGGCAGCCGCACCGACCACCACCGCGGCCGCGTCGATGGGGGCCCCGGCCGCTCCGGAGATGGCCACCGATCAGGCCATGCCCGCCATCACACAAGACGAGCTGCCGGAATTCGTCGCAACGCTGCGAGCCCAGGAGAAGTCCGTCGACCGGAACGACGTCTCGTGTCTGTCGCTCGTCGAAGGCCGCTCGCTCATCGCCGCAGAGTCCGTCCTGCTCGGCGGACGGCCAGTCGAGATTCTCGTGATCGACGAAGAGGCTCTCGTCGTCGATCCAACCTCTTGCGACGTCCTCATCTCGGTCAGACCATAACGGGCGGCTATCCTGAGCCCATACCTATGAACGACGACCTCGCCACACGCCTCGCCGACTTTCTCGAAAACATCGCCACCAAGGTGCGGTCGATGACCGTAGACCGGGCCTCCAAAGCCATCACGATTGCCGCCGGAGTGATCGTTGCCGGAGCCCTGGTGACGGTCGCCCTCGTGTATCTCATCGTCGGTGTGTTCCGCGCCGCCTCGGTCCCGCTCACCGTTGAGGGGGCCTACGCAGTATTTGGTGGATTGTTTGTGCTCGGCGGGGCGTTGGTGTGGTGGAAGCGAAACCCCAAGGATGACCATGACTGAGAAACTCATCATCATCGGCTCGGGGCCGGCGGGACTCACCGCGGCCCTCTACGCGGCCCGAGCCAGCCTGGAACCACTCGTACTCGAAGGAAGCCAGGCAGGCGGCCAGCTCATGATCACCACCGATGTCGAGAATTTCCCGGGCTTCCCGGACGGGGTCCTCGGACCAGAGTTGATGGATCGCATGCGCAAGCAGGCCGACCGGTTCGGTGCTCGCCTGGTGACGTCCGATGTTTCCAAGGTGGATCTGTCCGCCCGTCCGTTCCGGGTGTGGGTCGGTGCCGACGAATACCAGGCCGAGGCCGTCGTCGTGGCGACCGGCGCATCGGCGAAGTGGCTGGGCATCCCTGGTGAAGAGCGGCTGGTCGGCCGCGGAGTTTCGGCGTGCGCCACGTGCGATGGATTCTTCTTTCGCGACAAAGAGATCATCGTCGTCGGCGGCGGGGACACCGCAATGGAAGAGGCACTGTTCCTCACCACCTTCGCCGCCAAGGTGCACATCGTCCACCGCCGCGACGAGTTCAGGGCCTCGCCGATCATGGCCAAGCGCGCTCTGGAGCACCCAAAGATCGATGTCATCTGGGACTCGGTGCTGGAGGAGATCCTGGGCGACGAGGAGGTGACGGCGGTCCGTATCAAGAACGTCAAGACCGGAGAGGTCCGCGAGATGCCCATCGATGGCGTCTTCATCGCGATCGGCCACCGGCCTAATACCGATATCTTCCAGGGCCAGCTCGAGATGGACGACGTCGGCTACCTGAAGTTGCAGGACTGCTCGACGTCGACCTCCGTGGAGGGAGTCTTCGCCGCGGGTGACGTGGCCGACGCCGTCTACCGGCAGGCGATCACGGCCGCGGGTACGGGAGCGAGGGCAGCCATCGATGCCCAACGCTGGTTGGAGAGTCAGGAGTAACGAGGATGGCCGACAACATCATCACCCTCACTACCGAAAATTTCCAAGACGAGATTGCCAAGCCTACGCCGATCTTGGTCGACCTCTGGGCAGAGTGGTGCGGCCCCTGCCGGCTCATCGCGCCCATCCTCGAAGAGATCGCCCGGGAGTACCCCGACCGTATCCGTATCGGGAAGCTCAACGTAGACGAGCACCCGTCCATTGCGGCCACCTACGACGTCATGAGCATTCCGACGCTCCTGCTGTTCAAGGACGGCAAGGAGGAACGGCGGATCGTCGGGGCGAGGCCGAAACACGCCCTCGTGGCGGAACTTTCCCCCTATCTCTGACGTCGTGGAGGTATGAGGCTCTATCGCCTCGGCGACTCCGGGGCGCCGATACGGGACATACGGACCCGGCTCGTCGCGCTCGGCTACGGCACCGACGACCCTCCAGGCGAGTTCGGACCTTCCACCGAGGAGGCGGTGCGGGCGTTCCAGCGGCGCCGCGGTCTCGACGTCGACGGAATCGTCGGCCCAGACACCTGGCGGGCTCTCTACGAGGCGGGTTATCGACTCGGTGACCGCATCCTCTTCTACCGGCGCCCCATGCTGCGCGGCGACGACGTCGCCGAACTGCAACGGCGTCTGAACGCCCTTGGGTTCGATGCAGGGAAAGTCGATGGCATCTTCGGACCCGACACCCTGCGGGCCATCCTCGAGTTTCAAGAGAATCGAGGTCTGGCCGAAGACGGGACCGCGGGCCCTGGCCTTCTGGCTGAGATCGGGCTGGTCGCCCGGGAGACCCGGAAGACGGGCAGGGAAGCGATCCGGGAGCGAGAGTGGCTGCGGCGCCTTCCTTCCAGCGCCGCCGGGGCCAGGATTTTCCTCGATCCCGGGTGTGGGGATCCGGACGAGGCGGGTCAAACCTGGGAGACGACGGAGGCGCTCGCCGTGCATCTCAAGGAGCGAGGTGCCATCCCGCTCTTCAGCCGAAGCGTCGACGCCGCTCCCCCGGAACGTATCCGTGCCCGACGCGCCAACCGTCTTGGCGCCGATCTCATCCTGGCGTTGCGTTTCGGGCCGACACCCGAGGTCGCCTACTTCGCCTCGTCGCGGAGTCGCAGCGAGGCCGGCGCCCTCCTCGCCGGCCGCCTGGGTGCCGATCTTGCCCTTCCGACCGCCGGCAAGGCCACGACCCTCCTAACCGAGACCAGGGCTCCTGCGGTCGTGCTCACCACCACTGATCTTGGCCCGGATTTGGGGAAGCGGGTCGCTCGGTCGCTCGATCGCTTCTTCGAAGAGGCCGCCGCCCTGGTACAGCGTTCGCCTACTTAATTCGTCACGTGACGTTTTAGCCGAGGATCTCTCGAAAGATCCTTTCGAGGTCGTCGAGGTCGGAGAAGTCGATGGTGATCTTCCCCTTTCGGCTCCCATATTTGATCTTCACGTCCGTGGCTAGTCGATCCTTCAGCCGATCCTCGAGTGCGATGATCGCTGCCGGACGCGGCGTCTTCGGCGTCGACGGAGCCGGCTCTTCGGTTCGCCGGCGAGCTGCTTCTTCGACCTGCCGGACCGACCAACCTTCTGCCGAAGCCCGCCGGGCGATGTGCTCCGCGTAGGCAGGATCCTCGACACCCAGCAAGGCACGCGCATGTCCGGCCGATAAATCCCCACGCTCGAGCATGCCCTGGATTGCGGCCGGTAACTGGAGCAACCGCAGCGCATTGCTGACCGCAGGCCGCGACTTCCCGACGCGCTTGCCAACTTCTTCGTGGGTCAGACCGAAATCGTCGAGGAGTTGCTGATAGGCGGCGGCCTCCTCGAGGGGACTGAGGTCTTCCCGCTGGACGTTCTCGATCAGGGCCTCGGTGAGGAGTGCGCTGTCTTCGCCCTCCCGAATGATGGCCGGGATCTCACCAAGGCCAGCCATTTTGGCAGCCCGCCAGCGTCGCTCCCCCGCCACCAGGACGTAGCCTTCGTCGGCCTCGCGGACCACAATTGGCTGCAGTACCCCTACCTCAACGATCGATGCAGCGAGTGATGCCAGCCCTTCGTCGTCGAACCGGCCCCGTGGCTGCAGCGGATTGGGATGGATGCGTTCCAACGCGAGCATGGCGAATCCATGACCGGCCTGCGGGATCAAGGCGTCGAGGCCCCGTCCCAGCCCGCTCTTGCGACTTGTCATCTGGGCCCTCCTTGGTGGCGTTCGAGGAATTCCCGTCCCAACTGCCGGTAGGCGATCGCACCACGACTCATCGGGTCGAACGCTTCGATCGGCTCCCCGTATGAAGGAGCCTCCGACAGACGCACCGACCGCGGGATAACGGTCCGATACGCCGTCTCTCCAAAGTGGTTTCGCACCTGATCAACCACATCCGAGGCCAGTTTGGTTCGGGCGTCGTACATGGTGAGCACCACGCCTCCCAGCGTCAGGTTCGGATTGAGGTTTTGTGAGACCAGTTCGATGTTCTGCATCAGTTGGGAGAGGCCCTCGAGGGCGTAATACTCGCATTGGATCGGAATGAGCACCTCATCGGCAGCGGCCAGCGCGTTGACGGTCAGCAGGCCAAGAGAGGGAGGGCAATCGATGAACACGAAATCGAAGTCTTCACGAACCCCGTTGAGGCTGCGACGGAGCCTGGTCTCTCGGGAAAACAGCGATACCAGTTCTATCTCTGCCCCAGCCAGGTCGATCGTCGCCGGCACCAAGAAGAGGTCGCGCACCCCGGTGCCTTCGATAGTGTCCTCAATCGGTGTTTCCCGGATGAGTACCTCGTAAATTGAGGCAGCTACGCCCGTCTTATCTACCCCCAGGCCCGAGGTGGCATTTCCTTGGGGGTCGAGGTCTACGACGAGGATTCGCTTTCCCTGGAAGGCGAGCGTCGCCGCAAGGTTGATGGCCGTGGTCGACTTACCGACTCCGCCCTTCTGATTCGTGACTGCCACCGTCACCGCTGGTCTTTTTCGTTCCACGATCCTGCATGATAAGCAGCCAGCCGGGGGGATCAAGGACCGGCACCTCGACCACCTTGCCTCCCAGGCGAAACCAGGCCGGATCCGGGTCGCTTCTTCTTGCCAGTCCGACGACGCCGACCCCTCCCGGCCGCAGCAACCTTTGCACCGTAGGCGCCGCCTGGTGGGGTGGAAGCACCGCCCGCATCGTCACCGCTTCAACGGGACCTACGTCTTCGAATGCGCCTTGCACGACCGATACGTTGGGGAGTTGCAGCATCCTGGTGACCCGCCGCAGCAGGGCGCACCGCCTTCCTGACCGGTCCAACAGGGTGACCGCCGTCTCTGGGAACAGGATCGCCAGCGGTAGGCCGGGAAGACCGGCGCCGCTGCCAATGTCCCACAGCTCTCCAGGAGGTGTCTCGAACCCTGCCGCGAAGCTCAGTGCGTCGTCGATGTGCCGTTGCCATAGACGCTCTGCCTCCGAAGGACCCAGAGCGCCGCCCGGAATACCCTCTGTCGTCAACCACCGCGCGTAGGTCTCCAGGAGCTCCCACTCGACGTCGGTGGCGCCGAGCCAATCCAGGACTCGCTCGGTCGAGGGATGTTTCACGTGAAACTCGAGGGTTACTCCGGAGCGATAACCACCGACCGCCGCGGTTCCTCTCCCTCGGAGTAGGTGCGGACGCCCTCGATCTCGGCGACCGCGTCATGCACCACCTTGCGCTCGGCAGCGTTCATGGGTTCGAGCATGATCTCGGTCTGGTCGTCAATCACCTGCTGGGCCAACCGCTGCGCATAGATCTTGAGGGCCTCCCGTCGGCGTTCGGTATAGCCGGCGATGTCGAGACGGATCCTGGCCCCTTCTTTGGTGCGCCGCTGCACCACCGTCTTACACAGTTCGTGAATGGCGTCCAGAATGGCGCCGTGGGGACCGATGAGGGCTTCGGTCTGGCTGCCGGTGACGGTTGCATAGATGATGTCGTCTTCGACCTTGACCGCCACGTCTCCTTCCAACCCGAAGGCGTCGAGGAGCCCGGTCAGGAACTGTTCGATCACCGCCGCTTGCTCGGCGCGTACGTTCTCGTCTGGTTCCACGACGTGCTGCTCCTTTTTCGTTGCCGGCGACTTCTGCGCCTTGTTGGTCGACTTACCGGCCTTGCCGGCCTTGTTGCGATCTGTCGACGGCTTTCCCTTGGCTCTCTGCGCTGGTGCAGGCTTGCCCTCCGGCTTCTTTCCCCGGCGGCGCGGGCGCCGGCGCCGTTTCGGTCGTGGCTTCACGCGGACAACGGCGTCCTTCCGTCCGATGCCGAGGAAGCCCTTCTCGGGTTCCTGCAGCACTTCGACCGTTGCCTCTTCTGGCGATTCCAAACCAAGTTCGTCCAGTGCTGTTTCGATGGCCAGGGCCACCGTAGGGGCTTTGACTTCTACCCACTCCTCCACGACTACTTCCTCCTCCGACGCTTTTTCTTCTTGGATCTGGGATGGGGTTTCGACGGGGGAGTGGCCTCCCCTTCCCCGGATGCCGCCTCCTTCGGTGCCGGCTGCGGCCGTCCGTCGAGGGCGAAGATCAAGGCCTGTTGGCCGATCCGGAACACGTTGGCGGTGACGAAGTAGAGATCCAGACCTGCAGGGAACGAGAACGAGAAGACACCGAAGAGGAGGGGCATCAGTTTGGTGACCATCTGGGCCTGCTGGGCGGCCCCCTCCTGATTCGAGGGAGTGGCCTGCTTCTGCTGGATCCAACCCGTAGCCACCACGAGAAGTACCAAAATAAGGTAAGGGATGGCGGCGATGATCCCCTCTCCAGAAAGCGCTTTCGACGGCTCCAGTGCCAGGTTCATCCCCAGAAAGTGTTGGGGACCTTGGGCCAGCGCCTGCGCCAACCGGGTGCCCTCCGGAATAAACGCCTCAGGGGTACGAAGCAGGCGGAAGAGGGCAAACCAGATGGGCATCTGGACGAGCATCGGACCCAAACAGCCGACCGGGTTGACCCCCTTCTCCTTGTAGAGGGCCATCATCTCTTTGTTGAGCGTCTCCGGCTCGTCCTTGTACTGCTTCTGGAGTTTCTTGACTTCGGGCTGGATCTCCTGCATCGCCCGCGTCGACCGCGTCTGCTTCAGGGTGAGCGGGAACATCAGAATGTTCACGACGATGGTCAGGAAGATTATCCCAAGGCCGTAGCTGGGGATGATCTCATAGAAGTAGGTGAGGGGGACGGCGATGAGCCGAACCAGCGCGTCGAACAGGTCTCCCATCAGCCGCCCTCCACCGGGTCGTAGCCGCCTTCGGCCAGCGGATGACAGCGGGCAAGACGTTTGACCGCCATCCATCCACCTCGGACTGCCCCGAATCGGCCTACGGCCTCATAGGCGTACTGGGAGCAGGTCGGGGTGTACCGGCAGTTCTTGCCGAGGCTGGGGGAGAGGACCTTCTGATAGGTCCGGATGAGACCGCGCAGCACGAGGGCTCCCGGGCTCCTTACATCTTCACTCATGTCGGTCCTCCGTCAACGCCGTCTTCAGCCACTCGACCAGGGTCGCGAACGGCACGTCGAGTACGCGCCGATCGGCGATCACGATCGCCTCGAGGCCTGGCGGCAAGTCCATGCGGTCGAGCGCGGCGCGAATCCTTCGCCGTGCCCGGTTGCGGTGCACGGCAGATCCGAGCCTACGCCGACTCGTGACGATACCAACCTGCGATACATCTGTTGCTCCGGTCTTGCGCACCACGGTGACCCCTCCGACTCTGCGGCGAGTCCCCTGGGTGTAGACAGCGGCGAACGCCCGTCTGCCGCGCAGCGGCTCCCAGCGTTCAGGCAGAGATCCTGCTTCTGCCCTTGGCACGCCGGCGCGCGAGGATGGCCCGGCCGGCGCGGGTGCGACTACGGCGTCTGAATCCGTGTTTTCTCTTGCGGCGTCGGACATTCGGCTGATAGGTTCGTTTCATGAGGAATCCCGAGGTCGAGGTGAGAACTGGAGGTTACGGAGCCTCGGAATCCTTGTCAAAGCCCCTCCCTCCTCCAACCCGGCAGCCCTGTTGGTAAGTCGCGAAGTTTTCCCCAAGGGTCGCGAAAATCCGGTCTGGCCTCCTGTCTGGGTCCAGCGACCCGAACGACGCCGCCATCCCCTGGTGCAGCCCACCGTTTACCTGGGGATTTCCACGATTCACCACGCACAATTGACGCGCCATCGCCGGATTTCCCGCTCTTGAGTCGCACGTGCACCATCCCATATACTCGCCGCCGCCGGAGGCATTCGCTCTCACTTCCCCGGAGCGGTCCCCTGGGCCAGCCGGCTGAGAATGTGAATGCGAAACTGTCCTCAAGGGTCACGTCTTCCACACCCTGTGGACAGTTCTGTGGACAACGGGAGGGAAATGTGGCGGAAGCTCATTCTCTGACCTGGGATACGGAAGCCCTCGCTACGGCGCTTCGATCTCAGGTCAGTCAAGTGACGTGGCAGACATGGCTCGCGCCTCTGGAGTTCGAACGAGACGATCACACCGTCACCGTCAGCGCGCCCTCACAGTTTCACATCACCTGGATTCGTGAGAAACACGAGCAAGCTCTCGCCACCGCCGTCGAAGCCGTCTACGGGCCCGACATGGAGCTGGTCTACGAAGTCGCCGATCTGCAGGTGACCTTCGACTTCGACGAAGAGGAGGAAGCCGAGGCCGACT
The DNA here is from genome assembly GCA_024763085.1 of Acidimicrobiia bacterium. GTDB lineage: Bacteria > Actinomycetota > Acidimicrobiia > Spongiisociales > UBA4744 > JANTGE01. The sequence goes on from JANTGE010000021.1 coordinate 9,531, forward strand.
CGTTCGGACCGGCGCCCGAATCAAGCGTTGCGCCTTCGAGCTCCAAATACACGTTCGACAATTTCGTTGTAGGCCCTTCGAACCGTTTCGCCCACGCAGCAGCGATGGCGGTCGCCGAACGGCCGGGCATGCACTACAACCCCCTGTTCATCTACGCGGGGGCCGGCCTCGGTAAGACCCACCTTTTGCATGCGGTGGGTCAGCACCGTCGTGAGCTCGATCCCAAGGCAGTCGTCCGCTATGTCACCTCCGAACGCTTTTTCAGCGAGTTCATCGACGGTATTCGTCAGAAGCGCATGGACGCATTCAAAGCGAAGTACCGCACCACGGACGTCCTGCTCCTCGACGATGTGCAGTTCCTCGAAGGAAAGGAACAGATCCTCGAGGAGTTCTTTCACACGTTCAACAGCCTCTACGAGGCCGGCAAGCAGATGGTGATCAGTTCCGACCGGCATCCGAAGCACCTCGCAACACTCGAGGACCGCATCCGCAGCCGGTTCGAGTGGGGCCTCCTCACCGACATCCAGCCACCCGACGTCGAGACCCGGCTCGCCATTCTTCGCAAGAACAGCGAGTTCGCTCCCCAGTCGGTGCCGGAAGAGGTGCTGGCCTTCATCGCCGACCACGTTCGCGACAACATTCGTGAACTCGAAGGCGCCCTCACCCGGATCACCGCCTACGCCGAACTCACCGAACAGACCATCTCTCTGACCATGGCCGAAGACGTCCTGCAGGACCTCACACCTCGAGGCGGGCCACGTCCTGTCACCGCCGACGAGATCATTGCGGCATCGGCCGCCGCCTACGGCTTCTCCGTGTCACAGATCAAGAGTCGAAGCAGGAAACAACCCCTCGTTCGTTCACGACAGATCGCCATGTACCTCTGCCGTGAACTCACCGACCTGTCCCTCCCCAAGATCGGCGCCCTGTTCGGCGGTCGCGACCACACCACGGTGATGCATGCCATCGACAAGGTGACCACGCTGATGCGCACAGATCCGACCATCTTCGAAAAGGTCACCACGTTGTCCCAACAGCTGAGGAGAAGTTAGGTGTTCTCCCCATCGCCGAACCTCTCGTTTCGGTCGCCTGTGGACCACCTGATGAATCGTCCCCAAGCTCTGTGGACGCGCAAGTGCGGTGTCGACCTGGGGTTTTGTCGAATCATCCACACTTCCCACAACGCCTACCACTACTACTGTTAGCTACGCAAAGATAAGAAGGGATGGAAGACCTTGCGGATACGTGCAGAACGCGATGAACTCGCCGACGTCTTCTCCCGGGCGAACCGTGCCGTGGGAGTCCGTCCAGCGCAGCCGATTCTTCAAGGAGTCCTGTGCGAGACCAGGGGTACCACGCTCCAAGTAACCGGCACAGACCTCGAAGTCACGATTCGGACGATGGCCGAGGTAGATGTGAAAGAGGAAGGGTCGGTCGTGATCCCGGCTCGCTTGGCCTCCGAAGCGATCCGGAAGATGCCTGCCGGCGCGGTCGAGTTGGAGTCGGACGACGGCGAAGTGCACATTATCGGGAAAGGTCCGAAGTTCTCCCTACGGGAACTGCCCGTGCAGGACTTCCCAGACCTCGGAGAGCCCGACCTGGGTGACGGGGTACAGGTAAGCGGCGATGCACTGACATCGGCGATCGCCCAGGTAGGTGTGGCGGCTTCGACCGACGCTGCCCGTCCAGTCCTGACCGGCATCTTGTTTGAACCGGCCGACCGGGGGCTCAGGTTGGTAGCGACCGACTCGTATCGGCTGGCCGTCAGGGAACTCGAAGGTGTCGAAACCGGAACCGAAGGTCTCGTGCCCGCCCGCGGCCTCAGAGAGTTGGCCCGGACGGTGGGCGCGGACGCGGTGACATTCGCCATCGGCGGCAGGGAAGCCGTGTTTGGTTCGACCCGGGGGAGCATGACATTGCGGCTGATCGAAGGGACGTTCCCCAACTACCGCCAGCTCCTCCCCGAGTCGTACCCGAACCAGTTCACCGTAGACCGCGAAGTGCTGATCGAGGCCTTGGGGAGAGCGTCATTGGTCGCCGAAGATCACATTCCGGTCAGGCTGCGACTGATGGAAGGTGGCGCCGAGATGAGTGTGACTCGACAGGACGTTGGGGGAGAAACCGAGCACCTGCCGGGCCGTTACGCGGGAGAAGACGTCGTGATTGCCTTCAATCCGCGTTACTTGACCGATGGGGTCTCGGCGATCGCCTCAGAACAGGTCGTGCTCCAGGTGCTCGATGGGTTGAAACCGGCGGTCATTCGGGGTGCCGACGATGACGCGTTCACCTATCTGCTGATGCCCGTCCGGATCTGAATGCGTCTCGGCTGGATCGATCTGCTCCACTTCAGGTCCTATGACCGGATGCGATTCGAACCCGCCGACGGGGTGAACGTCTTGGTCGGACCGAACGGGGCCGGCAAGACGAATCTCTTGGAGTCCATTGGCTACCTGGCGACGCTTCGGTCGTTTCGAGGAGTCGCCGATGAGGTGCTGATCGCCGATGATGCCGATGAGGCAGTGCTGCGGGGTGAAGTGACGTCGCAACGTGGATCGGCGCTCGTCGAGTTGGAGATCTCCAGATCCCGTCGCCGGCGGGTGCTGATCAACGGGTCAAAACCAGGCCGTACCACCGACCTGAGGAGCTACGTGCGCGTCGTGGCTTTCTTGCCCGACGACATCGACATGGTGAAGCGAGGGCCGGCACTGCGGAGGGGCCTCTTCGATGATGCCGCTGTGCAGCTGTGGCCCGCTGCTGCGGCGGAGCAGCGGGACTATGAACGGGCGGTGGCCCAAAGGAACGCTCTGTTGCGGAGCGGGCGGGTGGACCGCTTCACGCTTCAGGTATGGAACGACCGGGTCGCCCATGCCGGGGCAAAGCTGATGCAGCGGCGTCGGGCAGCGGCAGAGGCACTGATGCGACATGCCCCCGCAACGTACGCGGCGATCGCGGGGAGAGAGACGCCGGTCGAGTTGGAGTACCGGTCCACGTGGGGCGGAGACCTTTCTGATGAGGACGACACGGCCGACCTCCTCGCGGAGGCGCTGGAAGCGTCGGAAGGGGTCGATCGGGAGCGACGGCAGACGACGGTGGGTCCCCATAGGGACGAGCCAAGGTTCCTGGTCGCGGGTAGGGGAGCGCGGGATTCGGCATCGCAGGGCGAGCAACGGACGCTGGCACTCAGCCTCCGTCTGGCCGAGCTGCGAGCCGTGGCGGAAGTGGCCGGCGAACCGCCCATCTTGTTGCTCGACGATGTCTTCTCAGAGCTCGACGCCGGTCGGGCGAAAGCGCTGGCGGCGGCCCTGCCGGGAACCCAGACGTTCGTGACGACGGCCCGTGTCGAGGATGTGCCGCTCGAGGGGCGGCGATGGGATGTCACCTCGGGGAAGGTCGACTGATGGAGGGAATCGGCCCCTTGATCGAGTCGCTGTTGGGGAAGCTGGGGGTAGGTCGGCTCGACGCCATCAGCCGGCTTGGTGAAGAGTGGGAGGCGATCGCTCCGGAGCCGTGGCGGTCGCACAGCAGACCGGTGGTCATCCGGGGAGAGACCTTGGTGGTGGAGGCGCCGGCAGCGGCCCGATCGGTCCTGAAGTACGCCGAACGCCGGCTCCTGGGAGCGCTCGACGAAGCGCTCGGACCCGGAGTGGTTCAGCGAGTCGAGCTGCGAACGACCGGAAGATCCGGATGAGCGAAAACACCAGGAAATCGTTGCGGTTTTGTAGAGCGGAGAGCTTGGGTTCTCGTCCCATTCCGGGTATACTTACATCTGTGTAAACCACGGTCCTCGCGTCGTTTGTCGCGAGGCCGTTGCTGTGAAGGAGATCAGTGACCACTTCTCAGGCGGGTGACTACGCCGCCAAGGACATCACCGTCCTCGAAGGACTCGAAGCCGTCCGCCGCCGGCCCGGTATGTATATCGGATCGACGGGACCGCGCGGGCTCCACCATCTGCTGTGGGAGGTCGTGGACAACTCGGTCGATGAGGCCATGGCAGGGTTCTGTACCCGCATCGAGGTGACCCTCAACGCTGACGGCAGTATCCGGGTGAAAGACAATGGTCGCGGCATTCCGGTCGACAAGCACCCGAAGACCAAGCAGTCGGCGCTCACCACCGTCCTGACGACCCTCCACGCCGGCGGCAAGTTCGAAACCGGGGCCTACCAGGTGTCCGGGGGACTTCACGGTGTCGGCGTCTCGGTCGTCAACGCTCTGTCGGAACGCCTCGACGTGGAAGTGGTTCGCGACGGGTTCCTGTGGACCCAGTCGTTCAAGAACGGGAAACCGGTCGGGTCGGTCAAGAAGGTGAAGCCGGCAAAACGCACCGGCACAACGATCACGTTCTGGCCGTCGAAGGAGATCTTCACCGAGACGACCACCTACAGCTTCTCTACCGTTGCAGCCCGCCTGCGGGAAATGGCCTTTCTCAACAAAGGGCTCGAGATCGTCCTCAGAGACGAACGCGGCGACGAACCGGTCGTGGAGACGTTCCGGTACTCCGGCGGGATCGTCGACTTCGTCAAACACCTCAACAGCACCAAGCAGCCGATCCATCCCCACATCATCTACCTGGACGAGTCCGGCGACGAAGCCGAGATGGAAGTGGCGATGCAGTGGACCGACTCGTACACCGAGACGGTGCTCAGCTTCGCCAACAACATCAACACCCACGAAGGGGGCACGCACGAAGAAGGGTTCCGCAAGGCGCTCACCCGGGCGATCAACGAGTTTGCCCGGGCCAAGGGACTCCTCAAAGACAAAGACCCCAACCTCGTCGGTGAAGACGTCAGGGAAGGCCTGACCGCCGTGTTGTCGGTGAAGGTGCGGCAACCTCAGTTCGAAGGCCAGACAAAGACCAAGCTGGGCAACACCGAAATCCGGGGCTTCGTCGAAAAGAGCCTCAACAAACTGCTGCCCGAATGGTTGGAACGGCACGCCGGCGAAGGGCGTCAGATCGTCGAGAAGGCCGTCAATGCATCCCGGGCCCGGGTAGCTGCCCGAAAGGCCAGGGAGCTGACCCGGCGCAAGTCGATGCTCGAATCGGCCAGCCTGCCCGGCAAACTGGCCGACTGTTCATCGAGGGATGCCTCGGTCTCCGAGCTGTTCATCGTGGAGGGAGATTCGGCGGCGGGACCCGCAAAGCAGGCCCGCAACAGCGAGACGCAGGCCATCCTTCCGATCCGGGGCAAGATCATCAACGTCGAAAAGGCCCGGCTGACGAAAGCCCTCCAGAACGCCGAGATTCAGGCGCTCATCACGGCGATCGGTACCAGCATCGGCGAAGATTTCAACCTGGAGAAGGCTCGTTACCACAAGGTGATCCTCCTCACCGACGCCGACGTCGACGGCTCCCACATCAGGACCTTGCTCTTGACGTTCTTCTTCCGGCACATGCGGCCACTGATCGAGGCCGGCTACGTGTATATCGCCCAACCGCCCCTCTACCGGGTGAAGATGGGCAAGGAGATCCGGTACCTCGCAGACGACGGCGAGCTGGAGCGGCTGCGGGAGGAGATCGGGAACCGGAAAGTCGATGTCAGCAGGTTCAAGGGCCTCGGCGAGATGAACGCCTCGGAACTCTGGGAAACAGCCATGGATCCTGAACGGCGGAGGCTGCTGCGAGTACACCTCGAAGACGCCGCGCTCGCCGAAGAGATCTTCTCCACACTCATGGGAGACAACGTCGCCGCCCGGAAAGCCTTCATACAGAAGAACGCGAAGGATGTCCGCTTCCTGGACGTGTAAGGAGTCGTGATGCCGGAAGGCACCGAAGAGCAGATCCCCGCGATCGACATCAACGAAGAGGTCGAGAAGTCCTTTCTCGACTATGCCATGTCGGTCATCGTGTCGCGCGCCCTGCCCGACGTACGGGACGGGCTGAAACCGGTACAGCGACGGATCATCTACTCGATGTTCGAGTCGAACATGGGGCCCACCTCGTCGTTCCGGAAGTGCTCGAAAGTCGTCGGCGACGTGATGGGGAACTATCACCCCCACGGCAACGACGCGATCTACGACGCCCTGGTACGAATGGGACAGGACTTCAGCACCCGGTACCCACTCATCCAACCTCAGGGCAACTTCGGTACGGTCGACGACCCCCCGGCCGCGATGCGGTACACCGAGAGCCGCCTCACGAAACTCGCGATGAGGCTTCTCGACGGCATCAAAGAAAACACCGTCGATTTCGAAGACAACTACTCGGGCGAGACGCAAGAACCAACCGTGCTGCCCGCCCGTTTCCCGAACCTGCTGGTGAACGGATCGACGGGGATCGCCGTTGGCATGGCCACCAACATCCCGCCGTACAACCTCGGCGAAGTGGTCGAAGCCGCCATCTATGCGTTGGAGAACCCGGACGCCCCCATCGAGGACTACCTGCAGTTCATCAAAGGTCCCGACTTTCCGACCGGCGGGTTCCTGGTGGGGACCCGGGGCATCAAAGAGGCACTGACGACAGGGCGCGGCTCGGTGAAGATGCGCGCCGTCGCCGACGTGCAGGAGATCCGCAAGGGCCGGACTGCGATCGTGGTCACCGAGCTTCCGTACCAGGTGTCGCAAGACCGGGTGTTGGAGAAGATCGCCCAACTGGTCCACGAAAAGAAGATCTCTGGGATCGCCGATCTCCGTAACGAGAGCTCCGATCGGGTCGGGACGAGATTGGTCATCGAACTGAAGCGGGATGCGGTGCCACAGGTCGTCCTGAATCAGCTCTACAAGATGACCCAGCTGCAAGACACCTTCGGGGTCAACGCCGTTGCGCTCGTCGATGGGGTTCCCCGAACACTGAACATCGCCGAGATGATCGGGCACTACCTCGACCATCAGATGGAAGTCATCGAGCGGCGAACCCAACATCGTCTCGACGAAGCGAAGAAACGGGCCCACATCGTCGAAGGTCTCCTCATTGCTCTCGACAACATCGACGAGGTCGTGGAGATCATTCGTGGGTCGGCCGACACCGCCGAAGCTCGGGCGTCACTCATCCGCCGTTTCGAACTGTCGGAGATCCAGGCAAACCACATTCTCGACATGCCGCTCCGACGACTGACCGCGTTGGAGACTTCGAAGCTTCGAGCCGAATATGAAGAGCTGATGGCGACGATCGCCGACCTGGAGGCGATCCTCGCAGACCCTGCACGTCGGCGAGCCATCATCGCCGACGAACTGACGGCGATCCGCGACGAGTTCGCCGACGAGCGTCGAAGCCACATCATCCCCGACGAAGGCGAGCTGTCGCTCGAAGACCTCATCGCCGACGAAGACTTGGTCGTGTCGGTGTCGGCGAATGGATACCTCAAGTCGGTGGCGGCCAAGGTGTACCGATCCCAGGGACGTGGCGGACGGGGCGTCAAAGGCGCTGCCCTGCGGGAAGACGACGTGATCACCCATCTCGTACACACCACCGCTCACGCCTACCTGCTGTTCTTCACGAACCGTGGCAAGGTCCATCGGATCAAGGCACACCAGATCCCCAGGAAGGACCGCACCGCGAAAGGCGTCCTCGCACAGTCGGTGCTGCCGATGGACCCGGACGAGCGGATCGAGGCGATCATCGACACTCGCGACTACGAGACCGCGAAGTACCTGGTGATGGTGACGGCGATGGGTCTCGCCAAGAAGACTCCGTTCAGGGAGTACGACTCACGTAATTCGACACTGCTGGCGATCAACCTGCAGGAAGGCGACGAGGTCGTAGCCGTCCGGACGACCAACGGCGAGGACGACATGCTGCTGTTCACCGAACACGGCCAGGGGATTCGCTTCTCCGAGGCGGACCTGCGTCCGATGGGCCGTGCTACCCGCGGTGTGCGCGGCATCAAACTACGCGAAGGGGATCGGGTCATCGGAGCGGCATCTTCGAAGGACGGCGAGGAGGTGCTGCTCGTCACCTCCAACGGCTACGGGAAACGGGTTCGGATGAGCGAGTTTCCCCGCCAGAAGCGCGGCGGGATCGGTGTCAAGGCGATCAAACTCACGAGAGTCAGAGGCCGGCTGGTCGGCGCCCGCGCCGTGGAACCAGACGCGGAGCTTTTCGCCATCTCTTCGGACGGTGTCGTGATCCGGCTCGCCGTGAAGCAGATATCCCGCCAGAAGCGCGACGCGTCGGGCGTGAAGGTGATGAAGCTGGACGACGGCGCCGAACTGACCGCTATCGCCCCGGTTCCGGTGGATGACGGGAACTCGGACGACAGCTAGTCCGTTAGACAAACGACATCCGGCGGTACACTCGTCGGGACGAAGGAGTGACAGATGGCGGTACGCCGGGTTCGGCGGGTGGTCCGCAAATTCGATCCCTGGACGGTGATGAAGGTCTCGCTGGTCTTCTACGCCGTGATGGCGCTCGTGTTCGTACTCGCCATGGTGATCCTGTGGGCGATTATCACCAACGCCGGAATCCCCCAGGCCATCGAAGGCTTCCTCAAGAAGATCACACTGCTCAGTGAAGACGCCACCCTGTTCGGCGACGGAGAGCAGTATCTCCGCATCGTCGTGTTTCTCTCGGTGGTGTGGACCGCGTTGATGACCGGGATGACCACCCTGTTTGCCGTGATGTACAACCTGATCTCCGATGTGGTCGGCGGCATCGAGGTGATTGTGTTGGAAGAGACACTGAGCACGCCTCCGGTTGCGCCGGCCCCGGCTGTGCGAAGTCCGCAACCATGGTCGACGACACCGCCGCCGAAGACCGACGGCGACCTCCCGACCGAAGAGATTCCCGCGGTCGAACCGGCTACGAAGGCCTGAACACCGCCGTTTCGAACCCGGCTCTCGTAGCTGCTTCCAGGTAGCCGGTCGCCTGTTCGTCCGGAGTATGCAGTCCTGCACCGGAGGGAACCACGAAGACCGCCGAGGCGAGGGCGATCGCATCGAGCCAGTCCCGGTGGTCCGCTACCCCCACGATTCGGTCTCCGGCATGGATGACGAGTCCGGCCCAGTCGCCGTCGACGGGAGCCACGAGGGATCCGTCGGGCGTCCTACGGGCACGCCGGTGCCCGACCGGCGGCGGGAAGGCGACGGTCGTGCCGAGGGTCGGCGGTTGGCCAGGTTCGGTCCAGGCAACGGCGGTGACGGGCGTTGATTGTGTTGCTGCTACCGCCCTGGCAAGGCTCGCAAGGGACGCGCCGTAGACGAGCGCAACGTTCCCGGCTGCCACCTGTTGGGCGGCGGTGACGAGACGAACTCCGGATTCCTCGCATCTGGTGAGAAGCGTCGATGAGGGAGCGGCGTCGGTGACCACGACATCCCAACCGTGGAGCCCGGTGACGGAGGAGACCCGGGGGTCGTCGATGGGGGAACCGTCGTCGAGGATGCCGAGCTCGGCCACCGATGGTTCGGCCAACAAGACGTGAGCCGCCCGAGCCCCGGCGGGTCCGGAGCGGTGAATGGCGACCTTCACGCGGGTTCCCAACGTCCCGACGCTGTTCGGGGACGTTTCTTGAGGAGCAAGGCTGCGGCGACGAGGGCGAGGATCCAGGCGATTTTGCGCATGTCGTCATTGTACGGCCGCCTCAAGACAGTGCTGTTGGTGGTCGAAACCTCTTGTGGATGGAAGCGTGGCTTGACACGTCCGTGATCGTGGTCAGCGCAGTCCTCGCCATCATGGCCGCCGTGTTCGTGGCGGGGAAGCTTCGCGGCTCGCGTCGACGCGCCAGTATGGCCGAGCGTCGGCAACGGTATGTGGAGACGTTGAGCCAGATGGTGCTCGACCAGACGTTCCC
>JANTGE010000022.1 GCA_024763085.1 Acidimicrobiia bacterium
AGTCGTCGTCGTCGGAGACCGGGAAGACGATCACCGACCCTTCCGTCTGGTTGCGCAGTTCCTCTGCCGCGGCCAGGATCGAAGCGCGGTACATCTTGATGCGGTCGACGACCTCTTCCGGAGATTCGGCAACCACGATCTTCCGGCCCTCAACGGTGGTGATGATCGTATCGGGAGAAGCCTGGATCGATTCGATGAGATCGGCGTTGAGAAACATCTCTTCGCCGCGTAGTCGGTGGATCAATATCACGATAACTCCTGAGCCTCCCGTCGGCGCTCGGGGCCGGAGGTAAAGGTTCAGACGTCGATCACGGGAGGTCGACGACGGTCCGGCACCAGTCCGAGCAGGCGATCCAGGATCCCACCTGGCGTCTCTTCCGGGGCGGTGCGAACGGCTACCGCTGCAAAACCGAACACCCCGGCCGGCCCAAGTTCACCGGCGAGGATGGCCGCGAGCCGGTCGAACACCGGCGGTAGGACCGCGGCCTCGGTGTCGGGGAGCACGCAGATGAAATCGCTGGCATCGAGGCGGCCGACCACATCAATGCCACGAAGGGCAGACTTCAGAAGGGCGCCGAAATGGGCCAGCTCCCCAGGCGTCGCTTCTCCTTCGAGGTCGAGGACGACGCGCAGAGCGGCAAACGGCTGCACCTTCCGTTTCAGCCACTCCAACTGGGTCTCGATCGCATCGAGCACACCGGCCCGATTCGGCAATCCTGTGGTGACGTCGACGGGGGAGAGGATTTCGAGGGTCAGGCGAAGCTTCCGTAGCTCGGCCTCTCGTTCCTCCAGCAGGGCACGCAACCGTGCCAGGTCGGTGTCTTCGCCCACGTCTGCCCTCCCAGGTACATCCCAGCGCCCACTCGAGGCACATGGTAATCCCAAAAGCGCTATCGGCGAGTGGTTTCAGGCCGACGGGAGGAACAAATGAGTTCGAACTGGCCCACCGAGAAGGTACGCGGGCTCGTCGAGATGCTGTGGCTCGAGCGCCATCTCCTGGAGTACCTGCTCTTCAAGCTCGTCGAGGCGAAGCTCATCATGGTCGCCGACGAGGCTCGGTTCGTGTCGCAGGCGATGTCGGAGGTAGAGACGGTCGTCGGGCGCCTTCGCACCACCGAGGCGCTCCGTGCCGCAGCGGTAGCAGAACTCGCGGAAGCGGTCGGCGTCGAGGCGGCGCGTCTTAGTCTGAGCTACCTCGCGGAGCAGGCTCCGGAGCCGTTCCGGTACTCGTTCGAAGAACATCGCGACGGTTTCCTCAACCTGGCCGGCGAAATCGAAGACGTCACGGTCGAGAACCGGCGACTCGCCAGCCGCGCCATGCGAGACCTGAGCGACACGCTCAGCGTCCTGATCGGCGGCGGAGAAGGCGTCTCCGCCTACACGAAAGCCGGGCGCACCCGGTCGGTGGCTTCGACCCTACCCTTCCGGCTCGACGAGGTGCTCTAATGGACTTTTCTGCTCTCCACGTCGCGCTGTCTGGACTCCAAGCAGCCCAGCTCGGCATGGACACGACCTCGCACAACATCGCCAACGCATCAAACCCCACCTACACGCGCCAACGCATCGAACAGCGCTCCCGCTTTCCGCGAACCACGCCTCAGGGCGTAGTGGGCCTCGGCGTCGAAGTCTTCGACGTGACAAGGTCGAGGGACCGATTCCTCGATACCAGGGCTCGCCTCGGATCGGCCGCTGCAGCGAGTCTCGACGTGCGCGCCGGCCTCCTCACCCGGGCGGAGGACGTGTTTACCGACCCCACGGGTGGGCTTCCAACCCGCCTCTCGGAGGTGTGGGACGCCTTCGAGGCCCTGTCGCTCGACCCGCCCGACCTGGCAGGTCGGATGCGAGTGCTGTCGGCCCTCGACGCCTTCGCCGCAGAGGTAAAGAACGTATCGAGCAGCTGGCAGCAGGCCGCTGTCGACGCGAAGTCGTCACTGGCCGAAGCCGTTGACGACGTGAACCGGGTCCTGCATCAGATCGCCGACCTGAATCGAAGCATCGCAGAAGCGTCCGCCCAGCCCGGCTCCCCGAACGATCTGCTGGATCAACGGGACGCACTCGTAGATGAGCTGGCGGCCACCATCGGGGCAACCGGAGCTCCTGCAGGCTCCCTGTACCGCGTGAGCCTGAACGGCCTGTCGCTGGTCGAAGGCACGACGGTCCACGAGCTCACCCTCGATACCACCACTGCTGTCGTCAGCCACAGCACAGGCGTCGAGGTGGCTGCCGGCGGTGCCGTCGCCGGCTACCAGGCGTTTCTTCAGCAAGACATCGTCGACCAGCAAGCGAAACTCGACGCCTTCGTCACCAAGGTCGCCGATGCGCTCAACGCGGCGCATCGGGGCGGCTATTGGTCCGAGACCGGTGCCGGCGAGGATCTCCTCTCATATGACTCGACCCGCCCTGCCGCCACCCTGCAGGTTGCCCTTACCGATCCGCAGCGTCTCGCGACGGCCCAGGATCCTGGGCCCCCGTTCCCGGTGTTCGATGGCCGGAACGCAGCGGCGATAGCCGACCTGCGAAACACACCGGTCGGAGGGGAGACGATCGAAGCGTCGCTCCGGGGAATCATCGTCGGACTCGGTCAGGTCGCCGCCGCCACTTCGGCAAGTTCAGAAGGACAGTCTGCGCTTCACGCTTCCTACGAGATGGCTCGTGACGCCGTTCATGGCGTATCCATCGATGAGGAGATGGTCTCGATGATGCAGTATCAGCGAGCCTACGAGGCGGCGGCTCGCACCATGACCGCGGTGGATGAAGCCCTCGATGTCCTCATCAACCGCACCGGGATCGTAGGAAGGTAACGATGGCACTTCGCGTCACCCAGCAAACGATCGTGTCGAGTACGCTGCGGATGCTGCAGCAGCGCCTCGGCGCGGTACAGGACACCCAGGCCCGTCTGGCCTCCGGGAAGCGCATCCACCGTCCCTCCGACGATGCCCAGGGTGTGAACCAGGCCCTGCAACTGCGAACGGCACTCGCCGACACCCAGCAAGGAACCCGAAACGTCGACGACGGTCTCATGTGGGTCGGGCTGGCCGACACCCAGTTGCAGAACGCAACGGAACGACTGCAACGTGTTCGCGAGCTGACCGTTCAGGCCGCAAGTTCCCTCAGTGCCTCCGAACGGGATGCGATTGCCACGGAGATCGCCGGAATCCGCGACGACCTCGTTTCGATCGCCAACGAGCGAAGCCAGGGGAGACCGCTGTTTGGCGGGTACAGCGCTGCGGATCCCGTAGCCAAGGTCGGAGGGGTGTGGACCTACCAGGGAGACTCGGGAGCGATCGAGCGCCGTACCGGGGACGGCACGGCCGTGCGCATCAACGTCACCGGAGATGCCGTGTTCGGATTCTCGTCCGGCACCGACGTGTTCACCATGCTCGACACCCTGGAGAGTCGGGTCCTCACCGGCGATACCGCTGGAGTGGCCGGCTCTCTCGCAGACATCGACGGTGCGATGGGTCGCATCCTCGACGGGCTGGCCGAACTCGGGGCGGCAGGCAACCGTCTCGACGCTGCCCAAAACCGCTTGGCGAACCATGCCATCTCCCTCGAGACGCACATTTCCGAGATCGAAGATGTCGATCTGCCGGCCACCATCATGGAGTTGCAGATGCAACAGGTCGCCTACCAGTCTGCGCTCGGTGCCATGAGTTCAGCCATCCAACCGTCCCTCATCGACTTCTTGCGATGAGCTACCCTGACACCATGACGAACGACGACAAGATCCTTCACTTCCCGGATGGCATTCCCGGTTTCCAGCAGTGCACCCGGTTCATGCTGATGGATATGGTCGAAGACGGTGCGTTCCAGATGCTCCAGTGCGTCGATGACCCCGACGTCGCGCTCGTCGTGTGCATCCCTTGGCTCTTCTTTCCCGACTACACCCCTGAGATCTCAGAGCTCGACGAGAGCGGCCTCGGTCTCGAATCGGCGGAGGACGCCATCGTCTTCACGCCGGTCACGCTCGACCCGGAGGGACAACAGTTCTACGTCAATCTCTTGGGGCCGTTCATCGTCAACGCGAAGTCGCGCCAGGGCCGACAGATCGTACTGGTGGACTCGAACTACCCCGTTCGGGCTCCGGTCGCGCTAATGTCCGCTTGATGCTCGTTTTGGCACGAAAACCGGGAGAGTCGGTCGTCATCGGCAATGACGTCGTGATCACGATTCTGGAAGTTCGAGGCGGCCAGGTACGGATCGGCGTCGATGCACCCCGCTCGATCCAAGTGCACCGGGAAGAGGTGTACCGGGAGGTGTCTCGAGCCAATGCCGAGGCGGTCGCGTCCGCGGAGCGGTCCGCAGGTCTGTTGCGCCAGAAGGTTCCTCGTCAGGAGCCCTGAGCAGCGAGGGTCTGTTCGGAACGTTCACTCCGCATGGCCGCGAGCGTGAGGCCATCCCGACGCACCGCTTCTATCTGATCGACGAGTTCCCGCATCTCGTCCTTGATGTCGGTGAGCCGCCTGCCAGGACCTTCTGCAGCCCGTTGGATGATGGCCTCGAGGGTCATCTCGCTCTCGGGTACGCCCCACCGTTCGCCGAGTCCTTGCACCACCAGGGCCCGCACCATGTCCGCCTCTCCGAGTTGTTGCTCGATTTCTTCTGCCTCGTCGACGGCCCGAACCAGAAACCGGTGTTCACCGGCGGCCAGGAGGAGCGCTACCTCATTGAGTCGGAAGAGGAGGCGTTCGAGCAGGCGTTGCTGATGGGCGAGCACCCCGGTGAGGGCTTCGATAGAAGGTGCATGGTCGAGCAGGACGGTGAGGTAGCCGGCGGTCATCGGACCTCCGATCGGGACGGGGCCCACCAGGCCGAAGGAGAAAGCAAGGAGGCCGACACTCGGAGGGCGAGCTCGGCGGACCGGTGGGCCCCGTCCACGAACGTCATGTTGATCACATCTTCCCTGTCGGCAGGTAGCGGAGTTGCTGAAGACATCGCGCCGCGGCGGATGGGAGTTGGCTGGATCGGCCGATCCCAGGATTTCTTAAGGGGTCGCGATCGAGGAGATGTGACTATTTGGAAATAGTCATCAAGGTTGGAAGGAACCGGACGATGACTATACGGCAAGGCACGGAGTAACTAGTTAGCAGAGGGACGGACTGTGGAGCAGCACCTGAACGAACTCGTCGAACAGCACCTGGACCTGATCGGCCACATCGTCGCCGAGGTGTCGGTACGGTATCCCCGCCATGTGGACCGTCAAGAGCTCTGGAACGCAGGTGCACTGGGTCTCGTCGAAGCCTCTCGGCGCTTCAATCCCGATGCCGGAATCCCCTTCGCCCGCTATGCCGCGATTCGTATCCGAGGCGCCATCATCGATTCCACGCGGACACGAGACTGGACGACCCGCTCGGTTCGGCGCCGGCTCCGTGAACTGCAGCAGACCACCGCCCACTTCGAAGAGACTCACGGGCGCACGCCAACCGACGCCGAACTGGCCGGCCTCATGGGGATCACCCCCGACGAACTCGCGGAGCGACGTTCCCAGGGCGCTATCAGCACACTGTTGCATCTTGACAAGGACGACGGCGATGAGCCGACCCTGCGCAACAGCATCGAAGAAGGGCAACGTGACGCGCGGCCCGAGGCGGCCCTCGAACATCGGGAATTGCTCGGCACGTTGAACAAAGCGATCGAGTTCCTGCCGCCGGCCCAGGCCGAAGTCGTCGAACGCTACTACCTGGCAGGGGAGCTGCTCCAAGACATCGCTGCCGACATGGGCGTGACCGAGGCTCGAGTGTCGCAGATCCGCAGCGAAGCGCTGCTGGCGATGCGTTCCTACTTCCAGACGATCTACGAAGAGGTTCCTGAGGTCGACGACCAGGCACCGGGGAAACGAGCGAGAGCCGCCTATCTCGCCCAGATCTCCGAGCAGGTGAGCTGGCGTAGTCGGATCGACGCGGCGGATGTCACGGCGAGAATCGCCAACTGAGGTCCTTTTCCGGCAACTCTATGGGCCGACAGGGTTCGATGCCCCCGTACGAGGAGCCGCATGGACATCGAAGGCTTTTCTCCAAGAAAGCTTCACTTGTGGCGTTTCGCCACGGCCCCTGAACCCGATCTCCATGCTGTAGCGGCTCTGCTGCGGACGATCCCGGACGTCGCCGCTGCCGTCATTCGGTATGCCAACAGCGCATACCTGGGTCGCTTCTATCCCGTCGGCACCGTACTGGACGCCGCGGTTCGCATCGGTTGCCGCGCGGTCGGAGCGCTCGCCATGGCGACCGCCAGTCGAGAGGTCATGGAGAGCTACGGCACCGACGAGGACTGGGAACGAGCCCTCATCGTCGGGCGCGCCGCTCGTCTGATCGCCGAGATATCGGGTCTCGGACGAGACCCATCCGAGCAGCTCTTCGTAGCCGGGCTCTTCTCAGGACTTGGCACGGCCGCTCTTGAGGTCAGAGACTCCGGTTATCGGGACTGGCGCCGGCGGCAACGGGCCAGAGGAACCCGTGCTCCGGAGCTTCTGCGTCGCGAGCGAATGGTGTACGGTCTCGATCATGCCGCCGCCGCGGGACAGCTTCTCGAGCAGTGGAACCTCCCGACACCACTGATTGCCGCCATCTCGAACCATCATGGGGACGAACTCGACGGCTTCGACAAGATTCTCGTCGCCGCCATGAGCATCGTCCACGGCGCTGGAGCTCCTGAGGGCTGCCTCGACGTCACGTTCACCGAGTCGCTGGGTGCGCTGGGTCTGGCCGAACATGAAGAGCTCATTCGCCGCGAAGCAGCCTTGTTTGCGGAGTCGGCGTCGGCGGCGATCCGAGAAGGTTCGGTCGGAAAACTCTCCGGCCTCGATGTCTGACGACGACCCAACAGCCTCTCGAGTGTTCGGCGGGTACTCCCCACCACGCAGCTCGACGAGTGCGTCATGCCACTGGCTGCACTCGACACCACCTTGGCGGCACCGTGAGGGTTTCCGTCCTTGCCTACCGATCTGCCCACTGGCGTAGCCCGGCCCAGGAGCGCACCGCCGGCATCCGGCAGAGGTGGCTCCAGCCTGCGAGGGTCGGCTCCCCGGCGTGAGGCGGAACCGAATCAACCGCCGGAGCCGGCTTCCGGTCCCTAGGTGAGGAACCCTTCGAGCATCGTCGCTATCCGTCTGATGACCACCACGGCCAGGAGCGTGATCGCTGCTCTGATCCCGGCGTCGACCGGTGTGAGCTGGGCAATCGCCAGCTGGTAACCCACCGGTGCGAGCGCAAGGAGACCGAGGGCGGCGGCGGTCCGCTTGAGCAGCCCCGTCATCATGCGCGCTCCAAGGAACTGCGAATCGCCAACGCGACGTCGAGCGGCGTCGCCCGGAAGGCTTTGGCGCCACGCGATGCAGACATCCCGTAGCCGAGTACGGCCCCGGTGGTCACGGCAAGCGCAACCGCTTGGGCGGCGGCGGCCTCTCCCGTCCAGGAGACGGCCAACGGCTCGGCCGCTGCAAGCGGATGGGTGCCGACCCCGTCGACGACGAGATGCACCCAACGGTCTCCACGGATCTCGTGGAACCATTCGAGTTGAGCGTCGCCACCTTCGATGACTGCGGCTATCGAACCTCCATACGGAGGGCGATCAGGGTGGGAGACGGTCGGAAGGTCCAAGACCGCGCCGAGCCTGCCTGCGGTGCGCCCTGCCATGGCAAAACTGGTGCTCGGGAGCGGTCGGCAGGTGGTGGTGATGGCCGAAGCCACCGCTTTGATCCACTCGAGGTCTTCGGCCGGATCGAGACCAACCGTCGCTTCGAGGACGTGGGTAGGCAGTCCCAGGGCGGCCAGATTGTTCGTGCTCCACTGCACCGGGCCGGTACCCGGTATCTCCGAGAGCGTAGGGAGGGGAGCGGCAGTCTGGGGGGTGTCTGCGTAGCGCTCGAGCACCGCGGCGAAGCCATCCTGGGCCTCCTGCGTCGCCGCGAGGGCAGCCAGCGCCCCGTCCACACCCGCAGGCCCGGGCCTTCCGGGGGGACGAGCGGTGACGACGACAACCTCTTTGGCGAAGAAGCCGGCGATGCCTCCTCGGGCGGCCCGCTCGGCGCCGACGATTTCTGCGTCGGGGCCGAGTTGCCTGGACACCTTCTCGAGAGCCTCCTCGACGGTGTCGGCTTCGACGGTGACGTGGTCAGGTGGTGACAGGTGTTCCATGGCCGATCACTCCAATCGGAATCAGGTGTACGTAAGGGGGAAGTTCGGGATAGGCGACGACAGGTACGTCGACGCCCATTCCGGCCAGAGTCTGTTTGAGGGGACGCCGCAGCATTTGGCTGCAGACGATCGCCACCGGGTGAGAAACGTCGGTGACCGTGGACAGCGTCGATTGCACGTCATTTTGCAGCACGGCCAGTTTGGCCGGGTCGGGAACGAGGTGGACCTGCCCGTCGATCTCCCGCAGGGCCTCGTGGAGTGACCCTTCGAGGCCAGGGTCGAGTGTGATCACTGCGAGATTCCCATCAGGGGCGATCGAGCCGACGATGGCCCCGCCCAGGGCCACTCGTGCCGAGTTGATCATCTGGTCGAGGGTCCTGGGTCCGGTTCCGGTGATCGCTTCGATGATGCGGCCAAGGTCGCGAATCGAAACCTGTTCGTCGAGGAGCCCGCGCAGTACCGCATGGAGCGTGGCGAGGGGAAGCGTGTCGGTACCGACCTCGTTGGCGAGTATCGGCTCGTCCTGTCGAAGACCTTCCAGGAGCAGTTGGAGATCCTGTCTCGACAACAGGGATGCGGCGTGGCGTCTGACCAGTTCGGCAAGATGGGTCACGATCGCCGACGATCGGTCGACAACGGTGGCCCCTGTGGCGAGGGCGGCGGCCCGGCTTTCCGCGGGCAGCCAGAAAGCCTTGAGGCCGAACACGGGCTCCACCGTCTCCTCTCCACCCAATGCGCGCAGGTCTTCCCCGTCACCGATCGGGAGCGCCATCACCCGGTTCAGTGGCGCCTTTCCGCGTCCGACCTCCGAACCTCTGAGACGAACCCGATAGGTACCTGCCGGGAGCGACACGTCGTCCCGGGTACGGACGTAAGGCATGACGATGCCGAGCTCGTTGGCCATCTGACGGCGAAGTGCCCGAACCCTTTCCAACAGATCGCCGCCTTTGGCCGGGTCGATGAGGTCGAGCATGTCATAGGCAAGATGGAGCTCGAGCGGTTCGACGCGCATCTGTACGATGAGCGCCTCCGGATCGTCGGGCCCTGCCACGATCTCGGGAGCCTCGTCCATCTCGCCGGCTCCGGGATCGGCAGAAGGCTCCGGAGAGCGGCTACCGGCCACGAGGAGCACGCCTGCCAGCAGGAAGAACGGGATCTTGGGAAGGCCGGGCAGCAGGCCGAGCCCGGCCACCACCGCGGCACCGATCCGGAGTGCCATTCGGTTGCGGAACACCTGGCCGGCGATCTCGCTGCCCATGTCGTCTTCAGATCCGACCCTGGTGATGAGCAGGCCGGTGGCCAGTGAGATCAGCAACGCCGGGATCTGGGAGACGAGTCCGTCGCCCACGGAGAGGCGGGAGTAGGTGTCGACGGCGTCGGCGAAGTCGAGACCCAGGGACCCCATGCCGATGGCAAAGCCACCGATCAAGTTGATCGCGACGATCACGATGCCTGCGATGGCGTCGCCCTTGACGAACTTGGAGGCGCCGTCCATCGCTCCGTAGAAGTCTGCTTCCTTGGCGATGCGTTTGCGCAGGTCACGAGCTTGCACCTCGTCGATGAGCCCTGCACCAAGGTCGGCATCGATGGCCATCTGCTTTCCGGGCATCGCGTCGAGCGTGAACCTGGCGGCCACCTCCGCGACCCGTCCTGCACCGTTGGTGATGACGACAAACTGGATGACGATGAGGATCAGGAAGACGACGAGGCCAACGATGACCGATCGGCCGATGACGAAGCCCCCGAACGTGTCGATGACCTTGCCCGCGTAGGCATCGAGCAGGATGAGCCGCGTCGAAGACACGTTGAGGGCCAGACGGGCCAGTGTCGAGACCAGGAGCAACGACGGGAAGACCGAGAACTCCAACGAGTCCTTGAGCAGGAGCGTGCCCAGGAGGATCAGAATCGCAAAGGTGAAGTTCGCGGCAAGCAGCAGATCGAGCAACGCCGGGTTGATCGGGATCACCATCATGAGCACGATGGAGACCAAGAGAATCGGAGTGAGCAGTTGGGAGCGCAGCCTCATCGGCGTCCCCTCCGGCGGTAGGCGACGGCGAGGACCAGAGCGGCTGCCTCATAGAGCGCCGCCGGAATGTAGCCTCCCACCTTCCCTCTGCGGAAGAGCGCCCTCGCCAACGGCTTGTTCTCGATCACCGGAACACCGTGGCGATACGCCTCACGACGGATCTTGGCAGCGAGTCCGTTGGCGCCCTTGGCAACGACCCGAGGGGCAGGTTCCGGGCGGCGGTAGCGAAGGGCTACCGCATAGTGGGTCGGGTTGGTTACGACTACGTCCGAACCGGCGACGTCGGCAATCATCCGATTGCGGCTGATCTCGGCCTGGCGGCGGCGCCGCAAGGCTCTGGCAATCGGATCTCCCTCGGTGTCTTTCGCTTCCTGTTTGACCTCCTCCTTGGTCATTTTGAGCTCTTTGCCGGTCCGGTAGCGGGATATGGCATAGTCGGCGGCGGCAATCAATATCGCCAGGACGGTCGCCCGCGCAAGCAGCCCCCAGGCGCTTTCGGCCGTGCCGGAGAGGGCGGCGTCGAGTCGCCGGGTGGTGATGAGCTGCTCGACCCAGTGCTGGAGAGGAAGCCAAATGACCGCGGCGAGGACCCCGAGTTTGAGGGCCGTGCGGCCGACTTCCCAGGCGGCGGTGGACGGCTTGAAGCGCTGTAGCCCCTTCTTGGGGCTCAGATGGGAGAGTTTGGGCTTGGCCGCTTTGGGGGCGACCACGAAGCCGACCTGAGCGACGCCTGCAGCAATGCCCATGAAGAACGCGATGCCGAGGAAGGGGAGGACGGCGTGGACAAACATCGTGAGCGCTGCCGCTTGCAGCTGTTCCCGGGAGAGGCCGGTCCCGGACAGGCCGAGCAGAAGTCGGGACTGGTCCATGACGACGCGGGCCGCGCCGGGTCCGAAAACTCGCAGGCCGATGAGGCCACCGAGAAGCGAGAAAGCGACCGCAACCTCCTGAGACTTGGCGATCTGCCCTTCCCGTCGGGCTTCTCGCTTCCGTCTTGGTGTCGGCTTTTCGGTCTTGCTGGACGCAGATCGACTCACGGGATCTCCCGGTACACAGCCGATCCGTGGCCGATTCTGTTCTTCCTTGCACTCTTCCCGTCGGCCGGCACGCCGGCGACTTAACGGACCATCAACAGTGACAGCACGTCCCGGAACGTGCGCTCCGCGACCTCCATGGTTCCGGAGGTGGCTGCCGGAAACGCCAGGACGACAAACGAGACGGTCGCCAGCGCTGCGAGGATCTTGACCGGGAAACCGAGGATGAAGACGTTGGCTTGGGGAGCGAATCGTGCCGCCACCCCCAGCATGAGTTCGGCGAGGAAGAGGGCGGCGATGGCGGGCATGGCGAGCTCGATCGCTGCGACCATGATCTTCGACACGAGGTCGAGGCCGACGTCTGCGACGCCGGCAGCGAGCTGCATCTGTCCATCGAATGGAATTGCCGCGACTGAAGTGGCAATTCCTCTGATCATGAGGCGATCACCGCCAATCACGAGAAAGATGGCAAGTGCCCCGAGGCTGAATCCGTGACCAAACACGCTGAACCGGCGCCCGGCGACCGGATCGAACACCGTTGCGACACTGAGACTCGACGTGAAGTCGATCGCCGAACCGGCAATCTCGAACAGATAGAAGATGAGACCGGTGAGAAACCCGAGGAGCAGCCCTATGACGGTGTTCACCACGGCCATGCCGACGAGGCCGCCGACCTCCAGGCCACCCGGTACCGGTTCGGCGAGGGCCAAACCCACCGCGACCGTCAGCACCAGGCGCCCGATAGGCGGAAATGCCCGGCTGAAGATCGGCGAAGAGGCAACAAAAGCGCCGACTCGTATGATCGACAGGAAGAGCCCGATGACCCAGGCGGCGTCGACGATGCCGTCCATCACATGCTCGGAATGCCCGACCAGAGCATGGTCACCCAGCCGACGATCTCTCGGATCATCCAGTTGCCGGCGAGCAGAATGATCGCTCCGGCCACGACGAGTTTGGGTACGAAGGTCAGGGTCATCTCCTGAATCTGCGTGATGGTTTGCAGCAACGAGACTCCCACCCCGATGAGGAGCGCGGAGACGAGCAGCGGGCCGGCGATCTTGGCGGCCACGGTGAACGCCCCGAGCAGCAGTTCGAGAACCTGGGCGTCAGACATGAGGCGTCACCCGAGCCCGTTCACCGAGGCGACGACCGACCCGACGATCAGCACCCAGCCGTCGACCAAGACGAAGAGCAACAACTTCAACGGCAGCGAGATGAATACCGGCGGCAGCATGACCATTCCGAGCGACATGAGCACGGTTGACACGATGAGATCTACCACCAGGAAGGGCAGGAAGATGGCGAATCCGATGATGAACGCCGTCCGAAGTTCCGAGATGACGAACGCCGGAATCAGCGTCGACGCCGGAATGTCCTCGGGAGACGAAGGTTGGTCGACGTTGGACAAATCGATGAACAGTCTGAGGTCTGCTTCGTCGGTTTGGGCGAGCATAAACTCCCGCAACGGCGCGAAACCAGCCTCGATCGCTTCCTGAGCCTGCATCTGCCCGTCGAGCAGCGGTTGGACCGCATCGTCATTGACCTGCTTCATCACCGGATTCATCACGAACATCGTCAGAATGAGGGCCAGACCGATGAGGACCGGCGTTGGAGGGACGGTCTGGAGCCCGATGGCGTTTCTGGTGAGCCCAAACACGACGATGAAGCGAGTGAACGACGTCATCATGACGAGGAGGAGCGGCAGCACGGAACCTACGGTCATCAAGATGACGACCGTGACGGTCTTGCTGAGCCCTTCTTCTCCGGCGTCTATTTGAAGCCCGATGGAGGGAACGTCTGGCACCGCCGGCGTGGTCACCTGAGGGACCGAAGCCGGGGATTCCTGGGCTGTGGCGGGCCGCGGCGCAGCGATGAACACCAGCGTCGCCAGGCACAGAGTGAAGACGATTCGTCTAGTCACGGGACGGCCTCGGCGTGACAGTCCGCAGCGTCCGTTGCTGCAACGTGTGCACGAGGCCCTTCCATGGCTCCTCGGTGTCGGGTGTCGGGATCGGGTCGAGGGAGGTCTCGCCCAGCTCGGCGAGCAGCGTGACCGACGCATCGGTGGCGCCGATCAGGTAGCGGCGGCCGTCGACCCGCATGACGGCGACTACGGACGCTCTGCTGAGTGCCGTGCGGGCTTCGACCGTGAGGGCGCGAGTGCCGAGGGGTCGGCCTCGGCGCAACCACCAGAGCGTGCCGGCGAGGGCGGCGATGAAGAAGACTGCCGGAATGGCCCGCCCAAGCAGCGTCCACGCCGAGGTGTCACCCACGGATCTCTCCGATCTCAGAGACACGCGCGGCGAGGTGACCTTCGTCGACGACGACGTCGCACGTTGCAAAGGCCCGGCCGCTGACCCGCATGGTCATCGGTTCGTCCACCCCGCGCCCGAGGTGAAGAACAGTGCCGGGGGAGAGGGTGGTGAGTTCGGCCAGCTTGATCGGGATTCGCCCTACTTCCACCGAGGCGTTGAGCGCCACGTCGGCAAGGGCCGACACAGGGCGTGCCCCGCCAGGCTGTTCTCCCGATCCGAGATCGGGGAACACGACGGGCGCGACGTCCGGTTGCGCCTCTGCAGGCCGGCTGTCAGGCTCAGCCTGCATACGGTTGTCTCCTGAGCGATGTGCACGTCATCGCCCTTCCGGTCGGCGCCTTGCCGCCTCAGTAAAGGAACGCTACTGAACGACGAGTTCGGTGAGCACCACCCGCATCACCTCTCCGTCCGGGAACAGGGCTCGCGTCGCGTCGGTCAACTCGCCGCGGAGGTCGTCCAAACCGGTGTCGGTGAGCAACTGGGCTGCCGTGAAGTGGCTGAGCACCGTTATGGCTGCGTCCTGGATCAGCGGTACCTTCTTGCCGACCACTCCGGAGTCGGCCACGGTCGACAATACGACGGCGATCCCAACTTTCGCATACCTGAGCTGCTGATCTGCGAGCGTGACCGTCAGGTCACCCACCTCGATCACCTCGCCCTCCTCGAGGACGGTTGTCGTGGTGACGGCGGTCTCGGTCCCGTCTCCCTTCAGGAGGAAGAAGTAGGCACCGGCACCGAGTGCGAGCAGTACCGGAACGATGATCAAGATGAGCTTCATCTTGCTTTTCTTCGGCTCCTGCGCTTCGTTTGCAGTCTCATCGGCCATCTGTTTCACCTCCCTCCGTTGCAGCGATGATGATGAGCTCGACACGACGGTTGAGGGCACGGCCCGCCTCCGTCTCGTTGGTCGCCTTGGGGCGGTACTCGCCATACCCGACCGCGGCCAGACGCCTCGGGTCGATCGCGAATCCGTCCTGGAGGAACTTGAGGACCGCGAGGGCCCGATCGGCAGAGAGGTCCCAGTTGGTGTAGCCGCCACGGTTCAGCGGGACCGTGTCGGTGTGGCCTTCCACCATGATGTCGTTGTCGAACTCGTTGAGGATCGGCGCGATCACCCCGATGATCTCCCGGCCTCGTTCGCTGATCGCTGCGGACCCGGAAGGAAACAACACCCCATCGGTGGCAATGGCGATCACGAGGCCTCTTGTATCGAGGTCGAAATTGACGGACGTGGGTACACCGGCCGCCGTCAGGGCTCTCTGGAGAGCATCACGCACTTCGAGGAGCTCCGCGTTGGTCGTGAGGAGTGTGGGAGGTTCGGTTGGCTGCTGAGGTTCCGGGGTGGGTTCGAGTTCCCCCCTGCTGGGCATGCCGTCGAGGACGGTGATGCCATCGATTCCGGCGTTGCCGGGTTCGGGTTCGTGAGACGCAGCACCGACGATGGCATTGCCACCGTCGAGGAGGCCCTCCTGGATGGCGGTGTTGTTGAACGGTGTAGCCAGGCCGGAGACGAGAAGCTGGAATTTCTGCTGGTCGACCTGCGAAATCGCGTAGAGCATGACGAAGAAGGCCATCATGAGAGTCACCACGTCGCCATAGGTGGTCATCCATCGCAACTCGTTGTCTTCCTGCTTCGGTCGCTTCTTTCGTGCCATCAGGCCGCCGCCTCCTTGCCGGTGCGCCCCTTGTGTCCGAGACGCTCTTCGGGAAGCATGTGGGCTTCGAGCCGTTCGACGATCATGCGGGGGCTCGCGCCGGCTTGCACGGCCAGGATGCCGTCCATGGCGAGGTCCTTGACGGCCATCTCTGCGTCGTGGAGACGAGAGAGCTTCGCTCCCATCGGCAGAAACACCAGGTTGGCGAAGACGACTCCATAGAACGTCGTGAGGAGCGCCACGGCCATGCCCTTGCCGAGCTGCGACGGGTCCGAGAGGTTTCCGAGCATGTTGACGAGCCCGACGACGGTACCGATCATCCCCATCGTCGGCGCATAGCCGCCCAATCCTTTGAAGAAGCCGATCATCGTCTGGTGACGTTCATCGAGACTGTTCAATTCGATGTCGAGCACGTCTCGCACCGTGTCGGCATCCATGCCGTCTACCACCTGTTGGAGACCGGTTTTGAGAAACGGGTCTTCGATCTCTTTCAGCTTCGATTCGAGAGCAAGGACCCCCTCGCGTCGCGCTACCTCGGCGAACTGCATGAGGGTGTCGACGATTTCACCGGCGTCGGGCACCTTTCCTTTGAAGGAGTAGACGAGTGCTTTCGGGAACCGTTTGATGTCGATCAGGTCATAGCCCGACATGGTGACACCAAGCGTCCCGACGATGACTAGCAGCAGGGAGGAAGGGCCGACGAGGGCACCGAAGGAGTTGCCGTCCATCACGGTCGCGACGACGATCGCCATCAGGGCGACGAGGATGCCGACGATCGTCAGCATGCCGTCCGTCCGTTCCCCGTGGGGCGTCCACACGTCCTTGTGATGGCATGGTCCACGGCACGTCCTTGTGCTCGGCTGGTGTTCTCGTGGATACCTGTCGGACAGGAACGTGTCCGGTTAATGCGTCGGTGGGGGCGAACCGTGTGATCCGCCCCCACCGTGCAGCCGCGCGTTCTACCGCTTCATGTTGACCAGGTCCGCCAGAATCTCGTCCGACGCGGTGATGATCCGGCTGTTGGCCTGGAAACCGCGTTGGGCGATGATCATGTTGGTGAACTCCTGTGCCAGGTCCACGTTCGACATCTCGAGGACCCCGGAGGTCAGCAGCCCCCGGTTGCCGGTGCCCGGCTCGCCGATGAGCGCCTCTCCGCTGTTGACCGATGCGGCAAAGTTCGACTCGCCGGAACGCACCAACCCCTGCGGGTTGTTGAAAGTGGCAGTGGCAAGTCGTGCCAGCACCTTCGTCCAACCGTTGGAGAACTGGCCGACGATCGACCCGTCGGAGCCGATGGCGAAGTTCCGGAGGAACCCCATGGCGCTTCCGTCTTGGATATACGCCTCCGCCGACGCGGCTCCTCCGTACTGGACGAGTGCCGAGCCGGCCTGGAAGTCGAGATCGAACGCCAGTGGGTCCGCCCCTGGGGGCGTCACCCCGGACACGTTGACGGTCCCCGAGGAGGTCAGCTGGCCGGCAGCGTCGAACGTCACCGTCGAGCTGCTCAACGTCACGGCCGTCCCGCCGATGTCGCCGGCGAGGCTCCATGTGTTGTCGGCGGTCTTCTCGAAGGTGAGCGTAAGCTCCTGAGGGTTCCCGAGCGAGTCGAACACCGTGATGGTGGTGACGTGCTGGTCTCCGACGGCCGCATCGGCCGACAGGTTGCCGCCGACCTCGACGCTCGTGGTCAGCTGCGGATCGATGACCTGTGCGAGCGGCAGCTGGATCGGAGCGATGGGAGCGTTCGGATCGAGATTGCCTGCGTCATCGGCCATCCAGCCCATGACGGCACGGCCGCCAGGGGCGACAAGGGTTCCGGCCTCGTCGAAGCTGAACGCACCCGCTCTCGTGTAGAACCGTTCGTTGCCATCTTCGACGATGAAGAAACCGTCGCCTTGAATGGCGAGATCGGTGTTACGGCCGGTCACCTGGCTGGCACCCTGTGAGAAGGTGCCTTCGATGGTGGCGACCCGGGTACCGAGCCCGAGCTGGAGCGGGTTCATGCCGCCGCGCGTGTCGGACGAGCCCGACGGCGAGCGGAGGATTTCAGTCAGGGCCTCCTGGAAGGTGACCACCGACGACTTGAACCCGGCGGTGTTGACGTTGGCGATGTTGTTACCGACCACATCCATCAGAGTCTGGTGTGCCCGGAGGCCGGAGATCCCGGCGAACATTGATCGCATCATGGTGAGCAGAGCCTCCTTTGGTTCTGCGCACATCCTTGGCAGCGGTGACGTCCCGTCCGTGAGACGTCGTTGGGCGGCATCACGGCTCGGTGATGCTCAACAGATTGTCGAGCGGCACCTCCTCTCCATCGATCGTGAGGAGCGGTCCGTCGATGGTGAATCTGACGGCATGCACCTCGCCGGTGATCTGGCGGCCGTCTTGGTCGATGGCCGTGACCTGCTTGCCTACCGTGCCCATGGCGACGGTGAGCTGTTGAAACCCCATCAGCTGCTGCTGCGCTTTGGCGATCGCCTGAAGCGTCTCCACCTGAGTGAACTGGGCGGTCTGCTGCAGCATCTGGGTACCGTCGGCCGGGTCCATCGGGTTCTGGTATTTGAGCTGGGCCACGAGCAGCTTCAGGAACGCGTCCGAGTCGAGCCCTCCGAGGGTTGCCTGACTCGTCGGGGTCGCTGCCGCTGATGCAATAGGGGAGATGTTCATGGCGTCTCCTAGAGTCTCAGGCCGTCGCGCCGATGGCGGTGCGGGCGAGGGGGTGGGTCGGGTCGCTCATACGGGCCGGGCTGGTCGGGATCGCGGCGCTGTTGCTCGGAGAAGCCGGCGAAGCTGAATCCGCTGTCGGTCAACTGCCGGGCCACCGTCTGCAACCACGGGAGGTCGGAGGTTCTGGCACCGGCAACGCCGAGATGTACCCCCTCGGCTCGCAGCGACACGGTGATGAGAACCGGTTGCCCGTCGTCCACCCGGATGGTGACACTTCT
>JANTGE010000023.1 GCA_024763085.1 Acidimicrobiia bacterium
GCTTCGGCTGCCTGCAGGCGGCGGAGCAGCGCCTTGCGTTTCACCATGGCGCGAATGCCGAGTGCCAGGGTGATGGTCACTACCGCCGGAAGACCTTCGGGAACGACCGCCACGGCGAGGGAGATGCCGGTCAGCAGCATTTCGACCGGGTCTTTGCCGAGCAGCAGTCCGACGATGGCTACCGCCGCCGAGATGAGGATCGATACGACGCCGAGCTGTTTGCCGAGCACGGCCAGTTTGCGTTGCAGCGGTGTTGGCTCGTGGCCGAGACTCTGGGTGAGTCTTGCGATCTTGCCGAACTCGGTGTCCATGCCGGTCGCCACGACAACCCCTTTGGCTCGGCCGTTGGTGACGTTGGTGCCCATCCACACCATGGAGGATCGCTCGGCCAGATCGGCGTCCTCAGGAACAGGTTCCACGTCTTTATGGACCGATGCCGACTCGCCGGTGAGGGCCGACTCGTCGACCTTCAGGTTGAGGCTCTCGACCAGGCGAAGATCGGCCGGCACCCGGTCGCCGATCTCGAGCAGCACGATGTCGCCCGGCACCAGGTCGACGCTGTCCACTTCTACCGGGGAGCCGTCCCGCACGACGGTGCAGGTCGGCGAGAGCATGCCGCGGAGCGCTTCGAGGGCCTGTTCGGCCTTCCACTCCTGCACGAAGCCGAGGATGCCGTTCAGGACGACGATGATGAGGATGGTGATGGCGTCGGCAACCTCACCGACTGCCAGCGAGATCGCCGCGGCGACGAGCAAGATGATGATGAGGACGTCGGTGAATTGGCGGCCCAGTACCTGGTACCAGCGGACCGGCCGCACCTCCTCGATCCGGTTGGGACCGACGTCGGCCCGGCGGCGCGCTACTTCGTCGCTGGACAGGCCGGCGCTCGCATCGGATCCAACCGTGTCGAGCACCTCAGCGACCGGCAGGCTATGCCACGGCTTCATGGGGTGGATTGTCGCAGTTCAGGTCCCCATCGGCGAAGCAGGACGGCGAAGACGGGTGGCACCAGT
The DNA here is from genome assembly GCA_024763085.1 of Acidimicrobiia bacterium. Lineage (GTDB taxonomy): Bacteria > Actinomycetota > Acidimicrobiia > Spongiisociales > UBA4744 > JANTGE01. Next base: position 1,014 of record JANTGE010000023.1, read on the forward strand.
ACGGTCGACAGCGACGACGCTGCGACCAGGGCGGTGAACAGCCGAACGTCGATGAGTGCCGCGGCAAGCAGCAGCTGGGCGACGATGAGCTCGGTCGTGAGTCGCGAGTTCAGTCCGATCCCGATTGCCCATGCCTCCCGGCCGCCGATCCGGCCCATCGGCACCATGGCCCACACGCCAAGCAGCTTGCCGACGAACGCCGCCAGGAACAGCAATATCGTCAGCCAGGGTGCATCGAGTATCCCGAGCGGGTCGGCATGCACCCCGACCCAGAAGAAGAAGATCGGGCCCAGGAACCCGTAGGCGACCGACCGAAATGTCTGGTCGACGGAGCTTCCGACGTCTCCAGCACGTTCGAGGACCGGTCGCATGAGCGCTCCGGCTGTGATCGCCCCGACGACCAGACCGAGTCCGGCCAGGTCGGCGATACCGCCCAGGGTGAACAGGGCGACGATCGACAGCAGCATGAGGTTGCGGGGCCGCCGGGGCAGGATCGTATCGAGCCAGCGGAGGACCCAGCGGTGGGCCAGGTAGGACACGGCGACGAAGACGACGAGGCCCGCGGCAACCTTCAAGGGGCCTCCGCCCGGTGACTCCGATCCGATCCACACCGACACGAAAGCGACGAGGAACACCTCGATGACATCGTCGAGCACGCCGGCGCCGACGATGAGGCGGCCGACGTTCGTGTCGACCATGTCGAACTCATCGAGGATCGGTACCACCACCGCCTCGGCCGTCGGCATCCTGGTCATCGCCACGACGAAGACGACCACCCACCCGTAGTCGAACAGGAGCATGACGAGGACCCCGAGGATGAACGGGGCGACGGTGTTGAGCACGGTCAGCCACACAATGTCGCTCGACGATCGGCGCATCTCGTCGAGGTTCACCTCGGCACCGATGAAGAACAGCAGGATCAACACGCCGAGTTCGGCGAGCACCGTGAACGTGTCGGCACCGGCGCCGGAGGAGAGTTCATCGCCGAGGAAGGTGAAGTGGGCGGCCATGCCGACGAACAGCGCGGCCAGGATCGGCGGGATGCGGAGTCGCGAGAAGCCGGCGCCGAGCAGGTACGCGGCGATGAACAGGACCGCCAACTCGGCGAGTAGGGAGGCGATCTGCGACTCGGACATGCGTCAATGGTACGTCGCGGTGTCGTCGCTCCCAGCCCTGCGCCAAGAGCCGGCGTACGCCTATCATGCCGCCCACATGGTCGACCACCTCCAGGGCATCAAGCGGGACGTCGCCGAGGTCAAGTTCCTCATCCACGACCTGCGGGTCGAGCGGTTCATCGATGAGATCATCCACTTCCATGTCGGTCTCGACACCGATCTGGAGCTCTACGGCGTCACCGAAGCCAAGGTGATCCACGGTGAGGAGCTTCGCGAGCTTCGAAACCGGGCCGTCGCACTGCGAGCAGCCTACGAGGCGTACTCCGACGCGGTGAAGTTGTTCGCGGGTCCCGAGGCGGTGCTCGAGGCTGGGAACGCCTACATCCGGAGCATCTACGATCTTTGCGAAATCATCCTGCATCCGCTCTGGGTGCATATCGAAGAGGCGATGTCGCTCCTGCCGCCCGACTCACGTACGGTTCGCTCCCGCAGCCACTATCGCAATTCGATCCGCTGGCTGTGCGGCGTCTACTACCGGATCGAGCATTTCTGGGCCGAGCGCAACAACGAAGATGTCTACGAGGTGTTCGACCTCGCCGACGAGCTGGAGGACTACGTCCGCAACGTCGTCTACGGCTATGTGACGGAGAAGGGAGCCGCCCGCGTCGAGCTTCGCCTGGGCAGGCTCGACCATGCAACCCTTGGCGGAAACCGCCACCGCTTCCGCAGGATGTACTTCAACCTCATCATGAACTCGGTCGACGCCATGGATGGCAAGCATGTCGGCGTCATCGAGGTCGAAGACGTGGTCGACGCCGGTTTCGTCACCCTGACGGTCCGTGACGACGGCTCAGGCATGCCACCGGAGAAGATCGCCCAGCTGCTCGCCGACCGGGAGTCGCTCGACGGAGAGCTGCATTCGCTCGGGTTCGTGTTCGTTCGCCAGACCGTCGCCGACTTTGGAGGCGAGCTGACGATCGACAGTCAGCAAGGAGTCGGCACCACCATCCAGGTACGGCTGCCGCTTCTAGAAGGCGTCGAGCCACCCCCGAAGCGTGCGTCGCTGTGCGCCGAATACGACTTGCCGCGGCCGAAAGAGCGGGCCGCACAGGAACGGCCCAAGGCGGCCGATGTCAGCCGGCCGGTCGGGCAGGAGGTCATGGCCGACTATCAGAAGTCGGAAGCCGAGGTTCCCGGATGCGTCTTCGCTATCGGCGTCGACGAGAAAGGGCGGGTCGACCTGTTCGTGCACCGCCCATATGAGCGCCTGTGGAACATCGGCCACGAAGACCTGCTGCCCATGTACTACGAGTCGACGATCAGAGGCCGCCTGGAACACGACGATGGCGGGGCGCCGGTCGTCGTCCTCAAGACGCCCATCAACGTCGGCGACTACTTCGAGATGCGTGGAGTAGCCAACGATGAACGCAGCCGGGAGTTGTATGTGCAGATGGTGCACGATGAGCTCGTTCGGATCGCGCGGGTGCTGATCGACACCGGACTGGGCGACGACCTCGAGGCGCAAGTCGCCGACCATGCCACGTTCGTACCCGAACTCGAAGAGCCGTTCACGATGGCCGACCTGGCGGGATTGCAGATCTGAATCAGGTTGTGAGTCTTGGGTTCTGAGTCTTGGGCCTTGGGTTGTCGGTGGTTGCACCGGCGCCCCCTACCCGTGACCCATGACCCATGACCCATCACTCAGTAGCGGGCGAGCCCGCTACTTCAGCAGCTGTGCGTACTGGTCCAGCGACTCCGGGTTCTTCAACGCGTCCCGGTTGGTGACCGGCTCGCCGGCGAGCACCTTCATCACCGCCTTCTCGACCTTCTTGCCGCTGATCGTGTACGGGATGTCGGTGACGGCGAAGATCCGCTTTGGTACGTGGCGCGGTGACGTCTCGGAGCGAATCCGGTCACGGATGCGCCTCCGCAGGTCGTCGTCGAGGACGTAACCGTCGGCGAGCTGCACGCACAGGATCACCTCGACGTCATCTTCGGTCTGATGGCCGACGACGATCGAGTCGTCGATCTCCGGCATCGGTTCGATCGCCCGGTAGATCTCGGCAGTACCGATCCGAACCCCGGACGGGTTCAAGGTGGTGTCGGAGCGTCCGTAGATGATGACCCCGCCGTGCGGCCGAATCTCGATGAAGTCGCCATGGGTCCACACGCCGGGGAAGGCCTCGAAGTATGCGGCCCGGTATCTGGAGCCGTCCGGGTCGTTCCAGAAGCTCACTGGCATCGACGGGAACGGCTTGGTGCACACCAGCTCGCCTTTTTGGCCGATCTGGGGGTTGCCTTCGTCGTCCCACGATTCGACGGCCATGCCGAGGCCGCGGGCCTGTAGCTGGCCGCGGCGGACCGGCAGGATCGGCACGCCGAGGGCGAAACATCCGATGATGTCGGTGCCGCCCGACACGGAAGCGAGTTGCACGTCGGGTTTGACGTTCTCGTACACCCAGTCGAACTGTTTCGGGTTGAGCGGCATCCCGGTCGACCCCAGCCAACGGAGCTTGGCCAGGTCGACGATGTCCTTCGGGACGATGCCGGCGTTCGCGCACGCTTGGAGGAACTTCGGACTGGTCCCGAAGTGGGTGATGCCGGCGTCTTCGGCCAGCTGCCACAAGACGGTCAGGTCCGGGAAGGACGGACTGCCGTCGTAGAGCACCAGCGTGGCCTGCGAGGCCAGCGCGCTGACCAGCCAGTTCCACATCATCCAGCCGCACGTCGTGAACCAGAAGGCCACGTCGCCGGGTCGGATGTCGGAGTGCAACTGGTGTTCGGACAGGTGTTTCAACAGGGTTCCGCCGGCGCCGTGCACGATGCTCTTCGGTGGCCCGGTCGTACCCGACGAGTACATGATGAACAGCGGATGATCGAACGGGAGCTGTTCGAACTCCGGCTCGGTGGCTTCGCCTGTCTCGAGATCCTCCCAAGTCATCGTCGGTGCGTCGACGTCCAGTCCCAGCCCGGCGAAGTCGATGACGACGAGCCGCTCCAACCCTTCGAGCCGTTCGACGACGGCCCGGACGGGTTCCTCCAGGTGGAACGTCCTGCCGTTGTAGCGGTAGCCGTCGGCGGTGATGAGCACCTTCGGCTGGATCTGTCCGAACCGGTCGATGATCCCGAGCGGTCCGAAGTCCGGCGAGCACGACGACCAGATGGCGCCGATCGCCGAGGTGGCCAACATGGCGACGAGCGCCTCGACGTTGTTGGGAACGATCCCAGCAACCCGGTCGCCAACTTCGACACCGAGCGCCTTCAGGTTGGCCTCGACCCGGGCGACCCTGCGAACCAGATCCGCCCACGAGATCACCTCGGTGTCGCGGCCTTCGGCGGCGTTGATAACCGCCGGCGTGTCGTCGCGACGTCGCAGCAGATTCTCGGCGTAATTCAGACGGGCGCCCGGAAACCATTCGGTGCCCGGCATCCCTACAGCGCCGACCGGCCGCTCCGGCGGGACCGAGGCGATGACGCCGGTGAAGTCCCACACCGCCTGCCAAAAGCCGGCGAGGTCGTCGGTCGACCACTCCCACAACTCCTCGTAGGTCTTCGGCCGGTGGGGAAGTTCACGCATGAAGCGTGCCAACAGGGTGTCTTCAGGATTCGATGGCTGCCAGAGGATCTCGTCCATGGGCACGATGGTACCGGCAGCCGACGTCGCCGCGTCTGCCAGAATCGGGGCTGAGGAGGAAACATGGGCAAGTACCCGTCAGAATTCGAAGTCGATGCCGTGCTGCGCGACGGCGGCGTCGTACACATCCGCCCGATTCGCCCCGAGGACACCGAACTGCTCAACGGCCTGTTTCAACGGATGGGGCCCCAGTCCCGGTACTTCCGGTTCTTCCAAGAGAAGGACGAACTCACTCCGAAAGAGCTCGAGTACTTCTGCAACGTCGACTACGACAGTCGGATGGCGTTCGTCGTTCTGCTCGACGACAAGATGATCGGCGTCGGACGCTACGAGCGGGAGAAGGACAACCCGAAGATCGCCGAAGTCGCGTTTGCGGTAGAAGACGCCCATCAGAACCGTGGTATCGGCACCCAGCTGCTGCAGATCATGACCGCGTATGCGCGCACCCACGGCATCGAAGGCTTCAGCGCCTATGTCTTGCCTGACAACGTCCAGATGATCCGCATGTTTCGTCACTCCGGCTACAAGATCGAACGAACGATGGAAGAGGGCGTCTACTCGGTGTCGTTTCCGGTGGCTCCGTCGCCGGACTCCCGTGCCGCCGAAGAGGAACGGGAGCGGAGAGCTGTCGCCGCGTCGATCGGACCGATCTTCTATCCACGCTCGATCGCGGTGATCGGCGCTTCGCGGCGTCCCGACTCGATCGGTGGGCGGCTCTTTCACAATCTGATTTCGCAGGGGTTTTCCGGGCCTATCTACCCGGTCAACCCGACCGCTACGTTCGTCCACTCCGTTCGCGCCTATCCGACCGTGCTCGACATCCCCGATCCGGTCGATCTGGCGTTCATCGTGGTGCCGGCCAAGCACGTGGTGCCGGTGGTCAGGGAGTGCGCCGAGAAGGGGGTTCGAGGCCTGGTCGTCATCTCCGCCGGGTTCTCTGAGGTGGGGCCGGAAGGTGCCGAACTCGAACGGGAGCTCGTCGAAGCCGCCCGTGCCGCCGGCATGCGGATGGTGGGGCCCAACTGCATGGGTGTGCTCAACACCGATCCGAAAGTCTCGGTGAACGGAACGTTCGCTCCGATCTTTCCCCCCGTGGGCAACGTCGCCATGTCGAGTCAGTCCGGTGCCCTCGGGATCGCCATTCTCGACTATGCCCGTCAGCAGAACATCGGCATCTCGTCGTTCGTGTCGGTCGGCAACAAGGCAGACATCTCCGGTAACGACCTGTTGCTCTACTGGGAAGGCGACCCTGCCACCGACGTCATCGTTCTCTATCTGGAGTCGTTCGGCAATCCACGCAGGTTCGGGCGTCTGGCCCGTCGGATCGCCAGAAAGAAGCCGATCGTGGCGGTCAAGTCTGGACGCACCAAGGCCGGGAGCCGGGCGGCTTCCAGTCACACCGGTGCCCTCGCCTCGGTCGACGTCGCCGTGGACGCCCTGTTCCATCAGGCCGGGGTGATCCGTACCGCGACCCTCGAAGAGCTGTTCGACGTCGCGGCGTTGCTGTCCAATCAGCCGGTGCCCAAGGGTCGCCGGGTCGGAGTCGTCACCAACGGGGGTGGACCCGGCATCCTCGCTGCCGATGCCATCGAGTCCAACGGTCTCACCATGCCGGAGTTCTCTGAAGAGCTGCAAACCCGGCTTCGTGAGGTCCTGTCTCCCGAAGCGTCCGCCCGGAACCCGGTCGACATGGTGGCCGGCGCCGGACCAGACGAGTACCGGCATTGCATCGAGACGCTCCTCGAGTCAGATGAGATCGACACGCTCATCGTCAGCTACATCCCGGTCGCGCCCGGCCAAGAGCGCGACATCGCCGAGGTCGTGCGCGCCGCCGGCGCCGGCCACAAAGGCGGCAAGACGCTGTTGTCGGTGTTCATGTCGTCCGAGGATCCGGCCCGGCTGCTGGCCGATGACCAGATTCAGATTCCGACGTATGAGTTTCCTGAGGCAGCAGCACTGGCGCTGGCCAGAGTCGTCGAATACGGCGAGTGGCTTGCCAAGCCCGAGGGGAAGATCCCCGAGTTCGATGATGTGCATCCTGACGAGGCGCGCCGCGTCGCCCAGGAGGCACTGGCCCGCCTCGGTGACGAAGGAGGCTGGCTCGAACCCGACGAAGTCGACAAGATCCTCTGTGCATTCGGGATGTGCCTGCCTCCGTCGAAGGTGGTGCAGACTCCAGACGAAGCGGTCGAGTTCGCCAGACAGCTCGGGACCCAGGTCGTGCTCAAAGTCGTCTCTCCTTCGGCTCTCCACAAGTCCGACGTCGGCGGCGTGGTCCTCGGTGTGCAAGGGGAACAGGCCGTTCGGGAAGCGTTCGAGAAGGTGACCGCATCGGTCGACGACGCCGAAGGGGTACTGGTGCAGCAGATGGTCAAAGGTGGCCATGAGGTGCTGATCGGCATGACCGAGGACCCGGCGTTCGGTCCTCTGATCGTATTCGGCATGGGCGGCGTCCTCGTCGAACTGGTTGGCGATGTGGCGTTCCGCATCAACCCGGTGACCGATCTCGAGGCCGCCGACATGGTTCGCTCGATCAAGTCGGCGAAGCTTCTCGAAGGTTATCGGTCGTACCCACCCGGTGACATCGCCGCCGTCGAGGAGTTCATCTTGCGGGTGTCGGCCCTCGCCGAGGCCGTGCCGGAGATTGCAGAAATGGACCTCAACCCGGTCAAGGTGCTCGAACCGGGGGAGGGCGCAGTCGCCGTCGACGCCCGCATCCGGGTGAAGCCGGTCGAAGAAGGGTGGACCCCCGAACTCGTCGATCTTCCCGGTTTGGTCAACCCGATCAAATAGGTTCTGGTAACGTTTCGGCAGGTGACGAAATGAAAAACAGCGCCTACCGAGCATTGGCCGACCCTACGCGACGCCGCATCTTGCAGCTCTTGCGAGAGCGGGATATGACCGCGGGGGAGATCGCCGAACACTTCGACCTGGCGAAACCAACGCTCTCCGGCCACTTCAACGTATTGCGAGATGCGGGGCTGGTGACGTCCGAGCGGCGAGGGCGAACGATCGTGTATAGCCTCAACGTCTCGGTCATGGAAGAAACGCTGATGGCGCTGATGGAACTCTTGGGTAACCGAGGAGGCGAGCGATGAACGACGAGGCCCAGGACATCAGACGGGCCGTGCAAGTAGGGGCGTGGTGGAGCTTGCTGATCCTTGCGGTGATGGTGGGATTCAGTATCTGGGCAAACGCCAGGATCCCGGCAGGGGCCGAGATTCCGGTCCACTTCGACGCCACCGGCACACCCGATCGGTACGGATCGCGTTTCGAAGGGTTGTGGCTCATGCCGATCATCACGGTCGCCGTTGCTGCCCTCTTTGCCGCCCTCCCCAAGATCGAGCCGAGACGCACCCATCTGCTGCAGTCGCATCGAGCATTTCTCGCCATCTGGATGGTGACGCTGACCGTGCTCGCAGGCATCCACGGTGCCGCGGTGGTGAGCGCCGTGCCGGGGCAGACGGTCGACATGATGATGGTCGTCGCCGGCCTGGTCGGCCTCATGTTCATCGTCATCGGCAACTACATGGGCAAGATCCGATCCAATTTCCTCATGGGCGTTCGAACCCCGTGGACCTTGACGAGTGAGCTGTCATGGAACAAGACCCACCGGCTCGTCGGCAGGCTGTTCATCGTGCTTGGTGTCGCCATGATCCTGCTGGCGTTCTTCGACGTGCCCTTGGTGATGGTGTGGCTCGTCATCGGCGGCACCATCGGGATCCTGATCGTGGCGCTCGTCTACTCATACATCGTGTGGCGCGGCGACCCGGACAAGACGGAAGGGTTCACCGCCGCGAAGGACGAGTGATGGCTAACGCCAGTACGGTCTCGAGTTTTGAGTATTGGGTTTTGAGTTCTGGGCCGCGGCGATTCGGTCTCTCCATCCGGGGGCTCCGACCCACGACTCATAACCCACGACCTGGAACCAGGTACCGAGTACCAGGTATCGCCGTGTCGAGATTGGAACGCGGCTAGACCGCCGGGCCGGTGTAGCTCACCAACGCCTGCATGTAGTTGGACCGTTCGAACGCCTCCGGCGTAGGTGCGGCGCCTCGGCTCAGCGATCCTTTCGCCTGCTCTACCGACGCGTACTCGTGCTCCTCGAGCCACGACCGAACCCCATCCAGCAGCGTCCCCAGATAGGAGGGACCGTTGCGCAGCAGCGCCGATGCCGGCATCACCGCATCCGATCCGACGAGGATCGCCTTGATGGCGTCTTCGGCCGTGTGCACGCCGCTCGTCAGCGCCAGAGAAGCGTCGACGGCGTCACGGAGGATCGCTACCCAACGGAGCGGCAGTCGCAGCTCCGATGGTGTCGACAGCTCCAGCTTCGGAACCACCTCGAGCTTGTCGAGGTCGATATCCGGCATGAGGTATCGGTTGAAGATCACCAGGCCGGCGGCACCGGCTTCGACGAGCCGCACCCCCATGTTCGCCATGGCACTGAAATACGGGCCGATCTTGGCGGTCACCGGAATGTCGACCGACTCGGCGACCTGGGTCACGAGATCGAGATACTGCTGCTCTACCTCCTGGCCGGCTTGGCCGGGATCCGAAGGAACGAAGTAGATGTTGAGCTCAAGCGCCGACGCGCCGGCGTCCTGCATCCGTTTTGCGTATGAGGTCCACCCGCCGCTCGTCCGGCCGTTGAGGCTGGCAATCACCGGAATGTCCAGCGTCCCGGCTGCGTCTTCGATGAGTTTCAGGTAGGCACCCGGTCCCGTGTTGTAGTCCACCATTTCGGGGAAGTAACCGAACGTGGCCTCTCCGGTCGAGTCGGCGCCGAACTCCATCAGCCGCTGAATCTCCATCTCTTCGTGTTCGATCTGTTCTTCGAACAGCGACGGAAGCACCACCGCCGGGGCGCCGGCCGCCTCGAGGGCACGAAGGCCGTCGAGGTCGCCGGCCAGTGGAGATGCGGAAGGGACGATCGGGTGGGCCAGACGCAGCCCGAGATAGGTGGTGCCGAGATCGACGCTCATGTCGTTGCCTCCACTCCTTCAGGAATGATCCGTTCCACCCCTGCGAGCTGCTCGTAGTAGGCCCAGCGGTCGTTGATGTCCTCCTGGGCCAGTCCGAACAGCCACTTCGCCGTCTCCGGATCGGTGCGTTTGAGCATGGCGAATCGGGCTTCTTTGTTGGCGAACTCTTCGAAGGGGATCGTCGGTGCCCGGCTGTCCAACCGGAACGGATGGTGATCCGCCTTCGTCGGATCGAACCGGAAGAGCGGCCAGAAGCCGCTTGACACCGCCTCGCCCTGATGCGTCATGCCGGTCGCCATGTCGATGCCGTGGGCAATGCATTGGCTGTAGGCGATGATGATCGAAGGCCCCGGATACGCCTCGGCTTCGGCGAAGGCTTTCACCGCCTGGACGTTGTTGGCCCCGATGGCGATCTGGGCCACGTACACGTTGCCGTACGCCATGGCGATCATGCCGAGGTCCTTCTTCGCGACCCGTTTCCCACCGGCAGCGAACTTGGCGACGGCGGCGCGGGGTGTCGCCTTCGACGCCTGGCCACCGGTGTTCGAGTACACCTCGGTGTCCAGCACCAGGATGTTGACATCGCGGCCCGACGCCAGCACGTGGTCGAGCCCCCCGAACCCGATGTCGTAGGCCCAGCCGTCACCACCGACGATCCACACGCTTTGCCGGACGAGCGCGTCGGCGATGGACAGCAACGTCTTCGCATCCTCGTCTTCGACGTGGGCGAGCCGCTCTTTCAGGGCCGCGACCCGTACCCTCTGAGCCTCGATGCCGGCCTCGTCAGACTGTTCTGCCTCGAGGATCTCGCCGCTGAGGCGTTCGCCGATGATGCCAGACAGCTTCCCGACGAGGTGCCGGGCCAAGTTGACCTCGGCATCGATGGCCAACCGCATGCCGAAACCGTATTCGGCATTGTCTTCAAACAGCGAGTTCGCCCATGCGGGGCCTCGACCGTCGTTGTTGACCGTGTACGGTGTGGTCGGCAGGTTGCCTCCGTAGATCGACGAGCATCCGGTCGCGTTGGCGATGACCGTCCGATCGCCGAACAGTTGCGTCATGAGCTTGATGTACGGCGTTTCGCCACACCCGGCACAGGCGCCGGAGAACTCGAACAGCGGCTGCAGCATCTGCGAGCCTTTCACCGTGTCGACTTTGACCTGCTTGCGGTCCATCTCCGGCAGTGACAGGAAGAAGTCGAAATTGGCCTTCTCCTCCTCGACGTGTTCGAGATGGGGACGCATGTTGATCGACTTGTGCCGGACGATCTCTTTCGACTTCGCCGGGCACACGTCGACGCACACACCGCATCCGGTGCAATCTTCCGGGGCCACCTGGATGGTCATGTTCATACCCTGCAGTTCCCGGCTTCGCCACTCTTTGGTCTTGAACGTGTCGGGCGCTCCGACCAGGAACTCGGGGTCGTAGACCTTCATGCGGATGGCCGCATGTGGACACACCAGGGCACACTTGGCGCAGTCGATGCAGATCTCCGGATCCCAGATCGGGATCTCCTCGGCGATGTTGCGCTTCTCCCAGCGCGTCGTCGCCGTCGGGAACGTTCCGTCGATCGGCATGGCGCTTACCGGAAGTAGGTCCCCTTTGCCGGCAAGCATCATCGCGGTGACCCGCTGCACGAAATCGGGGGCCTCTTCGGGCACCGGCCGACGCATGTGAATCGTCGACGTCGCCTCGGAGGGAACTGGCACCTCGACGAGACCATCGAGGGCGCTGTCGACGGCGTTGAAGTTCTTCTGCAGCACCGATTCGCCGAACTTGCCGTAGGTCTTGGTGATCGCCTTCTTGATCTCGTCGATCGCCTGTTCTTTCGGAAGCATCCCGGCGAGGGCGAAGAAGCACGTCTGCATGACGGTGTTGATGCGTCCCGGCATGCCGGCCTCGCGGGCCACCTTGTAGCCGTCGACCACATAGAACTTCAGGTGCTTGTCGATGATCTGCCGCTGGGCCTCCGCCGGCAGGTGGTTCCACACCTCGTCGGCCGGATAGTGACTGTTGAGCAGGAACGTCGCCCCTTCCCTGGCAAGGTGGAGCATCTCCATCTTCTCCAGGAACACGAACTGGTGACAGGCGACGAAATCCGCTTCCGTGATCAGATACGTCGACTCGATGGGGGCTTCGTCGAAGCGGAGGTGGGACACCGTGACCGCCCCGGCCTTCTTCGAGTCGTACACGAAGTAGCCCTGGGCGTACAGGTCGGTGTTCTCGCCGATGATCTTGACCGAGTTCTTGGACGCTCCGACGGTGCCGTCACTTCCGAGACCGAAGAACACCGCACGGGTCCGTTCGGTGGGTTCGGTGCTGAATCCTTCGACCGGGCGAAGGCTGGTTCCGGTGACGTCATCGACGATGCCGACGGTGAAGTGGTTCTTCGGCTCGGGCTCTTTGAGCTCCTCGAAGATCCCCGCGACCATCGGCGGGGAGAACTCCTTCGACGACAGGCCGTAGCGTCCGCCGACGATGCGAGGGGTAGTGTCCCAGGCGACGCGGCCGGCGGCGGTCTCCTCGGCGACCGCGGTGACGATGTCCAGGTAGAGCGGTTCTCCCAGAGCGCCCGGTTCCTTGGTGCGGTCGAGGACAGCAATCGATTTGGTGGTCGACGGAAGGGACGCAATCAGCGCGTCGGCAGAGAACGGACGGTAGGCCCGCACCGCGATCATGCCGACCCGTTCGCCGTCGGCGTTGAGCTTCTTGACCGTTTCGTGGACGGCACCGATGCCGGATCCCATGAGGATGATGACCCGCTCGGCTTCGGGATCACCGAAGTAGTCGAACAGGTGGTAGTGGCGCCCGGTCAGTTCGGCGTAGCGGTCCATGGCCGCCTGGATGTGGCCGGGTGCAGCGAGGTAGAACGGGTTGACGGCTTCGCGGGCCTGGAAGAACACATCGGGGTTTTGCGCGCTGCCGCGCAGCACCGGATGCTCGGGGTTCAACCGGCGGTCGTGGTGGGCTCGTACCAGTTCGTCGTCGATCATGGCCCGGATCACGTCGTCGGACACCAGTTCGACCTTGTTCAGCTCGTGTGAGGTGCGGAAACCGTCGAAGAAGTGCAGCACCGGCACCCGCGACGCCAAGGTGGCGGCCTGGCCGATGAGCGCCATATCGTGGGCTTCCTGGACGGACCCGGACGCCAGCATGCTCCAACCGGCACCCCGGACGGCCATCACATCGGAGTGATCTCCGAAGATGGACAACGCGTGGGTGGCGACGGTCCGGGCAGCAATGTGGAAGACGGTGGGGAGCAGCTCGCCGGCGATCTTGTACATGTTCGGAATCATGAGCAGCAGACCTTGCGAGGCGGTGAAGGTCGTCGTCAGGGCTCCTGCCTGGAGCGAACCGTGCACAGCGCCGGAGGCGCCGGCCTCGGACTGCATCTCGATCACTTCGGGGACCTGGCCCCAGATGTTCTGACGGCCCTTCGCCGACCACGCGTCGGCCAGTTCTCCCATCGGGGACGCCGGTGTGATCGGATAGATGGCGACGACTTCGTTGGTCTTGTGCGCGATGTAGGCGGCGGCTTCGTTCCCGTCGACCGTCGTGATGATGGGTTTCATGCCCTGGTCTCCTCGGTCGTGAGAGGCCAGGATAGCCGCCGAGGGTTCAGGCCCCGAACGGGCGGATCAGCGTTCCACGGTGATGATGAACCGCCACGTCGACTCGTCGATCTGATCGACCTCGTGGAGGGTGTGGCCCGCGTTGGCGACCCACTTGGGTACGTCGCGGAGCGAGTCGGGCTCGCTGCTCAGCAGAGAGATCTGCTCCCCGATCTCGGCAGCCCTGATCACGGAGATCAGCTCCATGAGCGGACCGGGACAGTACGACCCACGGGCGTCTACTTCCTTCATGCCAGCGTCATGAAGAGGCGCTCCAGGGTCTTCTCGTCGCCTTCGGCGGTCCCTTCGTCGTCCGAGAGACACGATCGCAGGTTCGCCGCCAACAACTTGAAGCCGATCTTGTCGAGGGCCTTCGACGCCGCCGCGATCTGGACGACCACGTCGGTGCAGTCGCGTCCTTCTTCGAGCATGCGGGCTATCCCGGCGATCTGGCCGTGGACCCGGTTGAGGAGGGGGAGAATCTCCGCTCTCGACTCCTCGCTGAGTTGCATCGTCGCTCCTTTGTTCTCTCTGATGCTACGCGCATCATCGAAACGTATGGTGCATCGGTGTGGCCATAGCTCCGGCGAATCTCACACGGGAAGCACCACCCGGACGGTGGTGCCTTCACCTGGCTTGCTGACGATCTCCGCTTCGCCCCCGGCAGCCTCGGCTCTCGATCGGATGTTTTCCAGTCCCATGCCGCGTGGCGTCGTATCGACGTCGAAGCCGATTCCGTGGTCGGTCACCGTGACGAGCAGGCGGTCGACGCCCCGGCTGATCGACACCGACACCAGATCTGAACGGGCATGTCGTAGGGCATTGGACGCCGCCTCTCGAACCACTTGGACGACGGCTTCGACCAGTTCTGCCGGTAAGTCTTCGACCGGCCCGGTGACTCCGATCGCGACGCTGGCGTCGTAGGGAACTGCCAGGCGTCCCAACAGTTCAGACAGCTCCTGTTTCAGGTCCCGGGTCCCCCAGACGGGCGGCCGGAGATCGAAGATGAACCTACGGAGCGCCGCAATCGAGGCGTCGAGTTGGTCCGCTGCCTCCTTGATGGAGCGGCGCAGTTCCTCGTCTTCAGTTTTCGCCCCGAGCATCTGCAGGGTCAACCCGACGGCGAATAGGTCCTGGATGATGGAGTCGTGCAAGTCTCGGGCGATGCGTTGCCGATCTTCGAGCACGGCCGCTCGCCGCAGGCGGCCCTGCACCCGAATGGTCGAGATGGCGGTTCCGGCGATGACCGCAAGGGACTCGATGAGCGCCTCGTCACGGTCGGTGAACCCTCCGTCTTTGCCACCCAGATAGAGGTTGCCGAACACCTGATCGCCGATGCGGATGGAGACCCCGAGAAAGCTCTCCATCGACGGATGGGCTGACGGGAACCCCGCCGCTTCGGGGTGGTCGGAGACACGGTCGAGTCGAAGCGGCTGGTCGGTCCATGTGATCGCACCCAGCAGGCCTCTGCCCTCGGGCGGATGGCCGATACGTTCGACCATCCCATCGGGAAGTCCCCGATGAACGAACTGGATCAGCGATCCGTCTTCACCGAGGACGCCGAGCGCTCCGAACGGAGCGCCGGTGAGTTCCATGCCGGTCTCGACGACGGCCTCGAGGATCGACGTAAGCTCTGTTTGGCTGGCCACCACCGACGCGGCGCGAACCAGGTCCGTGATGTGTGCCATAGGTACCGTTGATTCGGCCACGGGCCCAGGCTACTCACCGGTGCGACCGATGGGCGATCCAGTCCGGTAGCCTGAGGCCTGCAAGGAGGACATCGGTGAGGATTCTCATCGTCGACGATCATGAGGTTGTGCGGGCCGGACTGGTCACGCTGCTGTCCGGTGAAGACGATCTCGAGATCGTCGGGGAAGCAGGGTCGGTGGAAGAAGCCATCAGACGTGCGGGATTCGACTCACCCGAGGTCATCGTGATGGATGTTCGACTGCCTGACGGCAGCGGTATCGAAGCGTGCCGCGAGATCCGGGCTCGGTGGCCAGAGATCAAGGTGCTCATGCTCACCTCTTTCGCCGACGAAGAGGCGCTGTTCGCTTCGATCGTCGCCGGAGCGTCCGGCTACGTGCTCAAGCGAGTCGACGCCGATCAGCTCATCACCAGCATCCGTCGTGTCGGGGCGGGCGAGTCGCTGCTCGACGCCACCATGACCGAGCACGTTTTCCGACGGATTCGCGGGGACGAACCGACGGATCCGCTGATTGGACGGCTGTCCGAACAGGAGCGCAAAATTCTCGATCTCATCGCCGACGGCCTGACGAACAAAGAGATCGCCGAGGAGATGTTCCTCGCGGAGAAGACGGTGAAGAACTACGTTTCGAATCTGTTGAACAAACTCGGCATGACCCGTCGGACGGAGGCCGCCGCCTACGCGGCCCGGCTGGCCGCCCGAAAAGAGCGGGAGTACCCGCCTGAGCAGTGGGGAGATGCGTTGTCATGAAACTCGTCATCGGAGTCGACGGTTCGGATCACTCGTTACGAGCACTGCGGCGGGCTTTGGAGCTCGCCGACGTGTTCGACGCCGAGTTGCACGTCGTCCATGTCGTGCATTTGCCGGCGTCGCTGCTCGGCGTGTTGAGCCGAGTCCCGGCCGACCTCGACGCGTTCGAGGTCGTGCAGCGCAAGATGGTGTGGGATGCCACCGACCCGGTGCTGGAGGCGTCCGGGCGGGACGTTGTGAAGGTTGATTTGAACGGCTACCCGCCGGACACGCTCGTCGAGTACGCCAAAGCGCAGGCCGCCGACATGATCGTCGTCGGCTCTCGGGGACGCGGCGAGCTGGCCGCCCTCATGCTCGGCAGCACCAGCCACCGGATCGTGCACCTCGCCTCGTGTGATGTGCTCGTCGTGAAAGGCCCATGCGAATGAGAGTGCTCGACATCATGACGATGGATGTACTGACGGCTCGCCCGGACGAGTCGCTCAAAGACGCCGCCCGAACGATGGTGCGGGCAGGAGTCTCCGGTTTGCCGGTCGTCGACAGCTCCGGGACGCTCGTCGGCATCATCACCGAAGCCGACTTCCTCGAACGGGAGGCCGACCGAAGTCGCCGGCGCCTCCTCAATGCCATGCTCGACGAGTGCGACAGTGTGGTGGAGGCCGAGACCGTCGGTGAGGTCATGTCGACCGATCCGGTCGTCATCTTTCCCGAGGCGACCGTCACCGAGGCGGCACGCATGATGGCCCACCACCATGTCAAGCGACTGCCGGTCGTCGACGAGTCCGGCAAACTCGTCGGCATCATTTCACGGGCCGACGTGGTTGCCGTGTTCACCCGGCCAGACGACGTCATCGAAGATGAGATTCGCGAAGACATCATCCGCCGGGTGCTGCTCCTCGAACCCGACGCGCTCGACGTGCAGGTCAAGGATGGCATCGTCCACATCTCCGGCACCGTGCCGACCGCGACCGACGCCCGCCTCCTCGACGAGCTGGT